>CALXWX010000001.1 GCA_944392565.1 uncultured Alphaproteobacteria bacterium | reverse complement strand
GTGCCGCTGGCGCGACAACAGGTACACCAGAGGTTCGTTCGACCCGGTCCTCTCGTACTAAGGTCAAGTTCGCTCAAATATCCAACGCCCACAGTAGATAGGGACCTAACTGTCTCACGACGTTATTAACCCAACTCACGTACCGCTTTAAATGGCGAACAGCCATACCCTTGGGACCTGCTCCAGCCCCAGGATGCGATGAGTCGACATCGAGGTGCCAAACACTACCGTCGCTATGGACGCTTGGGTAGCATCAGCCTGTTATCCCTAGAGTAGCTTTTATCCGTGTGCGATGGCCCTTCCATGCGGAGCCACCGGGTCACTATGACCGACTTTCGTCTCTGCTCGGGGTGTCCCCCTTGCAGTCAGGCTTGCTTTTGCCATTGCACTCACCGGTTGATTTCCGACCAACCTGAGCAAACCTTCGCGCGCCTCCGGTACGATTTGGGAGGCGACCACCCCAGTCAAACTGCCCATCACGCACTGTCCCACGCCCTGGTTCAAGAACGCTGGTTAGACACTAAAACACATCAGGGTGGTATTTCACCAACCGCTCCATGTGAACCAAAATCCACACTTCAAAGCGTCCCACCTATCCTACGCAAATGAGTCCTAGTGCCAGTACGAAACTGCAGTAAAGCTTCATAGGGTCTCTCCGTCTAGCTGCGGGTACCCGGCATTTTCACCGAGAATTCAATTTCGCTGAGTCTATGTTGGAGACAGTGTGGAGATCGTTACGCCATTCATGCGGGTCGGAACTTACCCGACAAGGAATTTCGCTACCTTAGGACCGTTAGAGTTACGGCCGCCGTTTACTGGGGCTTCACATCAATGCTTGCACACCTCTGCTTAACCTTCCAGCACTGGGCAGGCGTCAGTCCCTATACATCATCTTATACGATTTAGCAGAGACCTGGGTTTTAAGTAAACAGTCGCCCCCACCTGGTTTGTGTCACCTGATTAAAGTTGCCTTGAAACAGGTCATCCTTATCCCGAAGTTACGGATGCATTTTGCCTAGTTCCTTCAACATAGTTCTCTCAACCGCCTTAGTCTACTCGACTCGAGCACCTGTGTTGGTTCTGGGTACGATCTATACGCGTGGGCTATTTCCTGGAACTGCTTCACTGCCCGACCAATCCAATAAGGTCAAACAATTTACGCAATTCGTCACTCTCACGCAGGTCACGGAATATTAACCGTGTTCCCATCGACTACGCCTTTCGGCCTCGCCTTAGGGGTCGACTCACCCTACCCTGATTAACATTGGATAGGAACCCTTGCTCTTACGGCGTCAAGGTTTCTCACCTTGATTAGCTGCTACTCATGCCAACATTCGCGCTTCTGATACCTCCACCGTGGCTCACACCTTCGGCTTCACAGGCTTACAGAATGCTCCGCTACCGCGTGTCTTACGACACACCCGCAACTTCGGTAGATGATTTTAGCCCCGTTACATTTTCGTTGCCGAAACTCTAATAGACCAGTGAGCTATTACGCTTTCTTTAAACGATGGCTGCTTCCAAGCCAACATCCTGGTTGTTTTGGAATCTCGACCCACTTTCCCACTTAATCATCATTTTGGGACCTTAGTTGGCGGTCTGGGCTGTTGCCCTCTCGTCCACCGACCTTAGCACCGATGGACTGTTTCCCAAGCTATAATTTGTTGGTATTCAGAGTTTGATATGGGTTGGTAAGATTTTACTCCCCCTAGCCATTTCAGTGCTTTACCCCCAACAACGAACACTTGAGACACTACCTCTATAGTTTTCGCGGAGAACCAGCTATAACGGGGTTCGATTGGCTTTTCACCCCTAGACACAGGTCATCGCCCAATGTTGCCATATTGGTGCGTTCGGCCCTCCAGCGATTGTTACACCGCCTTCAGCCTGCCCATACCTAGATCACCCCGCTTCGGGTCTATTACTGCATACTCAAATCGCCCTATTCAGACTCGGTTTCCCTTCGCTTACACCTAGCGGCTTAGGCTTGCATGCAATAATAACTCGTTGGCTCATTATACAAAAGGTACGCCATCACCGGAAAACCGGCTCTGACAGCTTGTAGGTATTCAGTTTCAGTGTCTATTTCACTCCCCCTTCGGGGTTCTTTTCACCTTTCCCTCACGGTACTTGTTCACTATCGGTCAATCAGGAGTATTTAGCCTTGGGGGAAGGTCCCCCCATATTCGAACCGAATTTCACGTGTACGGCTCTACTCTTGGATTCGGAAACTAGCTTTCGCATACAGGGCTATCACCTATTATTGCTGTGTTTTCCACCACATTTTGCTAGCTAAAATCCAAACCACTGGGCTGGTCCCGTTTCGCTCGCCACTACTAAGGGAATCGCTGTTGCTTTCTTTTCCTGCAGGTACTGAGATGTTTCACTTCTCTGCGTTTGCCTCTTTGACCTATGTATTCAGTCAAAGATAATCCATACGGATTGGGTTTCCCCATTCGGAAATTCCGGGGTCAAAGCATATTGACGGCTCGCCCGGACTTATCGCAGTCTTTCACGTCCTTCATCGCCTCTGATTGCCAAGGCATCCACTAAACACCCTTTGTTACTTTTTATCTTATGCTTGAAGAGATAAGTCCCCAAACACATAAATAACAAATTTAATGAGTTTTCAAGCTTAGTTGATTCTTGTTTCTAATTGAATTATCACATTTGTGATTACTCTTTCAGAAAGATTTTTGAGATTACGATGTTCAACAAATCAAAACTTTATATTTCTATAAAATCTTAACTTGCGACATAAAAACCGATTAACAATGTATTGCTATAAAAGCAGATTCCGACGATATTCGACAGAACATCTGGAATCAAAGATAAAAACTTATCTTTGATTCCAACCTCATCAATATTATGGTGGGTCAGGAAGAACTCGAATCTTCGACCTCCGCTGTATCAGAGCGGCATTCTAACCAACTGAACTACTGACCCAAGACATCCGGTTTTACGAAATTATCCATATCAAATAGTTCCGCTGATACCAGAATTATTTCAAAAAGAGATATTCAGACAGTCGCATTTGGATTGACCGTTTTCGTGTAAACGGTGTTCTCTATAAAGGAGGTGATCCAGCCGCACCTTCCGGTACTGCTACCTTGTTATGACTTAACCCCAATCACCAACCCCACCGTAGGCGGCGTCCCCTTGCGTTAGACTACCGACTTTGGGTGAAATCGACTCTCATGGTTTGACAGGCGGTGTGTACAAGACCCGGGAACGTATTCACCGCTGCATTCTGATCAGCGATTACTAGCGATTCCAGCTTCATGCCCTCGAGTTGCAGAGGACAATCCGAACTGAGATGGCTTTTGAGGATTGGCTTTACCTTGCGGTATCGCGACCCATTGCTGCCACCATTGTAGTACGTTTGTAGCCCGACCCGTAAGAACCATGATGACTTGACGTCATCCACACCTTCCTCCCGCTTGACGCGGGCGGTCCCCTAAGAGTTCCCGGCATTACCCGCTGGCAACATAGGGCGTGGGTTGCGCTCGTTGCAGGACTTAACCTAACATCTCACGACACGAGCTGACGACAGCCATGCAGCATCTGTCTTTGGTCCAACCGAATTGAAGACAACCATCTCTGGAAGTCGCGACCAAGATGTCAAGGGTCGGTAAGGTTTCTCGCGTAGCATCGAATTAAACAACATACTCCACCGCTTGTGCGGGTCCCCGTCAATTCCTTTAAGTTTTAATCTTGCGATCGTACTCCCCAGGCGGCATGCTTAACGCGTTAGCTACGTCACTGATATCCCGAAGGAAACCAACAACAAGCATGCATCGTTTAGGGCGTGGACTACCAGAGTATCTAATTCTGTTTGCTACCCACGCTTTCGTCCCTCAGTGTCAGCAATGATCCAGAAGACTGCCTTCGCCATTGGTGTTCTATCTGATATCTACGGATTTCACCCCTACACCAGATATTCCATCTTCCTCTATCACGCTCCAGCTTGCCAGTATCAAAGGCAGTTCCGGGGTTGGGCCCCGGGATTTCACCCCTGACTTAACAAACCACCTACGGACGCTTTACGCCCAGTAAATCCGAACAACGCTTGCACCCTTCGTATTACCGCGGCTGCTGGCACGAAGTTAGCCGGTGCTTTTTCTGTCGCTACTGTCATCATCTTCACGACTAAAAGAACTTTACAACCCGAAGGCCTTCTTCATTCACGCGGCATGGCTGGGTCAGAGTTTCCTCCATTGCCCAATATTCTTAGCTGCTGCCTCCCGTAGGAGTCTGGACCGTGTCTCAGTTCCAGCGTGGCTGATCGTCCTCTCAGACCAGCTATGGATCATTGCCTTGGTAGGCCATTACCCCACCAACAAGCTAATCCAACGCGGGCACATCCATCACCGATAAATCTTTCCCGTTTCCGGCGTATGCGGTATTAGCGTTCGTTTCCAAACGTTATTCCCCAGTAATGGGCAGTTTCCCACGCGTTACTCACTCGTGCGCCACTAGATCCACAGGGCAAGCCCTGCTTCACCCGTTCGACTTGCATGCCTAAGACCTGCCGCCAGCGTTCGTTCTGAGCCAGGATCAAACTCTCAAGTTTTAAAAAACCTGTTAGTTAAGCCCTGTGCATTATTAAACAAACCTGACATTAATATTCAGTTCGTCTTTACATGATATATAATTCGCAAGACAAGTTTTTAACGAGGTTTAATATGTAAACCTACTACCTGTCCAGGATATGCACATTGACTTAGTCAAAGTTTGGATATTTCCAAATTCAACTGTCTGCACATCCCTTCTTGAATTTGATGAGCTGCTTTTATTCACAATGTTTGCGTTATTAACAAGAACCCTATTTCCATTGGTCGTTCCGTTAACCGCAGAATTTCAGGGGTTGAGATTTTTTTTGATTTGTTCCCAACTTGAAAGCCCGCATAGTATGCGCACATTTTTTCAAAAAGTCAAGCGATTTGTCAGAAATAATTTTAAAAAATCATTCGGCACCCAAACCCAATAGGAAAAATCGCCAGAAATCAGCCATTTTTGTTATTAAAAAAATTTTTACTTTTTTTTAATATTTTTTATTTGGCGCCGAAATACGATTCGCAATTATGGATTTTTATGATTCGTTTTTTATTTAAATTCGTAAAAATCGCATAATATTTAAATCGATTCGATTACATCTGAACAAAATCGGAATTGTGCGCCGTTGATTGAATATATATCCAATTCGGCGGGTTCGTTTTTATATATAGGGTATAAAAATCCTGTTTCAAGCCCCGCTTGACAAAAAATTTAATAAAAATGCAGAAAATCTGAAAATTGTATTCAAAAGGTATGTTTTTTGTGATATTATTCAAGAGATATGAAAAACAGAATTTTTATTTTTTCATCCCTGATTTGTTTATGCGGGATTGCACCAGTTGTGGCGTCTGACTGCACTGGGGACGATTGTTATATTGCGCCATTAAATATTGCACCGGCACCTGTGGTTGCGGGTCCCAGCGTTGGGACGCCAACTGTATTGGGTGCGCCCGTGCAATATGTATATGCAGCGCCAGAGCCAATGGTAGAGGCAAAACTGCTGTCTATAAAACCGGTACCTGATGACGACAGACCACCGGTATGGGACGGAACCGCGGGTGATTATGATCCACGCGGGTATGATAAAACCGTGGACTGGCGCGATGGTGTTCCAATTTGGGACGATTCGATTTCCAGTTATAAGTACAAGGATTTTACAGATTGGTTCTTGCAGCCGATGCCAGAATTATATATTCGCGAAGCAGATGCCCCAACCGAACCAGTTGCAACAGTTGTTGCAGAAAATCACTTTAACCCCGGCACAATCAGCGTTGTTGACCTGTATCGTCAAAATATGGCTGATGCCGCTGCAACACGCGCACGGGTCGAAGAATTATTAAGTCCACGAAAACCAACTGAAAATTTATGGGCGGATAATGTTGAAGTTGACGAAACAGATGTTGATTGTGGCGTAAAAACAATCACAACAGAACAAAATACAACCGTTGTTGATACTGCACCGGTTCAATCAATAACTCTGCCATCCCAGGTTCAGAGAATGCCTTTGCTGGCACCACGATCGGAATATGTTGCCCAGGATTTAAGCGAAGTTGTGAATATAACATTTGGTCGGGCGGACGGATGCCCATTTGAATCAGAAACAGAATGTGAAATTTGGCGCAGAAAGCCAATCATTCGCGAAACTGTTTCGCCACGCAGTCCACGTATTCGTACAGACAAAATGGCTGAATTTATTGCGGCGGCGCGTTGCGACAAAAATATAACCGCAAATCATCCACTGGCGGCGCCATTGTTGGAACGCTATAAAATGCTGATGAATTCTGCAAATGCATGTTGTACAGATGGAATTGCATATTCGTTAAAGCAAGCCGGCGCGTCTGATGGATTGGTTTATAAATTTTTGGCAGATGATGCGAATTTTTATGGACTGGGGGCGCGTTGCCTGATGATAACAGATGAAGAATTGGATACAAAATACCCAAATACTGCGACCGCGGTGGTTGTTGCCGATGTCAGAAATGGATGTCTGTGCCGTGGGCGCCAATGGTTCCAGGCAATGCTGGCGCCATTTGAACAGGCATACAAGGCATTCCCAGAATTTAAAGATTATAAATTCTATTATACATATACAGACGGACTTCAACGCGAAATAACCGTATCGGTTAATAACGATGTCCAGAATGTGTTAAAACAATTGTCTGTATGTCCATAAAAAACGCCCCACGGGGCGTTTTTTCATGGTGCAAAGTTCAAAGTGCAAAGTTCAAATATTGTGTCGCTGCGCGACGGCATAACTTACTGGATTGCCGCGCCATCTGCGATGGCTCGCAATGAATCCGAGTATGTGAAAACAAGCGATAGCGCAGTTTGAACAAATACGAGGATACCCGCAGGCGTAAGCCGAGGGAATAAAGAGTATGTGAAAACAAGCGCTAGCGCAGTTTGAACAAATACGAGGATACGCACAGGGCGCATACGCGCCCGAGCGACACATTGTGGAACACAACGATACAGAAGAGATTGCCGCGCCATCTGCGATGGCTCGCAATGACAAGAAAAGGTGTGCGCATAATTACCTGGATCCTGGGGACCCCGCGCCGATGGATGACAAAAGTGTAGAGTTAAGTACCGAAATGAAAGAATGGCAGAATCAAGCCGCGGGGTGATAAAGACCGATGCCATACACAGCGGGCATCATACACATCAAATTTTGCACAATGTATATTAAGAATAATGTTGGGACGCATCCAAATGCAAAAAAAACGCCCAAACGGGCGTTTATAGATGATTATACTTTTAACGCATATATGAATTATACATATTACGATTTTGATTATTGTTTTGTGCCTCTATATTGCGGGTAATAAATACACGCATATAATCAACACATGAACTTAATTTTTGACGATTTGCACCAGCATCGGCGCATTCATTATATGCCGATGCAAATTGCGCACTGACTGATGAATATTTTTTATCAGATGTGGTTTGATCTTTTGGTGTCAAATTGTCATACAAGCGCATTGTTTCTAAATCTGTTTGAATTTGACGCCGCGCCGCGCCAATATCAGAATTATTTATTGCTGTTGAAATTCTGTCTAAATTACGCGACAGGCAACTCATAACATCCGCCGTAGAACCAGCGCTGCGACAATTTTCTGCACCCGCAATGCCATTATTGCCACCAATTGATGAAGAACTTGAAGAAGATGAATCAGACGATGATGCGCCGGCGGCTTCGAAATTTGTGGTTAATATTTCGCGGCGCAATTGCGTTTTCATGCGGTTTAATGTTGCCTCTAAGAAACTGTATTGTTTATACATTTGCTGCATCATGACGGTTGTCTTTAATGCAACAACATCGCGCATAATTTGCTTGTCTGCGGCACTGGATGGGTTTTGTGTTAACCCAATATTATATGCATGGGTTGTACACAATGCCAATTCTGGGGTTATAAAACCATTTGTATCCAGATCATTACATCCGTTATCCGATGCCGCCATCGCCGGCATACAGACACATAATCCCAATGCCATAACCATGGCAGATTGAAAAAATGATAAAAATTTATTTTGTTGTCTCATATTATTATGTAGCCGATTTTAAACATTCTATAAAATATTCAGATCCTGTACAATCACATGTATCTTTTTTTATATCCCATTTTCCGCCATAGGTCATACACGCATTTAATCTATTTGAACTATCTGCTTTTTGCATATAGTCATTAAAATCTTTCACGGCCTTAAATGGCTCATCACCGTGAATTCCACCAAATTGTGATGTATCATACAATGTTAATGGTTCTATTCGTTTGTCAATCGTGTTGGCAGTATTTTCACTGTCGCTGACACATTCCAATCTGTTCCAATCGAATGATTGATCATTGAAATAGCATTCGCATTCGTTTGTAGTCGTGTTCCACATTTGCCATCCACCCTTTCTGGCGTTGCATAAACATTTTGCATATTCATTCCCAGACATTGCGCGGCACTGTTCATAATATGCCGCAGCGGATTCATTGCTGGATTCCGTAATTGATGCACCATTTTCCGCAATACGGCGCATTTCGCGTTCACTGACGCACACCTTGTCTGGTAATTCTTTTAATGCCGCAATTTGTTGTAAATCACGATATGTTTCATCATTTAATTTACAATATGGCAAACCATCATTTTCCGGGGT
Organism: uncultured Alphaproteobacteria bacterium; assembly: GCA_944392565.1. Lineage (GTDB taxonomy): Bacteria > Pseudomonadota > Alphaproteobacteria > Rs-D84 > Rs-D84 > Enterousia. The sequence goes on along the minus strand of CALXWX010000001.1, from coordinate 390,496 downwards.
ACGGCGACTGGCTAATGTCGAACCGCCCATGCCATATGTTGACGGCGCGTCTTGTTCGATTATGCGTTGCAGTGTTTCGATATCAATATCTGCCTGGCGACGCATATTTCTGAACAATGGCGAATTATCTAATATTTCAGATGCACAACCAACACGAACCTGGGCATCATCAAGCCCTTCTTCGGGATACAGCCAATTGCGTTGAACATCTGCATCACTTGTTAATGTTTTTATTAATTGGCATCCACCGTCAGACATTGGGACAACCTGGCCGGGTTCGCATGATGCGCCACCAAATACCGTGCCACCCCCGGTTGTAACAGGCACGGATTTCCCATTAACACAATTTATGCTGTTATAATGCATAACCTGATCTTTGGTACACAGATATTGCCCCCATACATTACATGTACCACTTAACATCATATAAATATCGGTAATATCAACCCCAACGGATTGCGCCAATATTAATGCATCGTATAGTTCAGTCAACACATCATTATACGGGTCAAAAAATTCCATTGCCTTTTGCTTAAACACCTTTACCCGTTCGGGTCCGGCACAATTGCTGCCTGTGGAATCACAGCCCGCATATTCAAATGCGGTTTCCATTGCCGCCTTGGCAGATTTTAATGCAACCTCTGCATTTTCAACATCGGTTAAAATTTCACCCGAAATTTGTTCACGCGCCAACAGGTTTGCATCAACCCCCGATTGTGCCGCCAATGTTTGCGCGGCGGTTAAATCAATTGGACCCGCAGACAAACTGGCGGTTGTGTCGCTGGATGTGGTTGCGCCACTTGTGGTTGATGCTGTGGCAGATGTTGCCGATTGTGTTGATGCCGTGGCATTTGCAATTGCGGCGGTGGTTGCCGCCTGTTGCTGTTCCAAGGCAGCCTGGATCTGTGCGGCTGTATCGGCGCTTTGTTGCGCCATTTGTTGTTGCATCTGCTGCATCTGTTGCTGCATTTGCTGTAATTGTTGATTACTTTGTGCCGCCGCAGCCTGGGCAGCCGTTGCCGTGGCATTTGCCGCCGCGGCAGATGCCGCATTTGCGTCAGACACCAATTGCGCCGCGATATAGTCAATTAAATCATCACCATACTGCTTGCACGATGGATTTGTTTCAACGCAGCCAACAACAATCGGGCGCGCAACATCCATGGTTGCACAGCCCCCATTTGAACACTTTGGCTGGGCGCAACGAATTATTGCCGCATTACAATTTCCAAAATCTGCCGTTGGTGCCGATGTGTTCGCGCGCGGATTCATGTACGCGTTCCACATGGCATTATTTGTTGCGCCCGATGTCGGATTGTATGCGGTTAAATTGCTGCCCACTGTTGTCGCCACCGGCGCCGCGATTGCGGTATTCGCACAAACCAACGATAATGCACATAATAAAAATCTGGATATATGTTTCATATTCTCTCTTAGGATTAATTTTAACACAAAAATTCAACAGTGAAAAGATAAAAATTTGTTTTTCGTCACGCAGCGACACAGTACTCTGCACTCTGGTCCCTTGTCATTACGAGGGGGGAGAGCGGTGCGCCCCTGGCGATCTATGGGACATGGTGGTAATACTGTCTTGGCTTCTCTGACCACCCCGCCGCTGCGCGGCACCCCTCCAACGGAGGGGAACTTGGCACGGTGCTTTTTATCATCGCGGGGGAGCAGTGCGCCCCTGGCGATCCAGTGAATGCGATATGTGTCGCATACGCGACGACATTATTTACTGGATTGCTTCGCTGCGCCGCGCATGACAAGGGGGGGCGCAATGACAAGAGAAAGTGTATGTTGGGCGGGATGATACACGAAAGCAGTTCGCGCCGTTGGCGCGGACAACAATTGCACTTTACACTCTGCACTTTAAACTTTGCACTCTGAACTTTGCACTTTGAAAAAACGGGGCGATGCCCCGTTTTTTATTCCATGCTGACGCTGATTATGTCGCCATATTCGCCGGCTTCATCAGCACCGATATAGCATTTCAGGTGGCTGCCGACATTGTTCATCCAGTCTTCATATATCTGTTTCTGTTCCGCAGACAGATTTGCATTCTGGATATCACGTGTTGCCAATGTCAATATTGTTGCGCCCGCCGCACCCGTTACAACCGCACCAACAGTTGGGGCAATCCATGAATTCTTGTTATCAGAATCAGATTTACCATCTGTATTGTTAATTGCTGTTTTCAATGCATTCAATTGTGTGGTTGCAGTTGTAACAGCATTATCGTAGGCTGCTGTATCTACATTTTTACCATCTTCCTTTTTAATATTGCCATTTGCATCATGTGTATTGTCATATTCCGTTGACCATTTTGATACTGCTGTGCTTGCACCTGTAATAGTTGCATCTATAACACCCAAAGACTTTGCTTCGTTTTCCAATGAACTCATGTAACTTGTAACAGATGCTATTTCATTCCCGTAAACAGTTGGATTGCTAATAATCCGTTCAATTGCATTGATCCTGGCTAGTGCAGATGTTTTTGTATTAGAAGAATCTTTCTTGCCCGTTAACCCGCCCAGGATAGAGCCATCATTAATGCCCTGACCCAGGTATGCACCACCAATCGCACCGGCGACACCACCCAATACACCCAACCATGTGCGGGTGCGGCGTTGGCTGGCGGCTTTATCCGCGGTTTGTTCATCGGCAACAGAATTTGCAATTGCCTCTAGCTCGTCAGATGGTATCCAGCTGCCACAGGTGAATGTATCGCCAACGGCAAAGTATGTTGTTGCCCAATCTGCGCCATTCATCGCATTTCTGATATCTGGATCATCGGATTGGATTGTAATCTTTACCGTGCAGAATGATCCATATAAATCATTGCTGGCGACAAAGTCATTGCGTTCCAATCCCATGACTGTGTAATCATCTGGAACTTTTCTGTTATTTCTTAACTTTGACCACATGAATGTGCTGCCTGTATCGTTGCGTGCAATTATGCCGCCCGCATTTGATGCCAAGCACATATTTTGTTCTTGGGTCAATTTACTGTTGTAAATCGCCTGGGCTTCTTTTTCAATGTCGTACACCAAACTGCGGAACATTGTTTCAGCCGCCTGATTTTGTGCATATGTTGAATACGAAACATATATTGGCGTATCATATATTACACCACCCGTTCCAACAGTATTGCAAATACCCTGTGTTCCATCTGATGCGGTACACATCAGATTGCCATCGGCATCAGTTGCCTGGACATCACCTTCGACGCCAGATAACTCGGTCGCACGACCGGCATCCAACCAGCCAGAACGCACGCTGGTAATGCTGCTGTCGCCCCATGCAGATGTTTGACTGTTATTCAATTTCATCTTGGCTGTTTCAATCGCCAGGTGTTCTTGGCATACAGATGCACCCTTGACCGTATCCAGGCATAACCCCAGGACAATTGTATAATCCAGAACACCACCGACTTTGTTCATACTTTTATCAAATGACGATGTACCTGTATTGGTCAGCGATGAATAAATATCGGTACGATTACGATAGCAATTTACATATTCATCACCGCACATGGATTTCACGCAACTTTTCGCGACATTTTCACATTGTGTGCGCATTTGTGCAATTGCGGCATCGCTGTAACTGGTTGCCAATGACGCATTCAATGATGCGATTACACCAATTGGATCAGTACCATTATCATCATATTCTGGGAATAATGTGGTAAATGCATCCGCCTGGTTATATGTATATGTGTATGTACCAGTACTGGTTGGGTTTTGTGCCGCATATTGGCAATATGGATCGGTATTAACAATTGCCGAACAACCTGTTTTAATTTCATCATAAACCGCATCGTTGTTAATGGATTTATCATTACTGCCGTATACTAATGAATAACACGCCGCACCGTTGCCGCCACCACAAACACGCATTACGCATGATGACAATGTTTCAGAACATTTTTCTTTGGCATCGGTGTCAAAATCTTCGATTAAATCATTTAATCTGGCACGCATTGAATCATTCATGCGCGATGAATACGCTTCGGCAAAGACATCTTCTTGGTTGTCGGCATCACTTAACTGTGATGAAGATGGCATCATGCCATTACCCAAGAATGTCGCATAGCAATATTTATTGCCGCCAATTGTATCCAGGCACGAATTTCTGATATATGAACGAACAGATGAATTGCTGACCGTTTCGGAAACAGACATTAATACACTTGTTGTTGTATCTGCCAATACGCCGGCGTTTATTGCATCGACCAATGCAACCGCCTGTTCCGATGAATCAGCAATACATTTATATGGGTTTGCCGCACATGCGTTTAAAATGCATTGGTCAACAACCTTGTAACATGTGGATACAGCGTTCACCGCCGCCAATGCCGCCCCTTCGGCAATTAAAATACCAACACGACTGTCAGATGCCGGATTCGCCGTGGTTGATGTTGATCCAAACAGTTCAATTTTTCCATCAGACTGGCAACGCGCCAATGTGGAACCACACAAAACCATTTGTTTTCTGAATTCTGTATTCGTTGTACATAATTCAAATTCTGCACCGCAAACATTATCGCGTTGCAGACACGATGTATAACGGCGTATACAATCACTGGTGTCATACATATTCGCAATTGCCGCGCCTGTTATCATTTGCCCCAGAACACTGCCGTCTGTTGGGTATGTATAGTCTGTAACCTCATCATGCTGGTTTCTGGATGCAACATTTGACAATGCGGTTGTTGATGATGTACCAAACAATGCATTAACACCAGACGCCGTGCATTGTGCCAAAGTACTTAAACACATTGGCATTTTTGCGTGGAATAAAACCTTGTTCGTGCATTCTTCGAAATTTGCGCCACAAACATCTGCGCCCTTTAAGCATGATGTGTATGCGTCGATACATTCAACATTGTCTAATAAATTTGATGTTGATGACGATGATGTCGCACCCGATACCGCATTTATGTATGCCGTCATTGTCGGCAAACGCGATGACGCCGTGCCAACAACACTGGGGCGCGCTGTTAATGCAATCGCCGCCGGTATTGCGCAGAAAACCGCCATAAATCCAACTGTTTTTTTCAGAAAATTCATTAGACTCACTCCATATTTATTGCTTTAAGTATAACATAATTTCATCATTTGATAAAGAAAAATATGCTAAATATACTGATTATTTTACAAAAAAAATCGGGCTGAACTTGCCCGATTTTTTATCCAATTTCATCCAATATGGCGCGCAGTTCCAACATGTCAGACGGCATCGGCGCACGAAAATGCATTTTTTCACCACTGACCGGGTGCGTAAAATCCAGAATTTCCGCATGCAGCATTTGACCATCATGTGTTTTTATAAAATCCAGTAATTCTGGATTTTTCACACTGCCCAGGCGCGCCATGCCGCGCCCGTATATTGGATCGCACAATACCGGAAATCCATGTGCCGATAAATGTACACGAATTTGATGTGTGCGTCCCGTCATTAATGTACACCGAAACATCGACACACCTGCGCGGATCCATGCGTCTGCGACATTCACGATTGTGTGTGCCGGCTTGCCCCCTGTTTTTACCATTGTCATTTTCTGGCGATTGCGCGATGATCGCGCGATGTTCCCAGTAATGTCCGCCCCATCCCAATTTGGCACGCCCCATACAAACGCAATATATTTACGCGTTAAATCATGCGCCGAAAATATTTTTACCAATCCACGAAATGCCGCGTCTGATTTTGCGAACACCATTGCGCCACTGGTATCTTTGTCCAAACGATGAACAACACCCGGGCGCACATCCCCACCCAGCGCAGATAAATGTGTATGTCCCAGGATGTTTTGAACCAATGTACCGGTCTTGTTCCCCGCCGATGGGTACATAACAACACCACGCGGTTTGTTTATAACAATGATATCATCGTCTTCGTATAAAATATCCAGTTCAAAATCAGACGATATATTTTCGGACGCAATATCTGTTTTCTTGGTCGGCATATCAACCAATATTTTATCGCCCGCACGCGTGCGATACGAAAATTTTGCAGTTGCCCCATTTACCAAAACCACGGCGCGTTGAATTTCACTGCGTGAAAAATCTGGCATTTGTTCAGATAAAAACCGGTCCAAACGCATGCCAACATTTGTATCAGGTACAATAAATTCGTATTTCGTGGTCATTATTTATATTCGTCCCAATTGGGTCCCTTTTCACATTTGGATAATTCAATTGTTAAATCGCGACCATCACCGTCAACCGGGCATGTCAAGATACCCGTACTTTGTGCCTGGTCTGCATCACGGGCGGCATTACGCCATGTAAACTTAATCTCTGTTGGTGCATACAGGCACGCAATCCGCAATTCACCATCGTGTTTATTATTTGGACCAATCCAAATGCGTACCCCTTCGCCCAGACCATAGCATGGGAATCCATCCAAGTAATACAACACCAATCCACGACCAACAATATTAGACGATGGAATAAATTCCCCACGATATTCAGAATAACGCAGACCGGTTAAACCTTCCCAATCTGTGCTGGTTGAAAAAAGACTGACCCGAGGCTGGGGCATTGGGGTATCATCACCAGATGGGGCATCTGCACAAAATACAGGCAATGTTATAAATATTGCAAAAAATGCGATTAATAAATTCTTCATTTTTATTTCCCACCGTTTTCCAGTTTTACTGATATTTTTTCAACACCCGCCACAGGTACAGACAGCACATGTGTAAAGTCAACCGACGCACCCGCATCCAGCAATGTTGCAGGCGGCATAAAATGTTGACGATCAACAACATCGCCGTCATGTTCATATGATTCGACAATCAATCCAGGCACACCATAAATCTGGTCAGAACGATTTACAATACGACCATTTACAACAAAGTGCATAATTCCATTTTCATCTGTCATTGTTGTAATTTCACCAATTTCGGCAATCAATGGATTTTCACGAATTTCTGTTATTTTATTTTGCGCGATTACCGCAACTGCAAAAACAATTGCCGCCAATAATGCACATAATGCCGCAATAAACACCAACCATGGTCGTGTACGCGGGGCGCGTGGTACAACCCATGTATTGCCACATACCGCACACTTTACCGGCGCGTTTGGCACCCCGTCAATTGTATATTCTGTTTTACAAAAATCACATGTTGTTTTCATACGATGATTCATAGCACATTTTATTCCAAATTCAACCGTTGATATTTTTTACGAACAGCATCTTGCATTTCTGTTATCGCATTCATGTAATCAGACGCAGTTGCGTTTTTATTCGCAGATACCATATTAAATATTCGACCAGTTTCTGTATCACCCGCCGGTTCAATATATGCAATGTCTGTTGCCATACGATTAAGTTCCTGTAATGAAACATCTGCCATATTTGCGATTCCATAATCTAAATCCCAAAAATAATTAGAATTTGTTGAATCTTCGATTCTGTCATAAACAACCAGACGCGGTGTAATAGACCCAGCAAAACCAACGGTTACATACATTGCGTCAATGTTTCCACCGGTCATGTCAATAGACTTGTTAACTGTTAATATTGCCGGACCATCTAAATCAGACGACACAGACAATCCCCCCAGTGTCATATTTGATGCATACAAATCACCGGTGGTAAAACTGGTAAATTTTCCGGTATCTGCCAATGTGAAATTTCCGGCAACCTCCATCGTGCGGGAATCTGACGACAATATGCCGGAAACAGTTGCATTTGTTGCCTGGAAAATATTATCCAATGTCGTTCGGTTTTGAAATATTAAATTAGATGCCACACCAACACCCAATGTTAATGTTTCATCAAACTGTGCAGAATATGCGTTAAAGAAAGATGTATTTGTTATATCGTGTCCACCCAAATTTAATCTGGACAGCATCATTGCGTCAGACGCATTGTCTGATGGAACACGCCACAAATACAGTGCATTATCACGATTTACATCTGTTAATTCAACAATTCCGCCTGTGGTATCAATGCCCATATCCAGGGTATTCGCACGCCATGCACCAAATGTGCCGTATGCACGATTACCTTCGATAAAGCCCATGGAATCGCCCCCTAATGCAACAATTTCACGCGTACGCATTGGACTGATTTCATCAGATGAAAATACAACAATGCCCTGTAATGTGGCACGACCATTTAAATCATTTGATTTTAAAATGCGCAATTGATATTCATCACTGTCTGCTAAATCAACAGATGCGCCATATTCAACCAAATCCGCCATGTTAACACGAACAATATTTCGACCAACCGTATTTAATAACTGTTCCCGATTATCCAATATATAGCGTTCCAGCGCACTTTGAATTTCTGTCATGTTATCCGCGATTGCAATATTTTCTGCACGCGTAATGGCACTTTGCTGATACCGGAAAATAAACGGCATGATTATCGCAACCAATGCAACAGTCATTAATAATTCAACCAACATGCTGCCATGTTGTTCATTGTGTTGTGTGGAAAAAATTCTGTGAACGCGTGTCATTGCAAAACCCCAATTGGTTGTGCTGGTTGTGCTGTTTGCCAATCATCTGACATTATTGTACTGAATTCATTTGCCGATGGTGCCGATGGTACAGTCGCACGCGACAAGTGTAATTCTGTAAACCGTGGCGGTGTTAATGATGGGAATGTCCAACTGCCAATCTTTACGGGCGATGTTGTCGACATTAATAATTCGCCAGATATTGTTAAACCAAAATTATCATAAAAAATTATATTTTCTGCGGATAAAAACGATGTTATAACAGAATGTGCAGATACACCGGTAAATGCACTGATTGTACGCGTTGCATCTGATTTTAATACCAAATCATTTGCGACATTTACAGAATTTACAACCGTTGCACGATCTGTTATTATTCGACCATTTGTTGTATATGTGCGACCATTCATTGTATCAGCATAAATATTACGAAATCCAGATATATCACCAGTCACACGCATAGAATCAAATACCGCATTTTCACCATCCAAATTCGCACCATTTGAAAAATATATTGTATCCGCAGATATATTTGGCGCCGATATAAATTGCGTATTAACATTTTTTATTTCCGCAGATTTACCAAATACGCCACCAACATCATATACGCGATTATTATTCATATTTAAATCACGCATCATTGTATTCAAATTCTCTTCACCTGTTTCTGTACGATGCAAATATTTTGATTTATCTTCGCCTTCTAGACTACGGGAAATTCTGTATATCAAATCCCCAGGATGAAAATCAGGCGCCGCAACCGCCCACGCCCCGCCATATGCAATGCCATCATCACCAACAACCGCGGCATCACCACCAATATGTCGCGCAATCTGGGTCGTACGCAGATTTGTTTCATCGATATCAAACGCCAAATATACATCTGTGATTGTTGCCCCGTTTACAACATACTTGTCAATAAATCCAGCAGTTGGGATATCTGATATTTCGTCCAGTTCCGCATCTGCCAGTTTAATTTGCGCGGTATCAGGCCAATCTGCCTGGTTTAATCGCACAAAGTTTAAAACCGTATCACGCAATGAAATAATTTCATTTGCCGCCGAAATATCGCGCAGTGTATTGTTTGTATCAGAAATTTGACTGTATAAAAACGGTGTTGCCATTGCAACAATCGCCATCGCCAGTAAAACTTCGGTCATACTGGCACCGCGTGAATTATCATTAAAAATATTTGTTTTACATGCAATCACTGCGCCCATCCAACAAACATTGTTTTATATTAATTCTTTGTTCCAATCGATGCCAGAAAACATATTGGCATATAATATATTGTGATAATGATTTTTGATTATATCTGCCACCCAGGTCTGCAATTATCGCCCGACAATCATCTGTTTTGCTGTCATTTGCACTGGGCTTCGATATTATTTTAAATACACCATTATCGATTGTATCCAGTAATAAATCTGGCAACATTGATGTACCCGCCAATCGTATATCCAGAATAATTGCACCTGTTTCGCCATTATTTAATGCGTCAGATGTTTGATCGCGCATGGTTATATTTGATGCAATAATTGAACCTGTTTCGATGCCACTGCGTGAACTGTATTCCAAATCATCTGGGTCAATATAAACATCTTGACCGCGGGTTGCGTCAATATAAGAACTGATTTCTAAACGTTCCATACTGAAATTAATATTTTCACTGAATATATTTCCATTAACATTCCATTCCAGGGGTCCCGAAAAACTGGTTCGTCCCGCCGTCATTGCAAAATCATATACAGACGCAACATTTGATGTAAAATTACCTGTATCACCAAACTGCGATACTGTTTTTGCGTTTACAGACCCAACATATAACGAACCACGCGTTAATGACAATGCCGATTCACCCAATGGACTTTGAAATATCGCACGATTTGTCATCAAAACATCAATTGTATTACGGACATTGCGTCCATCTTCTGTTCCAAAAACAGAAAGCGTATTAAATTCACCGGTATCAAATTCACCGCGACGCGCAAACACACCACCACCATTGTCAAATATAAATCCCCCCATATCTAAATCTGTTAAAAATGCACTGTTATCCAGATCTGTTTCATTGCGACGAACAACATCAGAATACGCCGCATCCAATGCCAAACCCACCAATATATCATCACCAGATATCGACGCATAAAAACCAATTCGGCGCGCCAGTTCCGCCGTTTGCACATCGGACAAATCGCCACCAGACAACTGTAAATATGCATTTACCGCCATCGCTGTTTTATTTATAACCAATGATATATCCTGACCCAATGCGGTACGCGGTATAAACCCCAATGGCAAACCATATGGTTCCAGCAAATCGGAAAATGCATCCCCAGACACAACCGTTGTATTATATGGCAAATCATTTGCGCGGTTGCGAATAAAAATTCGTGCCGCAGTCTGTGCAACATCGACCTTTTGTGTGGTTGCATACATTTGTGAATCCATATCGCGCGCCGCCAGGCGACCAGCAAAAAATGGAATAAACGAAAATATCAGCGTCAGCGCCAATAACGCCTGTAATAAAAAATTTCCACTTTGTCGCTGCATGAACAGGCGTCCCTCCTACATATAAAATGTTAGCAATTGAAAAAAAATATTGCAATCAGTTTTAAGTTGATTTATTATTTCATTTGTTAAACACAGGGTGGAATATAAAAACACCTGTATGGATAAATTTCCTGACAATAAAGAATTAAGTTATGCCAAATAAAAAAAATCAATCGTCTGTCGGGCTGATGATTCAACGATGCCACAAGTGGCGCCAAAAAAGAAAACAATATATGGATCAAGCGCGTCAAACAACAGATGAAATCGAACGCGAACGTCTGATGCAGGCGGCGGAACATTATGGTCGCATCGTTAATGCAGAACAGGGAAAAATTGATTCAACCCGCGCCCCAGGGGACAAAGCAGTTCCCAGTGATGTGTCGGATGCAACAGACGCAACAGATATTGATGCGACATCTGATGACGATGAATCTGCACTGCCAGACTTTATTACAGATATGAAATAAAATCAATTTTTAGCCCTACTTTAATGGTTGAAATTTGACTGTGTTTTGCTATCCTTTGCCCAAAGGAAGTTTCAGCATGGATAGTAATTATACTGTTTTAGCACGCAAATATCGCAGTCAAGATTTTAAATCATTGATTGGGCAAGATGTTTTAGTAAAAACACTGACCACGGCAATTAATACAGGTCGCATCGCGCACGCATATATTTTTACCGGGATTCGTGGGACTGGGAAAACCAGTACTGCGCGTATTTTAGCCAAGGCGTTAAATTGCCTGGCGTCTGACGGTCCAACCGCAAATCCATGCGGGGTGTGTGAAAACTGTCGTGCAATTGCCGCCGGACAGCATATTGATGTTCTGGAAATTGACGCGGCATCACATACGGGCGTGGACAACATGCGTGATATATTGGATGCGGCACAATATCGCCCAACAAATGGTCGGTACAAGGTATATATTATTGACGAAGTTCATATGTTATCAATCAGTGCATTTAATGCATTGCTGAAAACACTGGAAGAACCACCGGCACATGTTATCTTTATATTGGCAACAACAGAAATACGAAAAGTACCTGTTACAATTTTGTCGCGATGCCAGCGTTTTGATTTGGTTCGCGTGCCGGTTGAAACACTGAAACAGCATTTTGCATGGATTGCAGATCAAGAAAAAATTGAATTAACAGATGGCGCAAATGAACTGTTGGCACGCGCTGCTGATGGTTCTGTGCGCGATGGGCTGTCCCTGTTGGACCAGGCAATTGCGCAAACTGCCGGGCATGTTGATGAACAATCTGTATTAGATATGTTAAAGCGTGCAGACCGCGGAATTGTTGTTAATTTTATGGAAACTTTGTTGTCGGGTGATACGGCGGCGGCATTGGAAAAAGCAGATGAAATCTATAATAATGGCGCAGATTTATCAATGCTGTTAACAGATATGATGGAATGGACACATTGGGCAACGCGTATGCATCCGGCATTACATGCGGGTGATATTACAAATTCGCCATATACCGCCGATCAACGCGAACAAATCAGAAAAATAAATGCACGAATTTCACTGAATACATTGTCCCGCATATGGCAGGTTATGGTTGCATCTGTCCCAGAAATGCAAGCAGCAGGCAATCAAAAACAATGTTTTGATATGTTGATTGTGCGTATGATGCATATTGCAAATATGCCACCTGTGTCAGAAATATTAAAACAGCAAAATACATCGGTACCGCGTGCTGCACCAATGGCAAGTGCAATGACAGATGTACAAAAAAATGCTAAACGCGTGATTACAAACGCATCAGAACTGGCAAATGCACTGCAAGAAACCAAAGAAATTTTACTGTATTCTTATTACACCAGTAATATAGAAATTTCAGAAATGTCAGATGGTCATATTAAATATTTCGATCGCCGTGGCGATGCGGATTTTGCATCTAAATTATCAGCATGGCTGGATGATAAAACGGGTCGCGTGTGGACACTGGAACGCATAACAGAATCACCACATGCACATACAATAACCGAACAAAAGCAAGAAGAATTAGAAGCAGATCCAATGGTCGCCAGTGCAATGAGTTTATTTGAAAATGCAGAAATTGTGGGTGTAAAATAAATAAAAAGGAAAAATACATGAAACAAGAATCTGGTGCATCATTAATCGAAATTATCGGTGTGTTGGCAATTGCCGGATTAATGGGTGGGGCGGCGATTGCGATGTATAATGTTATTCGTAATAACCAAGTGCGAAAGATTGCATCCGTTGAACTGGAACAAATTGCAAAAGACACAAATTTATTAATGGGTATGCGCGGCGATTATAACGGTGTTTCTGTTGAATACTTGGTATCCGCGGGCGCGCTGGATAATACAAATGCGCCAATTGGCGGTAATGATTGGTCGATAACATCAATTGACGATGGCGCGGGGTTTTCAATTAATTTAACACAATTAAGCCAGGGTGAATGTGAATACTTTACAACAACAATGCCAAAATGGGCGACATCGATTACTGTTAACGGATTTGAAACAGATATTTCGGCAAACTGTTTTTCAACAGATACTAATCAGATTTCGTTCATTGTAAAATAATTAAATTAATGCAGATACGGGGTAATATTTTTTTACTGTCTTTTATTTTTCTAGCAGGATGCATGCAGTATCACAGTCCTGCCCGTAATACATGGTCAAATTATCTGCGCGGTGCCAGTTTTACCGACATGACAGAAATGTCGCGCGTTGCAAAGCGTCCTGTATACTTGGGCGCGGGGGGAAAATTGGTTACAGATACTGACGCACCAGCAACACTGGATTATGGCGACAAGATCGCAAATGACAATGCAATCAGTATAAATTATATGTCCCGGCTGGAATATGAATTATATGACGCATTACGCAAGCCAGGAATTTCTGTACAACGCGCCGGTACCGATGTTGTTGTAATTCTGGTACGCGATGCGATTATGGAACTGGATGTTGCGGATATTTCGCCTGATGGCGCAGATACACTGAAAACCATTGCAAAAATTTTGAAAAAATATGATGCAACATTCTTTGAAATCGCCGGATATACGGACGCAATGGCATCACGCCAGGCAAATGCACTGTCCCTGGATATGGCACAGCGGGTTGGTGTATTTTTATCCCAGCATGATATAAACACGGCGCGTATGTTTATTGTCGGTCGTGGCGCGGCGCGCCCCATTGCCGCCCAGGATGACATTGGTCGGCTGACCAACCGGCGCGTTGAAATCAGAATCGTTCCAGCACGATAAAATTTAAGAACAAGTTTCGCTTTCAATTTAAAATTTTTGTTGCTATACTGACCACAGAACATACAAAAAAGGATGGAAATTATGGCAAATAAAACACCAGCCAATGGGGCTGTAAAAAAATATGTAAAAACCGGCATTATCGCGGCAATTGTCGTTGTTGTGGCGGCGTTGGGTATATGGGTAATCAGTGCAGTGCGCGGTAATTCGGGGGGGGCAAGTGTTGAAGAAGCAATCGAAACAGTCAGCACAGATGCCGCAACAGGCGCAGAATTACGCATGGCAGTAATTCGGATGGATGCAATCCAGACCCAGGCAGATGTTTTAAAAGACCTGACCGCACAGCGTCAAAAATATGAAAATGAACTGCGCGATGAACTGGAATCCAGACAAAAAGAACTGGAATCAGAAAAGGCAGAAATTGAAAAATCACAAGATGTTTTATCGCGTGATGCGTTGCAACGCCGTATCGTTGATTATCAAAATCGTGTAAATGAACTGCAACGCGATTTGACAGAACGCGCGCAAAGCATCGAAATTTCATTCCAAAATGCACTGAACAAAATCCAAAAAGAACATTTGGACCCTGTTATCGAAGGTATCATTGCAAAGAAAAATCTGTCATTGGTAATCGATGGTCGTTTTGCCCGCATCGGCAGCAATGCAGAAAACCTGGATATAACCGAAGAAGTTATTTCTGCGTTAAATAAAAAAGTATCTAATATAAAAATGGATACACCCCAGGGTTTCTAAAATAAATCAAAAGTAAATAAATCAGTCGCCATTTTGGCGACTGTTTTTATATCTAAATTCTGCTTTTAATTTGAAAAAAATCGGGTATAATCCGGACATGTTAAGCAAAATAAAATCTTTGATGGCACCAGCCGGAGTTCAAACAACGGCGGGGCAACTGGCGGAAAAATTTGGTCTGGAACTGCGTGGAAATCCGGAAACAACTGTACGCGGCGTTGCGCCGATTGCAGATGCGAAACCTGGGCAATTGGCTTTTTATTCAACCGAACAAAACAGTGCGGCATTTAAAATATTGCCAATTGATGTATTAAAAAATACACGTGCCAGTGTTATTCTGGTACAACCAGAACATGTGGCGGACGCCCCCAATGGCGCAACATTATTAATAACAGACAGTCCGCGTGGTAATATTGTAAAAATATTGGGTGAAATTTACCGCGAACCACCACGGCGCGGAATCAGTCGTCATGCAATGATTGAACGCGGCGTATTTTTCCGAAATCGCGCCAGTGTATATATCGGGCAATTTGCAACAATTGAACGCGGCGCCGTTATCGAACCAGATGTAAAAATTTATCCAAATGCATATATTGGTAAAAATGTCACAATTGGGCGCGGCACAATTGTTCAAACAGGCGCACATATCGAAAATGCAACAATTGGCGCGGACTGTGTGATAAATGCTGGCGCCGTTATTGGCAAGGATGGTTTTGGTTATACCCGCCAAAACGGACACAACATATTTATCCCACATGTCGGGCGTGTTGTGATTGGCGACCGCGTATCTGTGGGCGCAAACACATGTATTGATCGTGGCGCAATGACAGATACAAAAATTGGCGACGGGACAAAAATTGATAATCTGTGTCAAATTGCACATGGTGTTGTTGTGGGGGCTGAATGCTTTTTGGCATCTGGTGTTGGACTGGCGGGCGGCGTTGTCGTTGGCGACCGCGTGCTGTTGGCGGGTCAGGTTGGTATCGCAAACGGCGTCCATATTGGCAATGATGCAGAAGTTGGCGCACACAGTGGTGTATTCAGAAATATTCCAGATGGGGCGCGTTATATGGGATATCCGGCGGGTCCAGGCACAGAATTTATGCGCCACTATGCATGGTTGCGAAAAAATACAAAAAACTAAATTACAGGAGCATTATATATGATAGACGCAAAAGGTATTGAAAAAGTTATTCCACATCGTGGCGCAATGCGATTGGTCGATGAAATACGCGAATATAATGAAACCAGTGGTGTTGGGATAAAATATGTTCGCGATGACGAATTTTGGTGTGCAGGACACTTTCCGGGCAATCCAATTATGCCGGGTGTATTAACAATCGAAGCATTGGCACAAACCGCATGTTTTATCGCGCTGGCGCGTTTGGGCGTCAGCGATGGAAAAACATTAGGATATTTCACAACCATGGAAAAAATAAAGTTTTCACACATGGTAAAACCAGGTGATGTTTTGGAATTGCATGTTGAATTAATTATGTCAAAAATGCGCCTGTATAAATTCCATGGAATTGCAATGGTCAGCGGGAAAAAAGTATCCGAAGCCACATTTACCGCAATTATGGATTCACATAATCCGATGGAAAAACAAATATAAAAAAATCCCGCAAATGCGGGATTTTTTATTAATGTATAATTTACTGACCCTGTAAATTACTTAAAACACCCTGGATTCTGTCCATGCTGTCATTATCCAGTAATGCCGCCGCGATTGTATATGCAGAATTTAAATCGCCGCGTGCCGCATCAACATTGCCCAAAGCGATATTTAATGCCGCTGATTTTTCAAAATATGCCATTGCGGCACTGGATTGGCTTTCGCGTTGTGCAGCGGTTGTTGCACCCTGGATTTGTTCAGATATAATGCGAATTGCCGTGGCATAATCATTTATCGCATCTGCATAATTGCCGATTGCAGTATATGCTTCGGCGCGTTCGGCATAAACAGATGGATCAACAACACCATCTGGGCGCGCCAGTGAATTGGTGTAATCGGCAATTGCCCCATCCCAATTCTTTAACCACAGGTTCAGGCGCCCACGCTTTGCATATAAATCACGCATTTGCAAAACCGCACTGGGCTTTGCGGTTTGTGCCGCCAATGCATTATTTATATCATTTAATGCGGTATTATAATCTTCCAGACGCATATTCAATAATGCACGATCATAATATGCAACCGCATTCATTGAATCCATTTCAATTGCTGTATTAAAATCAGATAATGCATCACGATAATTTGCCATTTGCATATACGCTTCGCCACGCAGGATATATGCATTTACATCGGCATCCCCAGAATCAATCGCGGTTGTTAAATCAGCAATCGCACCATTCACATCGCCAGATAATAATTTTGTTTTGCCATCTTCATAATAATCAGATGCCTGTAATAATGCTTCTTCGGTGATTTCAACATTATTAACCCCGGATGCATTGTTTGAAATTCCATGACTGCGCCCCAGTATATAAAATGTTGCCGCAATAAAGAATAATATTATAAACCAATAAACATATATTGATACGGACCATGGACTGACCGCAGATTGTTTCTTGTCCGATGTTAACGCAACAGGTTTTGCCGCCATGCGTGTATTTTTTTTGGATGATGAATTTTTCTTGGCGATATTTTTTTTCATGCAAAAACTCCCTTCCTTAATATTTGGATTTTAGAGAGTTTTTAACAACGCGTCAATTGTTTTCTGATTTAATTCGCGAATTTGTCCCACAGACAGATTTCCTAGCTTTACCGCACCAAACGATATGCGATGCAATTTTCGTACCGGACACCCGCATGCACGCAGGACAATTCGAACCTCATTCTTTTTGCCTTCGTCTACACACACGCGCAATTCGTTTTGCGATATTATATCAATCTGCATTGGGCGATACGATATTCCATCAACAGTAATGCCACGGCGCGCGCGGTCCAGTGCGGTTGTATCTATTTTATTTACTGTTGCAATATACACCCGTGGTATATGCGATGATGGTAATGTTAATTTACGCGCAAATTCACCATCGTTGGTCAATAATAACAACCCAGTTGTGCGATAATCCAGACGACCAACATATTTTAAATTTCTGTATTCAGCCGGTAAACAATCATAAATCGTTTTGCGTCCCGCCGGATCATGGGCGGTTGTCATTGTATTTATCGGTTTATTAAATGCATATAATTTTGTATCAATACGCGCCACAACTGGTTTGCCATTTATTTCAACAATATCTGATGCATCAACAAAGCACACGGGGCTGTCTATTGTTTTACCATTTACGGAAACCATGCCGCGCGCAATCATGTCTTCGGCAGCGCGCCGCGATGCGACGCCAGAATCTGCGATAAATTTTGCAATGCGTGTTTTCATTCTGTTATCCGATTGATTGCGATTGCCGCCGCCAATTCCGCACGCAGTATTGTTTTTCCCAAACTGATTCCAATTGCACCCGCCGCGTCCAATGCCGCAAATTCCGTGTCGGAAAAGCCCCCGGCGGGTCCCACCAAAATTCTGTTTGCCCCGCGCGCCGAATGCGGCAGTGCAGCACCATATGCCGCGCGTTCATCGGCGAATACAATATTTTTTAAATCCAATTCTGTAAATTTCTGTGGTGGCAATATTTTTGGTACACTGTTGCGATTTGATTGTTCTGATGCCTCTATCACAATTTTTTCCATGCGCGACCAATTTATATGTTCAGCATTCGTTCGTTCGGTGATTACCGGTAAAAATGCCGCAATGCCCATTTGGGTCGCCATATTCATTAAATCGTCTGTTCGTTTAATCGGCGCAAACATTAATGTTATATTATTCGATGGGTCTGTGTGCGCCGTTTGCGCGCCGACCATAATTGATTTTCCATCATCTGATAATTGTGCCGCATATTCATTGCCCCCACCAAACGCAATACAATCGCGGCGGCGCATGACACGCGTTAAATAGTGTGATATATTCGCACCGACCGGAATAATGGCACCAGTTTTTATATTATCACCAACAAAGATACGCGGGATATTTTTCATATGTTTTTTTATTTCCCGTTTCATCATTGATTAATTTTCTGATATAATATAACACAATGGTTGAAAAGTTCAAGATTTTATCCGCCGGCGGAAAGTCCAAAGGACTGAATATATTCAAGTCCAGCGCATATAAAGAAAGCCTGCGAACACCAATGGCATCGCTGTTTTGGTCACTGCGATGGGCGGTGGGGATATGGCTGGTATGTGCGGTGGCGTTTGCGCTGTCGTTCTGGATTGAACATATTTGGCGATACGGATGGTCGCCAGCTGCCGCGCATTGGACAGCGCTGTATTTTCAAAACATGTTAACCAGTGGTGGGATGTCAGTTATTGCAGAAATTCCCGCATGGTTTACGCGAACATTATTGCGTACCGATTTTGCGTGTATGACGCCGCTGTTGCCAATTATTGCATATTTCTTTATGGCGGATAGCACCCTGGTCAAAGAATTTAATCCATATGGGAACGATAAATTTGATGATAAATCTTCTAATAAAGCCACAAAAGAAGATATTGAAAAAATGGGACTGTTCAAGGGATTCATGATGGTGTTGGGGTATTTCAAGAAAAAGCCATTGATGATGAATGAATGTTTGTCGGCGCTGTGCGTTGCGCCCCCGGGGACCGGTAAAACACAAGGCGTGGTATTGCCAACAATTTTTGAATGCAATAATGTATCGATGATTATTAATGACCCAAAGCCGGAATTGTACCAAACTTCATCGGCATATCGGTCAACCATTGGTCCGGTGTTCATTATGAACTGGGCGGGTCAGGATGACCCGGAACGCGGTATATATTATCCATCGTGGAATCCACTGTCGCCGGAACATGTACCATTCAACCAGGAACAACGCGATTTGTACATTGATTCTATGTGCAAGGTATTAATTTCTGATAAAGAGGCATCATCTGCGGATCCGCACTGGACAATATCTGGGCGTGCAGCATTATCAGGTCTGGTACAATTTATGGTATCAAAAATAGAACGCGCCAAGGCAGATGATTATTTCTATGCCCGTATAACATCGGGGGCATTTGATGCCGAAGATGCCGCAGTATTGGGTGATTATTATATGTCTATGATGAGTAATCAAAATGCATATGCGGCGCTGGCGTTGCTGCAACGCGGTGAATTAAATGCAATGAATTATGTCCATATTGGAACATGGAAACACATCCCAGATGCATGGATTGGTCGCGAAGCGTCTTTCTCTATGATATTAGATTGGTTGAACAGCAGCCAACTGGCTGTTGCCCAACAAATGGAAGAACGGCGACGCGCCGGCGACCAAATGGTTGCGTTGGCGGATCCATTAAACGAACTGTTTATGAATGCCGTTGAAGAGGCACGACAATATGCATACGCACATCGCGCAGTATTGGAATTAACACAATTGGCAAATACGCCAGATAAAGAACGCGGTTCTATTTTATCCACAGTTATGGAAGGGTTATCCATATTCCGCAACGCCGCCGTTCGAAATCGTACCAGTCATTCGGACTTTCATTTCGCCGATTTGCGCGGAATGCTGGATCCCCGCGATGGCAAGGTAAAGCCTGTGACCGTGTATCTGTCTATCAATATGGTTGACGCCCAGGCATTAAACCCAATTACCGGGATATTTATTGAACTGATGACGAATTTCTTGTTATCAAATCCGCCAGAAATTGAACGCGATGGGCGTAAATTGGGGCCATATCCGGTGCTGTTCGTGTTGGACGAAATGCCAAAAATGCAAAAGCTGGACGCGGTTATCCAGGGACCAGATCTGGGGCGTGGACAGAAAATATCGTACCTGATCATTGGTCAAGACATTCACCAGATCCAGGAAAAATACGGTGCGGATGCCGCTGCAACAATTATTTCTACGACCGCAGCCAAAATTGTTATGCGTCAAAATGATCCAGATACTGCAAAAAGATTTTCGGAAATGATGGGATATAAAATGAAAATAAAAACTGTCAAGGGTCCCGACGGCAAAGATAAAGAAGAAAAGTCCGAAGAATTATTATATACGCCAATGGATATCATGAAACTGGATGACAAAAAACAACTGGTCATATTCCAGGGATGGTACCATCGACCGATAGAGGCGGACAAACAGTTCGCGTTCAACGACCCGCGTCTGGCCGGTTTTATGGCGATGGGTGCGTGCAGTCCGTTACCTGAATTTCTGATTCCGTCGCATCATGCGGCATTGGGATATTCTGGCAATCCACGCATTTATATTCCACAAAGCAAAGAAATCAAGGAATTGGAACCGGTGACAAAATAACCAAACCTATGGATTATTGATTTCAAAACATATAATCTGGTGGGCAAAAATCCAATTCAGGGTAAGTTATTTTCATCAGTATAACAACGGTAAAACTTAGAATGTCAATCGTAGACCAGCGGATAAAAATGGTGTTTCTGTTGTCATACCGATTGATACCCACATATCAACATTTTCACTGTATTTATACCGAAATGATGCAATCGCTGTATGATCCATATAATCATTGATATCGCGGTTCCAAATACCTGTATCAGAAAAAATGTATGTTAACGATATGCTGTAATTCAAAATATCATAACTGACCCCGGTGCCAACCGCCAGACCATCTGATACGGGACCAATTGGGTCATCGTCATAAATCACGCGTGCGGTCAGTCCCCACATCCAACTGTTGTACTGTAAATTCATGCCCCCAGATATTTGTGCGCGCCAATCAGCATTTACGCGCGGTGTATATGCATCTGTACGGTAATTATCAGGATGCGACATAAATGATGCACCAAATGAATATGCGGTTTTAACCTTGCCCGATGGGCGGCGGATTTTTATGGCCGCATCAATTGCATAGTCATAATTGTCTGTGATTCCCGATACAGATAATCCATATTGTGCCGCACCAATTGGCATCGTTGCCAAATTTAATCGTAACGCACTGCGTCCTGTGGTCAGTGTTGTATCCGAAATTACTGGACCGTTTGGATGAATTTTTTTATAAAACAGTGGTTTGTCATTCACGCGCAAACCACCAACATCGGGTAATCCAACCCCCAGTTTGCGCGCAATAGAATCCGTAAAACCAAATTCTGCGCGACCATAATGACGATTTTGCCAGTATACAAACCCTTCGCGCATATATTTATCTTCGTCCACCGCCGCGGCATCAATTGCATAAACCGCGCCAAACGAATTTATATCGGTTATGCGCCAATCAATTTCGCCGCGCACACGCCAATCACCAATAAAATCAGGTGTTTTAAAATCTGGTTCCAGTATTCCTGCGGTACCGTATCCGGTTAATTTTAATCCAACCGGTCCAATGTCATAATGCAATGCATATGCCATACTGGGGATAACAGATGCGACACACATAAATGCAGTTGCAGAAATAATATGCGATAAATATTTAAAAATCATTATTTGTTATCCTTGGGCTTCGGTTAAAATTGCATCGCGCAATTTTTTATATGCGCGTTCTTCGATTTGGCGAACGCGTTCACGCGATATGCCGTATTTTTGGGATAATGCCTCTAATGTCAATGCCGGATCTGACAAACGCCGTGCGACCAATATTTCCCGATCACGCGCGGGCAATTCGCCCAGATGTCGACGCAACAATTCATAACCACGCCGACGAAATTCCATTTGTTCCATATTATCCTGGATGCTGTTTTTTTCGTCCGGCATATTGGACAGAATATCGCGCGCATCGTCATCGCTGTGCGCGGGCGAATTCAATGAAACATCACGCGCAGACATTCGCGTTGACATGCGCCGCACATCGTTTTCGGGTACATTCAGGTAATCGGCAATTTGTTTTGTTTGGTCATCTGACAAATTGCCATCCATTATACCCAACGCACGCCGCGCACGCGCCAGGTTAAAAAATACCCGTTTCTGATTTGCCGATGTGCCAATCTTTACAATTGACCAATTTTGTAAAATTGTTTCATAAATTTCTGCGCGTATCCAGAACATCGCGTATGTTGAAAATCTGAAACCTTTTTCTGGGTCGAATTTTTGCAATGCCTGCATCAGTCCCATATTGCCACTGGCAATCAAATCACCAAACGGTACGCCATAATTACGAAAATCATATGCAACCGATACAACCATGCGCAGATGACTGGCCACCAGTTTTTCCGCCGCCGCCGCGTCATGATCGCGCACCCATTTGGTTGCGTATTCATATTCTTCGGATGCCGACAGGATTGGGATTTTTTGCACATTTTGAATGTACTGGGTCAGGCTGGTTTCGTCATTAACGCCACGCGCAGAAACCAGGCTTTTATTTTGTACAGTTGGTAAAGCGTTCTTGATTTGCTTTTTCATAACTTTTATAGTATAGCAATAAATTAAGATTTATCAAGGCACCATAATAAAACAGGAGATTTTTCCATGGCATCGATTTTGGAAAGAAACAAA
This sequence comes from uncultured Alphaproteobacteria bacterium, assembly GCA_944392565.1. GTDB lineage: Bacteria > Pseudomonadota > Alphaproteobacteria > Rs-D84 > Rs-D84 > Enterousia. Next base: position 367,010 of record CALXWX010000001.1, on the reverse strand, counting down.
AAAACTGCACAAAAGAAAAAAACACGCGAAGAATACGCCGAAGACGCCCTGTATCGCGAGGTTTGGGAAGAAGTAAACAACGAAAAAACAATGGCGTTCGTCAAGAAATATTCCCGATATATTATCGCGGTGGCATTGGGTATAATGATTATAGCAACGGCAATTCAAATCGGCGTGCGCGCGTACCGGGCAAATAAAATCGCAACCGCAGAAACATATGAAACAGCAATTAACAAATTGGATGTTAATATGCTGAACGCGGTCGCAGAAAACGCCGGTGGCGCAACTGCTGATTTGGCACAGTTCCAGGCATATATGTTAAGTAATGATATCGAAGCCCTGGAAAAACTGGCACAAAATGGCAATTCACGCGATTTTCGTGATTTGGCGCGTCTGCATATTGTCGGTTTGCGTGGTGATGAAATGACCGCGGCGGCAGTCGAAGATTATTTGGCACCGCTGGATACAAAAAAATCACCGTATTATTACACCAGTCGTCTGATGGTCGCACAAAAATATCTGGCAGATGGAAACCATGATGCCGCAAATAAATGGCTGGATGTGATAATTAATGATGCGGATGCACCGGATGTTATATCTGCAACTGCACAGACATTACGATAAACAAAGGATTTTATGATATGCGAAAATTTGCTGTCGCGGTAATATGTCTGGGGATATTGGGCGCATGTTCAGAACATGACCCAATATTGCCAGGTGTGCGCACACCGATATTCGACACCACAGAAATTGATGTAATGAATATCAATATCCCAGATTTGCCAGACGCAATCGATATGAATGTGGCGGATTGCCCATATACACGCGATGAAAATAATATTATATGGGACGGCGACAGAAAAATTTTCAGCGGATTTCCAACAAATAATTCTGTGGCGGGAAATCCAAAACCGGTCTGTGATAGCGGATATGTTTATGCCGGGCTGACCACAGGCGAAGTGGTCAAGGTTGCACCAAAATCACGCAAAATCATGTGGATTGCAGATGTATTCCGCCCCAGTAATATGACCGGCGGTGCATCAATTCTGGATATTGTGGCACCAATTGTCGTTCGTGGAAACGCGGTTTATGCCGGCGGATTGGGCGATGCATTTTGTCGCATAAACAAGACATCTGGGGCGAAAAAATGGTGTTTAGAAATTGGCACGACGCAACCATTTATCATAACTGATAATGCGGCATTTGTTGTCGCAACAGATGGGAATCTGTATGCGGTGCGAACATCTGATGGCGCGGTATATTGGCGCACGAAAATTGATGCCCAGGCGGCGCCAAAATATGAAAATAAAATCATTACAGTTGGAAAACAAAAAATAGATGCCGAAACAGGTCAAATAATTAAATAAAAAAATCCCGCGTTTGCGGGATTTTTTATAAACAATATTATTATAACAAACATGCCAATGTTGCACTGGTATTTTTTAACATAAACCAACCAATACGATAATCTGTGGCATATACCGTTGCCAAGAACAATGCCAATATTCCAATTACAACGATAACATTTGCACGCTTGCCACGCATGCAATATACCGCAATATTGTAAAACAGGAACAGTATATATGCATCAACCAGTAAACTGATAATCCACATTGATGTGCAATTAAATGCCAATGCATTTAAAACCAACACAACCGGGTATACAAAGAATACTGATGCCAATCCCTTGACCGCGATTTCCCAATCGCGTTCGCCACCGGTAATTTCCGACACCAACATCATCAGTCCACCCATAACGAATAATAATGCGACCGCCAATACAGGTACGATAATTATTGCAGTAAATACCGAACCAATCGTTATTGTCGCACCACCGATTAAGCGCAATAATAATACCAAGCATCCGCCAATCAGACCATATATAAATGCCTTTAACATGGATTCTTCCATATTTCCATCGGCAACAATTTTTGTAAAATATCGCTTTGGATTAATCAGGATGTCTTTTACATGTTTCAGACCGTTTTTGATTTTTTTCATCATTTTACACCCCCATTTGATTATTTATATTTTTGCTTTATAATTAAAAAAAATCAATGGAAAAAGTAATGTTAAAAATAACTATTGCCGGGCGCCCAAACACGGGTAAATCAACACTGTTTAATGCATTGACGGGAACGCGTGATGCATTGGTTCATGACAGACCGGGGGTCACCCGTGATACAATTGGTGGCGTTGTAAAAAATCGTCCATGGGAGATTTTTGATACAGCGGGACTGGAAAGTGCGCGCGGGGAATTGGAAAAAAATTCCACCGATATGGCGTTGGATGCAATTTCATCGTCTGATGCGGTTTTATTTGTTGTTGATGGACGCGTTGGTTTAACATCCGCAGATACAGAATGGGCGCGACTGGTACGGCGCAAAACGCGGGCGCCAGTATTATTATTGGTTAATAAATCTGAATCGGGGCGTCGGATGGCGGATACGCATGAATTTTATAAGTTGGGTTTTGGCGAACCGATAATGATTTCGGCGGAACATAAATCTGGATTTGATGCAATATATGAATTTATGGATAAAATCGCAGGCGACACAGAAAATAATATCGATACAAATACAAATGAAAAAAAATTAAAAATTGCCATCTTGGGGCAACCAAATGTTGGCAAATCGACACTGGTAAATCGTGTACTGGGGCAAACGCGACAAATTGTTATGGATGCCCCGGGTATTACACGCGACACAGTAAAAATACCAACAAATTTTTATGGGCGCGATATTATATTAATGGATACAGCCGGTCTGCGGCGCAAGGCGGGCGTACGCGATGATGTTGAAACATTGTCGGCATTAAAATCACTGGACGCAATTGAAAAATCAGATGTTGTTATTCTGGTTGTTGATGCAACACGAAATATTGAAAACCAGGCGTTGGGAATTGCATCACGCGTTTATGACGCAGGTAAAATATTATGCGTTGCATTAAACAAATGGGATTTAGTCGAACCGGAAATTCGTGATGAAAAATTGTTGAAATTAAAACATCAATTTACAAATTCTTTTCATCAGATTATAAAACCAATGATTTTGGCAATATCGGCAGAAACAGGAATGGGCGTACGCAATATGTTTCGCCGGGTATATGAACAATGGGATATATCAAATACAGACGCACCAACCAGTTTAATTAATCGTATCATTGAAAAATTAATTGATGCACGCCAGCCGCCAATGTCGCGACTGAAACGACCAATGAAAATAAAATTTGCGCGCCAGACCGGGCGGCATCCAATGAAAATAACAATAAATGTTGGCGGGGCATCTGATATCCCAGAATCATACACGCGTTATTTGCGCCGTGGGTTGGCAACGGAATTACATTGGGAACACTTGCCTATTGTAATAGAATACAAAAAAGATGATAATCCATTTGATTGATACGCCAATTATCAATCCATGGTCTAGGAAAAATCCCGGTATGCGTCAAACCATATCGGGATTTTTCTGTATTAAATTGTGGGATTATAATTTCGCACGAATTTCTTGGACTTCATAGCATTCAACACGGTCGCCTTCTTTTAAATCATTATATTTATCAAATGACATACCGAATTCAACGCCGGCACCGGATACTTCTTTGACTTCATTCTTTTCACGGCGCATTTCACCAATTTTTCCATCATAAATCACGACATTATTACGCAGCAAGCGAACAAATGCATCTTTCTTTATGACACCTTCGGATACGCGGCATCCGGCAACGCGTATGCCCCGCCCCACGGTGAATAATGCGATAACATCGGCATATCCGATAAAGTTTTCTTTTCTTTCCGGTGCCAATTTACCCGCCAATATTTCTTTGATTTCATCCGTAATGCGATATACAACACTGTGATAACGAATATCAACACCCGCACTGCGTGCCATATCACGCACGGCGGCGTCGGCACGCACATTAAACGCGATTATAACCGCACCTGATGCAGATGCCAGACGAATATCACCTTCGGTAATTTGACCAACACCGGCGGACAAAACATCAACACCAACCTTGTCCGTGTTTATACCACGCAGCATATCTGTTATTGCCTCTACACTGCCTTGGACATCGGCACGCAATACAATTGGCAATACCAATTTTTTATTTTCATCGCGGCGCGCAAATAATTCTTCCAGTGATGAACGTTTAACGGCGTTTGCCTTGTCTTTTGCCTTTTGCACACGATATGCGGCAACTTCGCGCGCCTGGGCTTCGGTTTCCATAACGCGTAATTCATCACCCGCGTTCGGCACAGAATCCAATCCCAATACAACCACTGGTTGCCCAGGCTTTACAGATTTAACGCGTTCGCCCGCAGAATTTATCAACCCACGCACGCGTCCAAATGTTTCGCCAACAACAAATACATCCCCAATTTTTAATGTTCCCTGGCGAACCAATATCGTCGCAGTTGCACCCAAACCGCGTTCCATTTTTGCCTCTACCACATATGCGGCGGCGGGCATGTCCGGATCTGCGCGCAGGTCCATAATTTCAGCCTGTAATAAAATTGCTTCTTCCAGTTTTTCCAAACCAATATGTTTTGTTGCGGATATTTCAACACATTGAATATCACCCCCCATATCTTCGACCTGGACTTCCTGTTGTAATAAATCTGTTTTGACGCGCATCGGGTCCGCTTCGGGCAAGTCAATTTTGTTAATCGCAACAATGAATGGAACATGTGCCGCGCGGATGTGATTAATTGCTTCGATTGTTTGGGGCATGATTGAATCATTTGCCGCAACAACCAATACAACAATATCTGCCATTTGGGCGCCACGCGCACGCATGGCGGTAAATGTTTCGTGTCCGGGCGTATCCAAGAAAGTTATCATTGCGCCAGATTTTGTTTTAACTTCGTACGCAGAAACATGCTGGGTTATTCCACCGGCTTCGCGTGCGGCAACATTTGCATGCCGAAATGCGTCCAGCAATGATGTTTTTCCATGATCAACATGTCCAACGACTGTGACCACAGGTGGACGCGGCTGCAAATGTTCCGGGTTTGGTTCGCGTTCCAATTGATCGGCATATGGTTTTACATCAACGCGTTTTACCTTGGCACCAAATTCCCCCGCAATTAATTCAGCGGTATCGGCATCAATAGATTGATTCTGGGATGCCATCATACCCATTTCCATCAATTTTTTTATAACATTGCCAACTTTTTCCGCCATGGCAGCCGCCAAATCTTTGACAGTGATTGTATCACCCAATGTGACGACATGTTCAACCCGTTGTGGGGCGGTAAATATTGCACGGGCTTTTTCACGGAATCGTTTTAAAGATGCCTCAGACCGGCGACGATTTGCGCCGCGCAATTCAATTTCATCATCGTCATCATCACCACCAATTACAATATCGTGCAATGATATTTTACCAACTTTTTTAAAATCTTTTTTGGAACCGGCGAATTTTGATGGACGCACATCTTCATCGTCATTGTTCATTTGACGGTTGCGGGATGCGGAATTAGAAAAGTTTTTCTTTGGCGCGGGTGCCGGCTTTTCTGTGGCGACAGGTACAGGTTCAGATGACACAGCCGCGGCATTACTGTTTTCACGCGCCGCCAGTTGTTCTTTGACCTGTTCATATTCGCGATTTTCACGCGCAATTTCGGCGGCGCGTGCAGCACGCTGTGCCTCTTCTTCGGCAGCGCGCCGTTTGCGTTCTTCTTCGCGCGCACGGGCAGCAGCCAATACCGCACGCAGTTTTTCATCTGCGGCGTTATGTGATGCAACCGGCGCAACAGGTTCTTCGCGTAATTCCTTGCTGCCGGGGGCAATTACACGGCGGCGGCGTTCAACGAACACCGCATCGCCCTTTTTACTTGCCACCTGATCAATTGTTACAGATTTTCCAAGTGTTAATGTCGCCATATTTTAACCCTAAATTCAACCTTTACTATTTTTTATTTATATTAATCTTCACCCTGGGTTATGCCGTATGCCAGTTCACGCGCCTTCATAATAACACGACCTGCCAGACGCGGACTCATCGTATCTTCGCCCAAGATTTCAATTAATTCATCCGTTGATAAATCTGCCAAATCATTTAATGATTTTATGCCAGCATTACCCAACTGCATTATAATCGGGCGTTTGATAAAATCAAAGTTTAATAAATCATCCGACATGCCCAGTTTGTGTCCCGCATCTTTGTATTCTTGTTCTTGCTGTTCCAAATATTTGCGGGCGCGATTTTGCAATTCTGTTGCCAGTTCTGCATTGAAACCTTCGATACTTTCCAGTTCACTGATGTCAACAAATGCGATTTCTTCGATTGTGCGGAAACCTTCGGTAATTAACAAGTGTGCCAACATTTCGTCAACATCCAAACCACGGATGAATAATTCTGTTTTTTCTTTGACTTCTTTGGCGCGCCGTTCCTGTTCTTCGGATTCATTCATTACATCAATATTCCATCCTGTTAATTGTGATGCCAAGCGCACATTTTGACCACGACGACCAATTGCCAATGATTGCTGGTCTTCGTTAACAACAATCGCGGCGCGACGCGTATCTTCATCAACAATGATTTTTGCAACTTTTGCGGGTTGCATTGCATTAACGATAAATACCGCCGGATCGTCAGAATATAAAATTACATCAATTTTTTCGCCGTGGCATTCATTAATAACCGGCTGGATACGCGTTCCCTTGATACCAACCGTCATGCCAACTGCATCAATTGATGGATCCTGGGTTTCGACGGCAATTTTCGCATGACTGCCGGGGGCGCGTGCCACAGATTTAATTTTTATAATACCTTCATATATTTCTGGAACTTCTTGGACAAATAATTTTTCCATAAACATTGGATGTGTTCGGGTCAAGAAAATCTGTGGTCCAGAATTGGAACGCGTAACATCCATAATCAGTGCGCGTACACGATCACCAACCGCCAACCGTTCACCAGGAATTAATTCAGTGCCTTTGATATAACCTTCTGCTTTGCCATTAATATCGACAAAAACATTACCGAATTCAATACGCTTTACCACGCCGCTGACGATATCGCCGATATTATCTTTGAATTCTTCGTATTGGCGCCCTTTTTCAGCATCACGGACACGCGCGGTCATCATCTGTTTTGCGGTTTGAAATGCCATGCGCCCAAATTCCGGTTCTGGTAATGAATCTTCGACAATATCACCGACCTGGGGATTTTTAGCATATTTTTTTGCCTGGTCCACTGTCAGCATTGTATTTGCATCATATTCATCGCCCTTGGATGCAGGGGAATCAATTACCTCGAACAAACGCTTGACATGAATAGAACCATTTTTACGATCTATTTCAGCGGTGATATTAAATTCTTCGCCATATTTATGTTTTGCGATTTTTGCGATTGCTGCCTCTAATGATTCAATAACAATTTCACGATCAATTTGTTTTTCCTGTGCCAATGAATCTATTGCCAGCAGCAAATCTTGACGGGGCATTGATACAAAAGACATTATAATTTCTCCTTCGATTTATAGTATACGCTGTCTTTTACTGAAAAGGCGGGGTTTTGCAACCCCGCCCTTAAAAAAACTTTTAAGAACAATTTTTATTATAACCACGAATCGGATAAATGCAAGAAAAATCTGAAAAATTTATATTTATACACGGCTTTTTTGCTAAATATATTTGACGGTTTATGTTTTGGGCTTTATACTGCGAAATATGAAAATATTGAACAGGTATTTTTCGCGTCAACTGGTCGCGATTTTTATAATGCTGTTGCTGGTACTGACCGGATTGGCATGGATGCTGCAAATCATGTCAATGATGAAGTTATTATTAAACTATGGCATTGAATTAACCAGTTTCTTGGGATTGACCGTTTTAATGGTGCCGTTTATCATATCAATCATTATCCCATTTGTTACATTTATTGCGATAATATTTGTATACAATAAATTGATAACAGACAATGAAATCACAGTTATGGCAGCATCTGGTCTGGCGCCGGGGCAAATTGCAAAACCTGCGTTAATATTGGCAACAATACTGACTGTCGTGCATCTGGTATTGAATTTGTGGATTGTTCCAGAAACGCAATCAAAGTTTTACAGTACACAATGGAATTTGCGTTATGGTCTGGCACATATGAAATTACAAGAATCAGCATTTACACAATTGACAGATGGGCTGGTCGTATATGTTGATAAAGTGTCGGGGCATGACTTGTCCCAGGTTATGTTGTCTGATATGCGCGATAAAGATGCCCCAATAACAATATTTGCAGAAAAAGGGAAATTGGTTTCAACACCGCGGGGGCTGTCCATTGTTATGACAAACGGTTCAATGCAAGCCCGTGGGGATACAATGACGACCGGGACATTTGACAGTTTCGACATGGATTTAAATGTTGCGGATAAAGAAAATGAATCTTCATTCCGGGTTCGGCGGGTGCCGACATTGATGCTGGTTAAATCTGTATTGGATGCGCCATCAGAAAAACAACATAAAATGGTTTTATCAGAACTGTCCACCAGATTTTTGGGTCCAATTATGAATTTGATATTAGCGGCGCTGTGTACAGTAATATTGCTGCGGACATCATTACTGCGGCGGCGTGCCAGTTTTGCCCCCGCAGTGGCGGTCGCGGCAATGGCGGTCGCAATGTCGGCGTTTATGTCGCTGTCAAATATGATTGATAGTTTGACTGATTTTATATTATTAGCATTTGGAATTATTATTGCTTTAACCGGGATATTATTTGCTTTGTTTAAAAAATGAAAAAAACCAGCGCATTTTTAGTGTTCTGTATTTTACCAGTCGCGGCGGGGGCGGCATCTGTTGATATGGAAACACCGAAAACCATAACCGCGGATAAAATTGAATATGATGTAAAAACAGAAACAATTAAAACATCTGGAAACACAGAAATTGTAAATGCGTCAGGTCAGCGTATGACACTGACTGATTCTTATTTATCCAAAAATGGGGAAAATCTGTCGGGGGATGATATAAAATTATGGTTGGGCGATCATGTTTATATTGAATCGGATAATATAACGCGCAGTGGTATAGAAACAACTGCATTTAATGCAACATTTACGGCATGTGATAATTGTGATGCATTTGGCGATGCATGGAAAATAACAACACAGAAAATCGTTCATGATATGGACAGTCGTATGTTGCGGTTTTATAACCCGGTGTTGCGAACATACGATATTCCCGTTTTTTGGTTGCCGTTCTTTGAAATGCCAGATCCAGGCATTCGACACAAAACGGGATTTTTAATGCCTGATTTTGGTTCAACAAATAATATGGGAACCCAGATAAACATCCCACTGTATATCGCGTTTTCAGACACGCATGATATGACATTTACAACATCGTATCTGACCCAAGAAAATCCATTATTTCAACTGGAACACCGATTAAATCTGGATCATTCAGAATACAGAACAGATGCGGCATTTACCCATAACCGCGATGGTGAAAATCGCTGGTATATATTTAATAATGATATTATTGAATTGGGTGAATATGCGCGCGCAACAATTTTCTTGGAACGCGCATCTGATAAAACATTCTTGCAAAAGTATGGATTCTATGATGACCAGCCGTATTTGGATTCGGGCGCAAAACTGGAATTATTCGGTCAATCTGGATATGTTGTTGCCGATGCACATATATTCCAAGAACTGCGCAGTACAACCGGGAATTATTCAACGCCATCTGGAAATATTTTACCAAATATCCGGGCAACATATCAAACAGCCCCATTGTTCAAAGAAACATATTTAACATTTGATGGCGATATATTGGGAATATCTGGGGATGGCACCATGTCGCAACGATTAATTGGCGATGCGCGAATTGTGTCGCCATGGACGCTGTGGGGCGGAAACAGAATAACAGCCAGTTTGTCTGCGCGTTATGATGTTTATAATTTTCATCATACTGAAATGATAGATATGGCCGACTTTTCTGGTGTACGCGACAGATTTTTACCCAGTGGATATCTGGAATGGTCGTTGCCATTATTCAGACCCACAGATACATGGACCCAGGTTATTGAACCAAAAGCGCGCTTAACAATCATGCGCCATACGGGTGAAGATCAATTTACATTGAATAATGATTCAGCCGGCGCATTATTATCAGATGCAACACTGTTTTCGGACAATCGTTTTTCTGGATTGGATTTATGGGAAAATGGAACATATGCCGACTATGGCGTGCGATATGCGGCATTCAATCAAGATGGGCATATGTTTGAATTGTTCATTGGTCAAACATATGATTTTAATGATCGTGCCGATACTGACCCACGCAGTGGATTCCATAATGGTGCATCTGATTATGTGGGGCGGCTGGAATATAACAATATGAAGTGGCTTGATTTATCAACGCGTTTCAGATTATCACAAGAAGATCTGTCTATGCGTCATATTGAAACATCGGCAATAATTGGCACATCCAGAAACTATATAGATATTGGGCATATATGGTCGCAACAATTTATTGATGCGTATACGGCGGGTGATGATATAAATGAATTAACTGCGGGGATTGGTATCCAATTGACGAACCGGTGGTCGGTACGCTTTAATGCAATATACAACATGACATATGGTCAATTCCAGCGGCATTCTGGTGGAATATTCTATACCCATCCATGTTATTATTTATCGGTGGAATATCGTCATGATAATGCAATTAAAGAAGACTATGTTGGAACAACATCGTATCAATTCAGATTTGGTATGAGTATAAATGGTCAACGATATTAAGCAAGGAAGGAAATAATACAAATGAAAAAAATTGGACTGTTCGTTATATTTTCATTTATTATGGCGGCACCTGCATTTGGTGCCAGTGTTGTTGCGTCGGTCAACGGCAAACCAATCACAGACGCCGATATTACCGCACGCGTAACACTGATGAACAAACAGGGAAAAACATCAACTGATAATCGGCGCCAGGCATTACAAAACATAATTGATGACAGTGTAAAACTGGCATACGCATCAAACTTTAATGCCGTGCCAGATGACCAGGTTGTCGAAGAAGAATTGAAAAAAATGAATCTGGGCGATTTATCCGCAACAGAACGCGTTATGGCAGAAAATGCACTGCGTGCAGAAATCGCATGGCAAATTATTGTTGCACGAACGATACTGCCCACGGTTGATATAACAGATGCAGATATTGCCGCCGAACGAAATACAATTGCCCGTGAACAGGGTCTGCCCATAGAAATGACCATTGTTCGACTGATTGATATTCCGGCTGATGTGGCGGCAAAATTGACCAAACCCGCCAGCTGTGATGACGCAATGCAAATGGCGCGTAACCTGGGTGGGGCGCCACAAAAATTTACCGCGCTGCAATATGAACTGGCATCAGATATTCGTGCGCGCGTTGCAAACCTGCCGAAATTAACATGGTCGCCGGTGGTGGATCGTTCGGTATTGTTGGTATGTGATACCAAAAAGACCGATGAATACGGAAAACTGGACGATATTATCGAACAAAATGCATCGTTTAAACAGGCGATGTTTATTGCAGATCAACAACTGAAACAACTGCGGCGCAAGGCAGTTGTTGTTATCAATGATGACAGGTATAAATTATGATGCCCGTATTATTTAACTTGAACGATGCTGAATTAACCCAGTTTGTTGAAAACATGGGATTGCCCCGTTTTCGTGCAAAACAAATTCGTGAATGGTTAAATCGTGGGGCGCCGGATTTTTCGGTGATGAAAAATCTGCCGGAAAAATTGCGTGATGATTTAAATACGGTCGCACAGACATTGCCGGTACGCGTTGTAAAAAAACTGGAATCATCTGATGGACAAACGACCAAGTTTTTATTGGAACTGGGGGACGGCGAACAAATAGAATCTGTTCTGATGCGCACCAGTTATGGAAACAGCGTATGCGTCAGTTCCCAGGCGGGGTGTGCCATGGGGTGTAAATTCTGTGCCAGCACACTGTTGGGATTAAAACGCAATTTAACAGCAAATGAAATCTATTCACAAATTCTGGTTGCGCAATGGGAATTGCGCAATGATAAATTTTCCGATAAACCAATCCGACCAAATGGCGATGCCAATAACGGTGATGTATCGCATATCGTTGTTATGGGAACAGGTGAACCATTACAAAACACAGAAAATGTTATCGGATTTATTGAACGCGCAAATTCAGACATGGGTATCGGATGGCGCAAGATTACAGTATCGACATGCGGAATTGTGCCGGGAATTCGCGAACTGACCCGGTGGGGGCGACCAATTAACCTGGCGATTTCGTTGCATGCGCCAACAGATGCGCTGCGCAGTCAAATTATGCCGATAAATAATAAATATAAAATAAATGAAGTGCTGGATGCGGCGTTTGAATTTTCTGGGCTGCACAACCGGCAATTGATGATTGAATATATACTGTTGGCGGTGCGGGGCGAAAATGGCGAACCAGAATTATTAAACTGTACGCCCGAATATGCCGAAAAATTATCTGAACTGTTGCGTGGTAAAAATTGCATGGTGAATTTGATTCCATGGAATGCGGTGGACGAACGCGATTTTATATCGCCATCTGGCAATGCGGTACATCGGTTCCAGGATATTTTGATTAAAAACGGCGTACACACCCGCATACGGCGTGAACGCGGTAATGATATCGGCAGTGCGTGTGGACAATTGCGTCTGAAACACAAAAAATAAAACCCGCGATTGCGGGTTTTGTTTTATTTATTTGGGATAATCTTGATTTCCACGCGGCGATTTTGTTGACGACCGGCGGCGGTTGAATTATCCGCAATTGGGTTGGAGGCACCCATAGATAAAATCTCAAAACGCGTGGCGGCAACGCCCTGACCTTGCAGATATGCGGCAACCGCGTTTGCACGATTCTGTGCCAGTGTTTGATTATATTGCGCACTGCCCGTGCTGTCGGTGAATCCCATAACCATAACGGTTGAATTATCGTATTTATTTAAAACCTTGGCCACAGAATTTAATGTCGAATAAAATCCGGCGTTTATGTCCGCAGAATCTGTTTTGAATGTGATATTGCCCGGCATAACCAGACGGATATTATCGCCATCGCGAATAACACTGACCCCGGTTGACGCCAATTCTGCGCGCAGTTCTGCTTCTTGGGTGTCCATATAATATCCAACACCACCGCCCAGTGCCGCACCCGCCAGACCGCCAACCAATGCGCCGGCACCATGGTTATTTGACACCAATGCACCCGTTGCCGCGCCGGTTGCCGCACCAATTGCGGTACCCCATACGGCCTTGGATGTTTGGGATTGACCTGTATATGGATTAACTGTTGTGCATGCCGCCAGCAGCGACACAGATGCTGCAAAAACAATAAATTTTTTCATGTCTTTCTTTCCTTTGATTTATATATGTTTATTTATTATACATGTTTTAAATTCATTTACAATAATTGTAAATATTATTCGCGCATTAATGATTTTTTTACATGCACAGTGTTAATATCGGGCGCACTGATAACCAATTCTGGGAAAACAGATACGCCATCACCATATCCATAATATGCCGTATGATGCGTTAATATATTTTCCACCGGGAAATATGCCACACGCCGTTTTTTCATCAGCATGCTGCGCAGTTGAACCATTTGTTTGCTGTTTAATTTTATACGCGATATATTCGGCATAATTCCGATATTTGTATACATCGGATTTGCCGGATCAAAAATATATTCCCCGTTTTCTGTGTGAATTTCGTTCCATGAATGCGAATCACCAAATTCAACCGTTGGGGATGATAAAAATTCACCACCAACATATTTAGAATCGATACCAGTTGTTTGTAAATATAATTGTGCAACAATTGCAAATTCCGCACACTGGAACAAATTTTTATGAAATAAATTTGACAGTTGCGCCGTATTTGATTCTGAAAATTCAGCCCCGCGTGCAATGTACATATCTGGTGATGCGGCAACCGATGGAAACATTGTATTAAAAACGCGGGAAAATGCGAACAAATGCGCAAAAACATCAGGCGGAATATTTGTTCCGATATCATGCAACCACTTTACATATGCCGGTGTATTTATTCGCGCAGCATTTTCATGCATTTTTTTAAATGCGTCTGCCAATTCATCGGGAATCTTGTCAATTTCCAATGATAAATTAAATGCCCCAGGCATTGTTCCACCAACCGGAATTTTATCGCCAATTGATATATTCGCCGCAGTAATTGATGTATTATTTATCTGTTTTAAATCCATGATGTAAAAATTATACATAAAAACAAGAAAATTTATAAGAAAAATTTTTGATAGGTGCAGTGTACGAATTCTTTTAGGTCAACGGCACAAAATAAAATCGCCCGTTGGGCGATAAAAAAGCCACACTTCGCACAAGGCTTCGTGTGGCACTAAAATTTCTTAAACTCACTGCGTTCGTTAACGAAATTTTGTGGTGGATGTTGAGGGATTGGCTTCGCCGACCTTGACTCGTTCATGCTGCGCATGAACCGGCATACTGCCGTCTGCCTCTCGTCTGCGGTTCAAACCCCTTACTTCGGGGGTTTTCGTCCCACATCCCCATGCACAAAATAAAATCGCCCGTTGGGCGATTGTATTTTGTGGTGGATGTTGAGGGACTCAAACCCCCGACCCTCTCGGTGTAAACGAGATGCTCTAATCAACTGAGCTAAACATCCGAAACAGCGGGCATATAATAAAATATTTTTTCCCACTTGTCCAGTTTTTTATTGCCCAATTGGCAATCCGACGGTTGCATCGCCCATAACGCGATCAATTGTGGCATCTGCCTTGGATTTTGCATCATTGTATGCGGCGGCAACCAATTGTGCCACGGCATCCGCACCGCGTGATAAAACATCTTGGCGTATTGTTATATTTACCAGGTCATATTTACATGTCATGTCAATAATACATGCCCCGGCATCCGCAATTCCCTTTACATGGGTTTTTCCCAATTTATCTTGGGCGGCGGCAACCTTGTCCTGTAATACACTGGCCTGAGCCATTAATGCGTCCATATCCATTTTTATCCCCCCATTGGTTTAATATGCGCGCCCGATTGGACGCGCAATATTTTGTTTTTTATTTTTTGATTTCTGCGCCAGTTTTCTGGTCAATACCAACCATGGACATGCGCGTTTTACCACGTTTATCCGCACCCAGATAGCGAACGAAAACTTTATCGCCTTCTTTGAATCCGGCATCTTCGATTTTGGCAATGCGTTCACCCGTGATTTCAGAAATATGAACCATTGATTCAAAACCATTCAAGATTTTCACAAACAAACCAAAATCTTTGATTCCAGATATAACACCCGGATAAATTACGCCAACTTCTGGTTCGGCAACGATGTCTTTGATACGCGCAATTGCGGCATCGGCACTTTCTTTGGATGTTGCCATGATTTTTACCGTTCCGTCATCTTCCAGGTCAATTTGTGTATCTGTTTCACGGGTCAATGCCTGGATAACAGAACCACCCTTGCCGATGACATCACGAACCTTGTCTGGGTTAATTTTCATGGTGTATAACTGTGGTGCATATTCAGACACATGATCGCGTGGCGATTTAATTGCCTTTTCAATCTTGCCCAAAATATGCATACGACCATCTTTTGCCTGTTCCAATGCATGTTTCATGATTTCAAATGTAATGGATGTAATTTTTATATCCATTTGCAACGCGGTTATACCCTGGGATGTACCGGTAACCTTGAAATCCATGTCGCCCAAGTGATCTTCATCACCCAAGATATCAGTCAGAATGGCGTAATTATCGCCCTCTTTTATCAATCCCATGGCGATGCCAGCGACTGGGCGTTTTAATGGAACGCCACCATCCATCATTGCCAATGTTGCACCGCATGTCGTTGCCATTGATGATGAACCATTTGATTCCAGAATGTCAGACACAACACGGATTACATAATCAAATTCACTGCGCGATGGTATCATTGGATGCAATGCACGCCATGCCAGGTTTCCATGCCCAATTTCACGGCGTCCCGGGGATTTTAATCCCTTGCATTCACCAACAGAATATCCCGGGAAATTATAGTTTAATATGAAATCGCGTTCTTCGGCACCATCCAGGTTTTCAATTGGCAATGCATCTTTGCCGCCACCCAATGTTAATGAAACCAATGCCTGGGTTTCACCGCGGGTGAACAATGCCGAACCATGTGCGCGTGGCAAAACACCCAATTCAATTTCAATTGGACGCACAGTTTTATTATCACGCCCATCAATACGGGGATGCCCCGCCAAAATATTGCCACGCATAATACGCGCCGTCAGATTTTCCACAATTTCATCCGCCCATGATTCCAATGTTGATTGTGCGGTTGTGGTTTCAGGGAACAGTTCTGGTATGCGTGCCTTGGCAGATGCATGAATTTGTGCCAATGTGTCCAGACGAACCAATTTTTCTTTTATCTGTAATGCAGATTCAATTTCGCCCGCAAAAGATTCAAAATCTTTTTCCATTGCGATGTATTCGTCTGATTTTTCTGGTGTTGCCCAGCGTGGTTTGCCCGCTTTTTCAGTTAATTCATTAATTGCACGAATAACATCTTGCTGTGCATCAAAACCAAATTTCACCGCGCCCAGGACAGTTGCTTCGTCCAATTCACCAATTTCAGATTCAACCATTAACACGCCGTCTTTGGTTGCAGCAACGACCAAATCCATTTCAGAATCTTCGACAAATTTCTTGGATGGATTTAATACATATTTCCCATCGGCATAGCTGACACGTGCCGCGCCAATTGGACCCGCGAATGGAACACCCGATAATGCCAATGCCGCAGACGATGCAATCATTGCCAAGATGTCTGGCTGGTTAACCTTGTCATAAGAAAATACCTGGGCAACAATTTGAACCTTGTTCTTAAATGTTTCTGGGAACAATGGACGAATTGGACGATCAATCAAACGCGCGATTAATGTTTCGCCGGTTGATGCCTTGCCTTCGCGGCGATCGCGCGAACCCGGTATGCGACCGGCGGACGCAAATTTTTCCTGGTAATCAACGGTTAATGGGAAAAAGTCTTGCCCTTCGACAGCATCTTTTTCCGCGCAAACAGTTGCCAGAACCATTGTACCGCCCATCGTTGCCAAAACAGCACCATTTGCCTGTTTTGCCATGCGACCAGTTTCCAGGCGTAATACAGTATCCCCATACGGAATTTCAACCGCAACGGGATTATTTAAATGTGTTTTTTCATCTTTATTAAATAAACCAAATAACATATTTTTCTCCATATTCTTAATTCAGTTTCAATGCGAAGAAAAATCATTCGTTTTTGCATTCTGGGATAAATGCAAGAATGAACAATTTCGCCTTCGCATTATATTGATTATAAATAATATTTGCGTATATGCAAACTTTTTTCATTATGTGAAAAAATCATCATTTTTTTAACATAGTGTCGATGCGCGACAGCATAAATGACTGGATTGCTTCGTTGCACTCGCAATGACAAGAGAGTGCGCGCCACACGCGCCCACCCACGAGCACTCTTCTTGCCATTATGCATCACAATAAAAAAATCGCCCAAACGGGCGATTTTTTATTTACGCAGACCCAATTTTTTAATCAGGTCTTCGTATTCAGAAACACTGTTCTTTTTGATGTATGCCAATAATTTTTTACGGCGATTAACCATCAGCAATAAACCACGTCTGGAATGTTTATCCTTGTGATTATTTTTCATATGTTCGGTCAAATTGCGAATGCGTTCCGTCAGAACCGCAACCTGGGCCGCCGCAGAACCACCATTATCAACATCTGTGGTTTTAAATTCCGTAATTAATTCTTGCTTTCTTGTCTTTGTAATGGACACTGTATTTTCCCTTGGTTTAAATTGTTCGTTTCGGGCGCAGTGTGTTATCGTCAATCACCCCAATGCCGATGAATTCGCCACCAGAATAAACACGATACATACCGTTTGCCCCACTTGTCACGATAAATCCGCCATTCCTGTACAGTTTGACCGAATTACCGCCCAGATTCAAAACCGGAATGTCCCCCAGTCCTGAATCAACCGCACCCAGGTATTCCCATGGTGCCGCACCATTATTAACCAGATTTTCCAAAAAATCAAGTTGTACAGTATTTTTTATCTGGAATCCAACACTTTCTGTGCGGCGTATCATATTAACCGTGGCATACGAACCACACAAATATGCAATATCCCGCGCCAGCGCACGCACATATGTTCCACGCCCGCAACGCGTGCGAAAGTGCCAAATATTATCATTTACATCGATTAATTCCAGGCATTCAATATGTACGCGGCGTGGCGGGATTTCTATATCCGTGCCACGGCGCGCCAATTCATATGCACGGCGCCCGGAAACATGCACGGCGCTGTATGCCGGTGGCGTTTGATTAATATCGCCAATTAACTGTGGTAATACTGATAAAACCATATCACGCGATGGAATAACATCAATATTTCGTATTTTTGTTCCGGTTATATCCAGTGTGTCCGTTTCAAAACCAAATTGTAATGAAAATTCATATTCTTTGGTACTGGGGCGCACATCTTCGACAAATGGTATCATTTTGGTCGCCGCGCCAATCGCAATTGGCAGTACGCCCGATGCCATCGGGTCCAATGTGCCAATATGCCCAAATGTTTTTGCGTTAAATATACGCGCCACGCGCGCGCCGGCGGCGCGGCTGGATATGCCGGATGGTTTATCTAAGATAATCCAACCAGATGACAATTTAACGCCTTTTAATTTGATATTTTTCACGCATAACGATGGATAAAAATTTATTTAATTCTGAACGGTTTTCTTCACAAACCGGAAATAATTGGCGCAAGTTATGCATATTAATGACCGCATCTGTTATGCCACGATGTAATAAAATTTCACGATATTCACGGTTAACAATCCCACCACCATTTCTGGAATGCGAATCCATCGGAACATCGGCATATACGCGACCAGACGCATTATCAATACGAACATTGCGCGCCGCAATAAATCGCGGTCCCCAACGGATATCAGATTCACAATAATATCCATCCATGACAAATTCCAGTTTTGTTCCCAATTGAAATTCTGGCAATCCGGTTGATAAATTACTGACCGCGTGCGGCGCCATAAAATTAAATTCGGTCAAGAATTCTTTTAAATGCGTGATATTATAAAATTCTTGATATCGCGGTTCATAAAATGGTGTTCTGAAAACAAAAACTGGGGAAAAGTTCATAAGCAATCCTTTATCATCCAAACAGGTTTAATTGTACCCGCCCCGCCGGTTGCGCAACACAATTTGGATTCGTGTTGTCTGGGGCATTGGTGTTATCTTTTGCGCATTGTGTATTTTCTGATGTGCGTTCAGGCGCAATCGCATCATTGCGCGCCTCCAATGCTGCCAAAACATCTTCGGCACGGGCAACGACTGATTCTGGCATGCCCGCCATTTTTGCAACCTGAATCCCATATGAACGATTTGCAACGCCAGGCACGATTTTATGCATAAATATTATTTCATTGTTATGTTCACGAACATCAATCGTCAGGCATGATATATTTTTCAACTGCCCTGCTCTATCACCAACCAATGCGGTTAATTCATGATAATGGGTTGCAAATAATGTTCGTGGTTGCATTTCATTTAAAAATTCTAAGACCGCCTGGGCAATTGCCATACCATCATATGTTGCCGTACCGCGTCCGATTTCATCAAAGATAATAAAAGACTGTTTTGTTGCACGGCGCAGGATGTTTGCAGTTTCACTCATTTCCACCATGAATGTGGATTGACCCGCCGCCAAATTATCAGACGCGCCAACCCGACTGAACAATTGGTCGCAAATGCCAATTGTTGCGCGGGCGGCGGGTACAAATGACCCCATATGCGCCAATACGACCAATAACGCATTCTGGCGCAGGTATGTTGATTTACCCGCCATGTTTGGTCCGGTTAATAATGCAATCGGACGCGCATTTAAATTACAATCATTTTTGACAAAGTTATCCCCGCGGCTGCGCAAGACAAAATCAATCACCGGGTGGCGTCCGCCAATGATATCAAATGCATTATCATCTGTGATTGTGGGGCGCATCCAAGAATACCGATCGGCAACAATTGCCAATGAATACCATGCGTCTAAATCTGCCAATGTATCCGCCGCAGCCAGCAGATCATCGGATGCCGCGCGAATGTGTTCAATCAGACGCGAAATAATTTCAGCCTCTATCGCCGCCGATTTTTCCGCCGCAGATCGCACATCATTATCCAAATCAATCAGGCGCGCAGTTGTAAATCGCATATTGCCCGCCATCGTTTGACGATGAATAAATCCAGATTCTGGTTTCATTAATATATCGGCGCGGGTGGATGGAACCTCTATAAAATACCCCAGGATATTATTATATTTTATTTTTAAATTGTGAATGCCAGTGTCGGCGGCATATTGTGCCTGTAAACTGGCAATCGTTTCTTTGGCACCATGTGCCAATGAACGCATATTATCCAGCGATGCATCAAACCCAGCACGAATTACATTACCATCACGGAAAAATGTCGGCAATTCATCTGATAATGCCGAACGCAATTCCAATGCCAAATCATCGTGTGTATGAATGTCGGCAAATTGTGCCGCGAATCCAGCATCCAGTTTTGTTCCTAATACTTTGGCATTTGGCAGTTCAATTAAAAAATCTGTTATATGGCGCATATCACGCGGTGTGCCGCGACCAGATAACAAACGCGACAAACTGCGCCCAACATCCGGCAAACCATCCAGCGCATTTGATACCACCCCCATAACATCAGGATTTAATATTAAATGTCCAATATGTTCTTGGCGTTTGCGAATTTCGTCGGCATCACCAGATAATGTTCGTAAATACGCGCGCAATTTACGCGCACCGGCGGCGGTCTTGGTATTGTCCAGAACATCAACCAGGCATACCCCGCCATCATTTATTGGGGCATCGATTTCCAAACTTTTCCATGTGGCAGAATCAATTAATAATTGACGCCCAGATTTATAAACATATGGTGCGCGAAATGTTATCGCGGCGCCGCGTTGGGTATTAAATAAATATCCCGCCAGCAATGCAATTGCATTATCGCAATTTGTTGCACCATCAATGGGCGCATTAACCACCCCACCAAATACGCGCGATACAATCTGGTCAATATCTGTGCGATGATACAATTTTTCATATACCGGCGTTGTTTTAAATACATCGCGCAAATGCAATATTATTTCTTTTTCTGCAACCGATGCCGGATAAATAATTTCTGCGGGATTAATGCGAACCATATCATCAATAATATCGCCCGTTTTTCCGATAAAAAATTCACCGGTGGAAATATCGCATCCCGCAATATCAAATCGCCCATCGGGCATTGGTGCAACCGCAATTAAAAAATTAGAATTCTTTGGCGTTAATAAATTTTCGTCGGTCAATGTCCCCGGTGTTAAAACACGGATTATTTTTCGTTCAATAAATTTATGCCCGCGTGCCTTGGCCTGGGCCGGGGTTTCCATCTGTTCGACCAGCGCAACCCGAAAACCCGCCCGAACCAGGCGACCAAAATAGTTATCGGCGGCATGCCATGGAATTCCGCACATTGGTATATTTTCACCATCGCCATCGGTACCGCGCTGGGTTAACACCAGCCCCAGGTTTGTACTGATTGTTTTGGCGTCTTCAAAAAAAGCCTCGTAAAAATCGCCCAGGCGAAACATCAGCAATGCATCGGGATTTTCCGATTTCATATCAACATATTGCTGCATAACAGGGGTTAATTTATTCTTATCCGCCACGATGAATCCATTTATGCTTGTGCTGGGGTAATTTTTAATGTTTCGATTTTCAGTTCGGCTTCTTTTAACAATTGTTCACAGTATGCCTTTAACTTTATTCCCTGTTCATATGCCGCGACAGATTCAGCCAATGGTAAATCGCCGGATTCCATTTTTTTTACCAGTTCGGTTAATTGCTTGTACGCGTCTTCGAATGATAACTTTTTTTCGTCCATTTATGTTCCTTTACTTTTACGCAAACGATACACAACAAAACGCAAAAACGCAATTAAAATAAACAATTTTTAAATGAATTTTTATCGCATATGTGATATAATGCGCACCGAAAATTAAGAGAGAATGCGTATGAAAAAACACCCTGAAAAATCAAAATCGGTAAAAATTATTTCTATGAATAAAATCTGTAAAAGTTTCCCGTTGGAAATGGGTGGCGAACAACAGGTCTTGTTCGATATTACATTTGATGTTAACCAGGGCGAATTTGTATCCATCATGGGACCATCAGGCAGTGGCAAATCCACATGCATGAATATTATTGGCGCATTGGATACGCCAACCAGTGGAACATATAAACTGTATGGAAATGATGTTGCAAACCTGTCTGATGATGAATTGGCGGTAATCAGAAACGAATATATCGGATTTGTGTTCCAGCAATTTAATCTGTTATCAAAACGCAGCGTATTGGACAATGTAATGTTGCCGCTGATGTATCGTGGATTGCCCATGGATGAACGCGTGCATCGCGCGCGCGCGATGCTGAAACGCGTTGGATTGGAAAAATTCGAAACATATTTACCAAACCAATTATCTGGCGGTATGAAACAGCGTGTGGCAATCGCACGCGCACTGGCGGGCGATCCAAAATTAATTCTGGCGGATGAACCAACCGGCGCGCTGGACAGTAAAATGGGAAATGATATTTTAACATTTTTAAAGCAATTAAATAAAGATATGGGTATTACAATCGTTATGATTACCCACGAATTTGAAATTGCACAGTATTCAAATCGATTAATCCATATCTATGACGGACGCATAACATACGATGGACGCGTGCCACGCGATGAACGCGTATTACAAAAATAAAATATTTATAAAAATAAACAGGCAAAAAATATGACTTTTAATGATATTTTGAAAGAATCTTGGCTGTCAATCAGTGGAAATAAAGTTCGGTCGTTTTTAACCGTTTTGGGCATCATTATTGGTGTTATGGCGGTCGTTATTATGGTTGCAGTTGGTGAAACAGTATCTAAACAGGTCAGCGACCAGTTTTCATCACTGGGGACGAATACCATAACCATACGCGCCGGCGCGGCACAAAGCGCGGGTGTACGCACAGGAAACAGACAAACGCTGACCATCGATGATGCCGAATTTATCGGTCAATTGCCCGATGTCGCGGCATACAGCCCGATACAAA
Organism: uncultured Alphaproteobacteria bacterium; assembly: GCA_944392565.1. Taxonomy (GTDB): domain Bacteria; phylum Pseudomonadota; class Alphaproteobacteria; order Rs-D84; family Rs-D84; genus Enterousia. The sequence goes on along the minus strand of CALXWX010000001.1, from coordinate 343,789 downwards.
ACGCATCTGCCCAGGTTATTTATGGCAACCAAAACTGGGCAACATCAATGGTGGGCGCGTATCCCGGATATGAACAGGTGCAAAATCTGGAAATGGAATACGGAACTTTCTTTAACCAGGCGGCGGTACGAAATGGGTCAACATACGCAATTATTGGTCCCCAAACCGCCGAAGAACTGCAAATGCCTGAAAACCCGGTTGGTGAAATTATTCGTGTGCAAAATATGCCGTTTACCATTATTGGCATGACGCGCGAACGCGGTGATTCTGGGATGTTCAGCCAAGACGACATGATTATAATTCCCATCACCACATTGAAAAAGCGTCTGCAAGGCAGTCGGTTCCCAAATTCGGTCAGTACCGTGACATTGAAATTAAATGAAAATGCAGATAACGCGTTGGTAATTGAACAAATAACCGCCCTGTTGCGTGATCGGCATAAATTGGCAGATGACGAGGCCGATGATTTCCAAATCATGGACATGAAACAAATGATGGAGGCGATGGATACCGTCACCGGATATATGACAATGTTGTTAATCGCAATCGCGGCGGTGTCGCTGTTGGTGGGATCAATTGGGATTATGAACATGATGCTGGTATCAGTTGCAGAACGCACACGCGAAATCGGCATACGCAAAGCCATTGGCGCGCGCGAACGGCATATCGTTATTCAATTCTTGTCCGAAGCACTGTTGATATCTTTCATTGGTTCCATGGTCGGGTTGATATTCGGGGTTGGTCTGTCCCAGGGGATTGGGCGTTTTGTTATGGGATATGATGTGCCGTTCAGTATATGGCCGGTGGTGGTATCGGTATCTGTGGCGGTTGTTGTGGGTCTGGCATCGGGTGTTATGCCCGCGATGAAGGCGGCAAAACTGAACCCAATTGACAGTCTGCGTTATGAATAAAAAAAACGCCCCGTGGGGCGTTTTTTATGTGCGCGTTTGGTATAATGCCAAAACACTGGCATTTATAAAATTATTAATATATAATACGCGGTGAACCTGATTATAAAGGGTTCGGGGCATTAAACAGCCTCCTCTAGTCGGTGCAGATTGCACCATAAAGTAATTTGCGGTGCATATTTGCATCGCGGTTCCCCGAATATGGTCGGGGTGCTGGTGGTTATACAACAGGATTTTCCAAAAACCACCAGGTCGACTAGAGCGATTGTTTAACACCCCGACCATCAAGTTTTTTGATGGTCTTTGTTTTAAATTACACGGGGACTGAAATGGCGGGGAAAAAGTTTGTACCATCACAAATGGATATTTGCATTGGTGAAATGATTAATTTAATGCGCAATAAATTTGGCATGTCGCAAAATGATTTAGCCGCACATCTGGGGGTATCTTTTCAACAAGTGCAAAAATATGAATCCGCGGGAAATCGTATATCGGCATCGCGGTTGCATCAAATTGCCGATGTTTTCCAGATTCCAGTTGCGCGATTCTTTAATGAAATTGATAATGGTCTGTTGATTGATGATGCAGTGCGAAAAATGTTAAAACAATTTTTGGCACTGGGGACAGATGATCGGCGATATATTTTAAAACTGATTCAACGGTTGGCACACAGCGCATAAAACCAGATATGATTAATAAAAAAATCCCGCGATACGCGGGACTTTATTATATTGGCGTTATTTATGCCAAACCCATTTTCTGGCGCATTTGGGTTAATACCGGAACCGCAATCCCCATTTCTGTGGCACGATTTATTAATCCGTTCAGGGCGAATATCCCCTCAACCGTGCCAGTGGGCTGTTCACCACGCGCAATTGCCATGCCGCCGGCAAAATTACGACTGGTTGCCGATGTCGCCGACAAAAACAAGTCCCCTATTCCGCACAAATCCAAAAACGAACGCATTTTTGCCCCGCATGCCAGCCCCAGATTCATCACTTCGTTCCAGGCGCGTGTAAATATCATTGCGCGTTCGTTTTCGCCGGACGCCGCAATTGAATTATATCCGCATATTAATGCAACCGCGTTTTTACCAACCCCGCACATTTCCGTTCCGATTACATCATCACTGGGGTTTAAATACAGTAATTTAAAAATCTGGGAACCAATTTCAATCGCGCGTGGCGATCCCGCCAATGTAGATCCGGTGGGGACGCCGCGGGCAACCTCTGCCGCGAATTGGGGACCAGATAACACACCATAATCGGATACATCCGGTAATTCAGACGCAATTATTTCCGACATAAAATCACCCGTTGCGGGTTCCGCGCCCTTGGTACATACAATTATTGGCTGATTGTTATAATATTCCCGTGCCATACGCACTGTTTCACGAAAATATGCCGCCGGGGTCACAATTAACCATGCATCACAATCACCCATACGCGACATATCATGCGTTATTTGAATGTTTTTCGGCATTTCAATATCATCAAATGCTTTATAATTTCCATCATATGACCATAATATAACATCCGTGCCACCGCGCGCGGTTATAACAGACAGCGCTGTTCCCCATGCGCCGGCACCAATAACACCCACAATCATTTTAATTTCCTTAATTTCTTTTGTAATTCTGGGACGATTACCAATCCATCATCTGATAAATCAATCGCGCGCATATACGCATCACGCGCCAATTTATCGTCCCCAATTGCAACATATAAATCGCCCAAATGTTCAAACAATGATGAACACGATGCCGCGACATCAGCAACACGCACGATAACATCCAGTGCGGGCGCCGCCCCTTCGCGAACAGTAATCACAACACCCAATGTATCCCATGCCATAATATCTGTTGGATCTTGGCGTATTAATGTCATGGCGTAATCATACGCATCTTCGATATTACGACCACGCGCCGCCCATATTTTCGCCTGTAATGCCAATATTTCACCATCCAGGGGCAAAACACTGGACGCATCATGTAAATCAGACTGCGCATCGTCATAATCACCAAACATGTAATAAATGTGCGCCCTGCTCTTTAAGAAAAATGCACGCCCAATTTCATTTAAATTTTCATCATCCAGCGCCATGTTAACCGTCCGCAATGCCGCACGGCGATTGCCGTGCTGGATATTATATGCAATTAATTTATTAACCGCCGGCACAAATAATGGATTGTTTTTAACAACATTTTTAACGGCATCAATATCATCATTCTTTTCCGCCATGCGTAATGCCGCAAATGAATAAAACGGACTGTCCGAACCGATTTGATTAAAGTATTTGGCATAATCACCGGTGTTGTTATAAAAGAACTGCCCCAGGTAATAATTAATCGCATCATTATCACGACTGTATTCATTGCCCGTCAACTGTGCAAAGCGCAATAATAATATCGACAAATCAGAATACATCATAATCTGGGTGTGTGAAACAGTCTGAACCAAACTGAATGCCAATTGATTTTTTATCCCAGAATAAACCGACCAATCCGGAATATTTTCAAATTCCAACATAAACATGCCGCCCGGACGCGATGTAAATTCATCATGCAATTTTTCGGCATTTTCTGTCATGTCATGCGCACGATAAAAAGACATTAAATACAAATAATCATTTATATTTAAAAAATCTGTGCTGACATCAGCAAAAGATTTCGCCGCCTGGTCAATATCACCAGTTTCTGCATAAATTTGACCACTGACAAAGTTTTGCCATGATGCATTTGTCGGCAATGTTTTAATAAACTTTAATGCGTCTTTTTCACGTTCTGTGGCAACAGATGCCCATATACGCAACGGCGCCGCCAATGCAGATTCATCTTTTTTATGGCGTTTATATAAATCATCCCACTTGTTATTTTGAACCAGATATGCATCATATATTAATCGTGGCGCCGCGGTCTTTTCTTCTTCCAGAATAAAAACCTGGTCCGGCATGCGTCCACTTAAAAAATCAGATAAAAATTTGGTTGTTTGAACAGTCGAATAATCAGTGTCTGTTAATTGCGCCGCAAATTTTGACGCACTGTCAAAATCATTAACATATATCGCATGTTGCGCCGCCAAGAACGAACCAAACTGGCTGGTCGGATATTGATAATTACGCGACGCATTATCATCACGACATGCATACCAAATTGCACCGCCCGTCACAATTATGACGACAATCAAAGCAATGCTGATAAATAAAGTTTCTGTTTTTCTCATGTGAAAGTTATGCTACAATAATCTTTATGAATAATAAAGCGAAATTTGATTTATATGCACAATTGTTGCGCGAATGGTCTGAAAAAATTAATTTGGTGGCACCCAGTACACTGGATGACATTTACACACGACATTTTGCCGATTCTGCGCAATTGGCAGATGTGCTGCCAAAAGATGCAACCGTAATTGATATGGGAACCGGCGCGGGATTTCCCGGCGTTGTGTTGGCAATATTGGGCTGGCGCGTGATTGCAATTGAATCAATCGGCAAAAAGGTCGCGTTTTTAAACACGGTTAAAGAAAGCCTGCATCTGGATAATTTAACAATTTATCATGGGCGGCTGGAAAATTTTATTACCACCCTGCCCCGCGATAAAACGAACTTTGTTTTCACCGCACGCGCATTTGCACCATTAATTAAAATAATGGACTATGTCGCAAAAACAAAATGCCGGCTGTTTTTATTAAAAGGCCGGGAAATACCGGCAGAAATCGAAACAGCCAAAAAGAAATATAAATTTGAATATAAATTAATCCCATCCAAGACCGGCGATGGGTTTATAACAATTATTAAAAATGACCGGTAATTTCATATGAAATAAAATATATTCTTTTGTTTTTAGCGTATTTTCATATTTATAAAAAAATATCGATTTTTGCCGGCAACGGTATTAATAATCGAATCAACAGAATTTAATAATTGTTGTTTTTGTGCAAATGATGCCGCATGCCAAATATTAACATCGCCACGCAATGATTTAAATTGCCACAGTGGCGCCCACATGCCAATTTCTGGGAAAAACATAAATGGCGCCAATTCATCGCATGTATTATTTGTTATGTACGGCGCCACACGGGTATTTGTTTGCAATGCACGCGATAATGTTTTTTTATATAAACCACGATTTATTTCACTGAAAAATCTGAATGCAGCATATTTCATAACAATATCTGCAATTTGTGGATTATTAAAATCCAACGGCCACGATAAATTTTGACGCATTGCTAAATCCGTTATTTCACGGTCTGCATACAAAATAAAACTTTTATTTGTTGGATATGGATGACCCGTTTCATAATGGTAATCCAGCGCCTCTATTATTTCAGATGCTGGCGCCATGATTTCATTTTGTGCCGCAATCGCTGCACGAACAGTTGGTGAAAAATGCACAGTATTTTTTGTTAAATTTGCTTTGCGCGCATGTTCCATTTCGTGCCGTCGAACCAATCTGATTTGATCATTTGTTTGATTGCAAAAACGCCGGGTTAATGGGCGACGACTGTCCGTTGTAAAATAAGATATATGAACATGACCACTGTATGGTTTAAAAATACCCGCCGACATAATTGGAAAATTATCTATTATTTCGTCCGTAACACTGACCGTATCATATTGTAATTTTATATTTGGGCGTATAATTTTACCGGTATTTACCGGCTTTTTTTCATCTTTTTTAACATCATTATTTACCGTTGTATCCAAAAATATACCAGCGCCGGCAACCATTCCGACAACAAATGATACAGTTAAATGATAAATCTCTCTAAATTTCATAACTTATCTATATTATCCAAAAAATATTTTTTGTCAATATGAATTTTATTTCATATGAAATTAATTTTAATCAATTGTTATTAGGCTGTTTTTTAATACAAAAAATATATTAACTTGACCGAATCGATTGCTTTATTGTAATCTGTTTTCAATAAAAGGAATATAAAAAATATGGTAGAAATTATCGCATTCGCAAATCAAAAGGGTGGTGTTGGGAAAACAACAACCGCAATAAATTTGGGCGCATCATTGGCGGCAATAAAAAAGCGTGTATTGTTAATTGACCTGGATTCACAGGGAAATGCCGGCACGGGATTGGGTTTTGTTCGATCATCACATCCGCAAAGTGTATATGGGGTATTAATGGGTCAGGCATCTGCCGCAGAAAATATATTAACAACCGCAGTGCCAGGATTGCATTTAATGCCATCATCCCAGGCATTGGCAGGGGCAGAAAATTATTTACTGGATGACGCAGGTGGGGTTCATTTGCTGCGGAATGCATTGATGCCGATTTATGATCATTATGATTATATATTATTGGATTGTCCGCCGGCGATGGGGGCATTAACATTAAATGCATTAACAACCGCAAATAATGTTATTATACCATTACAGCCTGAATTTTTTGCATTAGAGGGTATAACACACCTGGTAAACAATATACGCAGTATAAAAGAAAAATGGAATCCAGAACTGGAAATACTGGGCGTATTATTAACAATGTATGATCGACGCTATGGTCAAACACGCGAAGTCGAAGATCAGGTACGAAAAACATTTGGTGATGCTGTTTTTAAAACGGTTATTCCACGAAATGTCCGTGTGTCAGAGGCACCCAGCCATGGTAAACCCGCATTATTTTATGATTTTAATTCACCAGGCGCCCAGGCGTATCTGCGCGTCGCAACAGAGGTTGTTGAAAAACTGCAACAGGGGGAATAAAGATGTCAACAAAATTTGGTTTAGGTCGTGGTCTGGCAGAACTGCAACAGGGAATGGGAAATATCCCAGACATATCAACATTAACCGGCGCCGGGCGCGTCGTTGTAAAGCAAATACCGTTAATACAAATCGGTGCAAATCCGGATCAGCCACGCAAAACTTTTTCTGATGAAGAACTGGGCGAATTAGCCGCATCAATAAAAGAAAAGGGTGTTTTACAGCCAATATTATTGCGGGCGGTATCGGGGCGACCGTATATGTATGAAATTGTTGCGGGTGAACGCAGATATCGTGCCAGTAAATTGGCGGGGCTAACTGAAATTCCGGCATTAATAAAAACATTGACACCGGAAAGCGCAATGGAAATTGCACTGATTGAAAATGTTCAGCGTGAAAATTTAAACGCCATCGAAGAATCAGATGCATATAAAAATATAATGGAAAAATGTGGGTATGAATTATCTGATGTTGCACGATTAATTGGAAAATCGGAAAGCTATATCAGAAATATAATGCGATTGGATTCTTTGCCAAATGATGTCAAAGAAATGGTGAAACGCGGTGAATTATCTGCATCACATGCGCGTGCAATTTCTGTTGCCGCCGATCCCACAAAACTGGCACATGAAATTATTAATAATAATATGTCTGTTGCCGCAACAGAAAAAATGGTCAAGGGAACCGGGCGCCGTTCAACCAGCCGTGCATATACATCAAAAACAATCGATTCGGATACAGTTCATGAAATCGAATCACGGATTTCAACGGTGCTGTCTGTGCCGGTTAAACTGCAAGAAAAACGGGGTGGGGCGGGGCAAATTGTTTTGTCGTTCGCGACGCGTATGCAAATGTATGATTTGGTTGAAAAAATAACCGGACAAAAAGTATAAAAAAAGCCGGCAAATGCCGGCTTTTTTTATTATAAAATTATTTGTTTTTATTACGGCGAAATTCATCCAATGATACAATTCGCCCGGTATCAGAAACAGATTCTGATTTGTCATCCAGTGGTAATTCCATATCGTTATCTGCCGCGGGTCCACCCTGGGGATGAAAAGATAACATAAAATCAACAGATGGATCCTTGAATTCAATTAATGCAGAAAATGGAACGCGTATGAAAAATGGACGCCCATCAAATGTTAATTGTACGCCAAATTCTTTATCTGATACATGCAAATTATTATATGAATATTGTAAAACAATTGTCATTATATCAGGATATCGTATTCGCAAAAAATCCGGCAAAACAACCCCGGGGGCGCGTGTTTTAAACGTTATATAAAAATGCGTGCCATCACCCAATCCATTAAATTGTGCATGAACCAGCGCATCTTTGACCACGGACTTTAATGCGTTATCCAATAATGTTTGATAATCAATCTTGCTCATTTTTATTCCCTGGGACCAGTATATTATTTATTTCACCATCCATGCAAGCAACAAATACAGCGTTCGGCACATCGGCAAAAACATTTGCATCCAATCCTGTTGCCCAAACCTGGGCATCTGTCATGCCTAAATCATTAAACAGGCGCGCGCGTGCATCTGAATCCAGATGGGCGGCAGCTTCATCCAATAAAATCAATGGACGACGATGTGTCTTGGTGTGAATCAATTTTGCATGTGCCAATATTAAATCTAATAATATTGTTTTTTGTTGACCGGTACTGGTTAAAGAAACAGGTAAATTTAATTTATGATTAAATACACCAAAATCTGATTTGTGTGGACCATCCAAAATCATTTTGTCCCCAACCAGTTCACGCACAGAATGCAAATAGTCTAAATACTTTCGTTCGGCAGATGCGGCATTTTCATCAATCAGCATTTGTTCAACCATGCCGGATACAGTTATTGCACAATCGGATAAAAAATAATTTAATTCACCCGCATATTGAATTCGCGCCGCCGCAATTGCCACCGCAATCCCCGCAATCTGGATATCCAGTGCATCAATCCATTTTTCATCGCGACCATTTTTTAATGCAAATGCGCGTTCAGATAATAATTTAGATAATCGACCAACGCGCCCCGCGTGCGCGGCATCAAAACTGGATGCCAATCTGTCGAAAAACGCGCGGCGTTCAGCGGCGCCATCAACGAATAATCTGTCTTCGCGTGGGGTTAACCATACCATGCGCATACACGCAGACAAATCAGATAATGTTGCCGCATCGCCATCAATACGCGCACGCCGATTTGAATCCCCCATATTATAATAAACAGAAACACGGGTTTCATCATCCAATTCTGCAAAAACAGAAAAATTGCCATCACCATTAAAACATGCAATTTCTGGCATTGATGCACCGCGCATACCACGATCACCCGACAACATTGATATCGCTTCTAAGACCGCGGTTTTACCCGCCCCATTTGGACCGGTTATTATAACATTGTGCCGACCAAATGTCTGGATTCGGCACATTTTATGATTGCGAAAATTTGTTAATGTTATTGTTTCAATCATGCCAGGATAATATACAACGATTACAAATAAAAAACAAGGGCAGCACGATTAAGGGAAAAATAAAATTTCTGTGATCCGGTGCAGGTTCGATAGCACAAATTTTCCAAAATTAAACACCCGCATTCGCGGGCGTTAAATTTTGGAGGCCTGGGTCGGAAAGTTCACATTTCCACCCGCATATGCGGTTGGAAACCGTTGCTAAACGCAACTTGATTCACCATTCGTATGAATTTTTCTGCGTGCCTGGTAATGGCACTTGAAAAATTCGACTCATATGCGAACCGGTGCCGGTTCGATGGCACCAATTTTCCAAAATTAAACACCCGCATTCGCGGGCGTTAAATTTTGGAGGCCTGGGTCGGAATCGAACCGGCATACAAGGATTTGCAGTCCTCTGCATAACCACTCTGCCACCAGGCCAATCTTTATTAATGTGCAACTATACTAAGCAAAAAAAAATTGTAATTCAACTGAAAAATTGTAATATTTATGATATAATTTTGGAAATACGAGAGAATGTAAATGAAAAAGTTTTTAATCGCACTGTGTCTGGTACCAACCAGTGTATTGGCGGCATCAGATGATAACTGCCGGACAATGACGACTGTGCCAGATGGGGAATTAACATTACAACAGGTTATTGAACTGGGGCTGTGTCGAAATCCAGAAACGGCATCTGCATATTTATCATTGGAATCCGCGCGTTTTAACAAAAATGCCGGATATGCACAATATCTGCCCAGTGTCAGCGCATCTGTATCTGCATCACTGCCGTACAGAAATCGCGAATGGGATGATTGGTCATATGGTGCGTCTTTATCCGCATCGTATTTAATATTTGATTTTGGCAAGCGTTTGTCTGATGTAAATCAATTAATCGATACATGGCGTGCAACCGGTTTTGATTACAGTGAATCTGTACAAAATTATGTATACAGTGTTATTGGCGCATATTATGCACTGTTAAATGCGGATGCCGATGTTATCACTGCGAACGCCGTGATGCAGGTTTCAAAAACAGCCAAAGAAACCGCAGATAAAAAATTTAATGCTGGCGCCGTTGCCAAGGCAGATGTTTTAAAAGCAGATGTTACATTAGCCAGCAGTGTACTAGACCTGGAACGGGCAAAAAACAATCGCGAAATTGCCAAGGGTAATTTGTTGGCAAAATTGTCTTTCCCAGCAGACCAAGAAATAAAAATTGCAGATATGTCATCTGAATTTGGGGCGGAATCAGAAAATAAAAATATTGATGAACTGATTGAAATCGCACGGGAAAAAAGACCGGATTTACTGCGCGCGACCGCAAATAAAGATGCGGCATGGCATCGCAGAAACAGTGCATTTTTATCAAATCTGCCATCGATTTCTGCCAGTGGCAGTTTGTCATGGAATAATATCCCGTCTGATGTATTTAACGCCGGACAAGATGAATGGAGTGGCAGCATCGGCATTCGTGCATCTATGCCGATATTTGCCGGTTTTTCGAACATGTATAATGTTCGCGCCGCCCAGGCAAATTATGAACGCGCCAAAGAACAAGAAAGAATGACTGTTGATAGTGCAATGCTGGATGTATTTACGGCATATCAAAACTATAAAACAGCACAAACGGTATTAAATCAAACGGAAACTTTACTGGAATCTGCAAAAGAAACAGAAAATGTAACCGCCGGCATGTACAAGGTTGGCAAGGCAACCATGCTGGATTGGCAACAGGCATTAGCGGATTTAGCCGATGCACACAAACAAAACAATGCGGCAAAATATGATTTGTTCACAAAACGCGCGGCATTGGCACTGGCAATCGGTGATATCAAAGAAGGATTGATAGAGGAGGGAGTCGTAAATGAATAAAGATAAAAAGCCAAAAAAATTATGGGGCTGGGTTAAACGCCGCAAATGGTGGATTTTGCTGTTCATTGTCGTTGCAGGCGTGGCGGTATATTTCATAAGTGGTAATTCAGGAAATCAAGGGACAGGATTTGCAACCGCATCAATTACGCGTGGCGATTTGCGCCAGGTGGTGACCGCAACCGGTGAAATACAACCACTGAATACAATTAATGTCGGTTCCCAGGTCAGTGGCACGATAGAGGCGATTTATGTCGATTATAATTCCAAGGTAAAAAAGGGCGATGTATTGTTGGAAATTGAACCATCTGTATTACAGGCATCTGTGGACGAAGCATATGCATCACTGGTCAGTGCAGAATCCCAGCGCAATTATGCAAAAAGTGAATATGAAAGAAATAAAGCACTGTATGATGACGGATTCATATCACGCGCAGAATTGGAACAATCCCAGACAACATATGAACAGGCAGAACAATCGGTTAATCGTATGCAATCGCAATATGATCGCGCGGTAACAAATCTGGGATATGCAACAATTACATCACCGGTTGATGGCACTGTTATTTCGCGCCAGGTTGATGTTGGGCAAACTGTTGCGGCATCATTCCAAACGCCTGATTTGTTCGAAATTGCCGAAGATTTATCAAAAATGCAAATTGAAACCGCAGTATCAGAGGCAGACATTGGCATGATTACCGAAGGGTTGCCCGTAACATTTACGGTTGATGCATATCCAACCCAGACTTTCGAAGGAACTGTACGCCAGGTGCGTCTGTCGCCGACAATTACATCGAATGTTGTTGTGTATACCGTTGTAATTGATGTTGATAACAGTGATTTAAAACTGAAACCCGGAATGACGGCATTTGTTACAATTTTAATTTCTGAAAAAATTGATGTTTGGAAAGTTCAAAATTCTGCATTAATACTGCGCAGTTTTGATGGCATTGTTGAAAACCCGGGCGATGCAACACCGTCTGATCATTTGGCAATACAACGCATGGTTAATGGTGAGCAAACTGTCGTTCTGGTGCCATATGAAAAAGGACTGGTCACGGCAACAGAAACAGAAATAATATCTGATGGCATCCAGGATGGTGATCGGGTAATATTTGGCAGATACGGTATGCAATCGACCGGTTCGGCGCGTATGGGGGCGCCCAGATAAAAACATAAAAAACACCGGTAAATACCGGTGTTTTTTTTATATTTTTTGCGCTATTTTGCCGGGGCAATTACCATTGATTTTGTTCGTTCATCTGGTTTTGAACGCGATACAACGGTGCCACGATCCCCGATAATTTCCATAATGCGTGCAAATAATTCAGGCACTGCATCTTTGCCACGCGCCAATACTTTTTTTGAACCGCGGGTCATGACGGAAATTTTTACCTTGTTCCCATCGCCCAGAAATTCAAATACTTTTTTCATTTTTATGTTCAGGTCGTTTTCTTCGATAAATGGCTTTACCCAAACTTCTTTCATTTCAATTGTTTTTTGGTTTTTTCGTGCCTCGGCTGCGCGTTTTTTCTGTTCATATTTATATTTGCCAAAATCCATTATTTTAACGATTGGCGTATTTCCATTTGAACTGATTTCAACCAAATCCAACCCTTCGTCCACAGCCATCTGCAACGCCTGGGGCGTTGGCATTATGCCCATGTTTTGACCATCTGAATTGATTACCTGGACTGATTTTGCAAAAATCCGATTATTTATGCGCGGGCCCGTATCCCGACGATTATCACGGTTAAAAGACGGTTTAATGGTATGCTCCTTTTGATTAAACTATGGCAATTATTATCTATTTTTATGCTGTTTTCAACAATTTTTCAACTGTTTGCAATGCGTTCCATGCATCGCGCTTGGCGGTCGGTTTTAACAGCAAGTAATTAGGATGAAATATCGGCATCATTTGTGTGCCACCTGGCAATTCAGTAATTGTGCCATGTGCGCGTGGTAATGAAACGCCACCAATTTCAGACGCCGCCAATGTACCCAGTGTCAAAATTAACCGCGGATGCAATAATTCCAATGCGCGATTTACAAATGGACGCGCCAAATCCAGTTCATCACGCGATGGCGCCCGCCCACCAGGGGTGCGCCAAAATATCAATGGAACAACAGATACACTGTCGCGCGACATTTTTATTGCCGCCAACATTTTATCCAGTAATTCACCCGCTGCGCCAGTCAATATTTTACCACATGCATCATCATCGCCACTGGGGATATCTGTTATTATAACCATACCGTTTGGATTTTGTGCAACATGCGGTAAAATAACATTTGTTGCGCCACCACGCAACGGATGATTAAATTCTGCAATCATACGATTTAAAGAATCCATATCTATTGGGCGCGCCGCCATTGCATTTGCCGTTGCAACAGACATTGATTGGGTCGGTGCAATTGGCGGCACAATTGATGTCTGGGTACGCGTGCGTATACCAGAATACGCCGATGCATTATCATCTGAGGTGGGGTGGGGCGTATTATTTGGATTGGGTACAGACAATATAAATGGTACATCTGTTAATTCCCATTGTACGCCCGCCAATGTTAAATCACGCAAATCACAGTTGTTCATTTTTTTGTTTTTCCTTGATTTTTCATACCTTTTATTATAGACTAGAACACGAGCAACAGAAACTCAAGGGAGTATTTTCATGAAAATAAAAAACTTTGCTGTATTGGCTGGCGTTGCGGGCATGTTGGCTGCATGTGGCGGATCAACAATTGTTGAACCAGCTGATTTGAACGATCAACGCGTATTCTTTGCGTTTAATTCATCTGAAATTTCTGATGAAGCGCGCGATAACCTGTTGGGTCAATCGCTGTATATGAAGAACCACGCAGATACCAAAATCCAAATTGCTGGTAATTGCGACGAACGCGGTTCAACAGAATACAATTTGGCACTGGGCGCACGCCGTGCAAATGCTGCCAAGGAAGTATTGGTCAATGACGGTATTGAGCCAGCACGTATTTCCACAATTTCATATGGTAAAGAACGTCCATTGGTTCAGGGTACCGGTGAAGAAGTATGGAAATGGAATCGTAACGCAACAACCACAGTTAAATAATTGTGATTTGATTGTAAAAAAATACCGGCATTTGCCGGTATTTTTTTTAGTTTTTTATTTTTATTCTGATACCTGTTCTTCTTTATCCGATTTTTTCTGTTTTGATTCAGATTTTTCATGTTCGGACTTTAAGAATGATTCCAACCAATGATTATCAAAGTTCAATGTTTTGACATCGCGATTCTTTAACAATTTTTGTTGCAGTGGAATCGTTGTTTTGACCCCTTCGATAACGAATTCATCCAATGCACGCGCCGCACGCATTATACATGCCGGACGCGATTGCGCATGAACAATCAATTTTGCAATCATCGAATCATATGTCGGTGGAATTGTGTATCCCGTGTATACCGCGCTGTCAACGCGCACACCTAGACCACCCGATGGCGCATACAGTGTGATTTTTCCCGGATTTGGGGTAAAGTTTTCCGGATCTTCGGCATTGATACGAAATTCAATCGCATGACCGTGTGGAACAACATTTGATTGGGTGTATCCCAATTTTTCGCCCGCGGCGATACGAATCTGTTCACGAACCAGGTCAACCCCATAAACCATTTCGGTCACAGGGTGTTCCACCTGCAGGCGCGTGTTCATTTCCAAGAAATAGAATTTACCATCTTCGAACATAAATTCAAATGTACCGGCATTTACATATCCCATTTTCTTGGCGGCATTCTTGCAAATTTCAATCATGTCATCGCGTTGTTTCTGGGTCAGAATTGCTGCGGGGCATTCTTCCATAACCTTTTGATTTTTACGCTGTAATGAACAATCGCGTTCACCAAAAATAACAACATTGCCGTGTTTATCACCCAACACCTGGAATTCAATATGGCGCGGATGCATTAACAGTTTTTCCATATACAGTGTATCATCGCCGAAACCGGATTTTGCCTCATTCTTGGTCATTTGGAATGCTTCTGCCATTTGGTCAGCTGACATAACAGGGCGAATACCACGACCACCACCACCGGCAGCCGCCTTTAACATAACAGGATATCCGATTTTTTCCGCCCAGCTAAGCGCATCTTCCAGTGTTTCAACCGCACCGTCAGACCCCGGCACAACCGGCAAACCACATTTAATTGCGGTTTGTTTGGCATTAACCTTGTCCCCCATCTTTTCAATCATGGCGGCGGATGGTCCAATCCATATTAAACCATGCTGTTCAACCTTTTGTGCGAAATCGGCGCGTTCGGATAAAAATCCATATCCCGGGTGAATTGCATCGGCATTTGTTAATAACGCCGCCGTCAATATCGCAGATTCGTTCAGATACGAATCCTTGGACGGACCGGGTCCAATGCATACAGATTCGTCCGCCAATTGAACATGCATGGCGTTTTTATCAACGGTTGAATAAACCGCAACCGTACGGATGCCCATATCGCGACACGCGCGTATAATACGCAACGCGATTTCACCACGATTGGCAATTAATACTTTCTTTATTTGTGACATTTTATCGCTTATTCAATAACAATTATTGGTTGATCAAATTCAACAGCCTGGCCATCAGAAACCAATATTTCTTTGACCACGCCATCTTTATCAGATTTTATTGGATTAAATGTTTTCATCGCTTCTATCAATGCGACTGTATCACCCGCCTTTATCTGGGCGCCAACAGATGTGAATGGTTTTGCCCCCGGTTCTGGTGCCAAATATGCAACGCCAACCATTGGTGATTTTAATGCGTATCCACTGACCTTTGGATTTTCGGCATCCGCAGGTTCACTGTTTGTGTTTTTTGCATCCGCAGATACCGGGAAATTCGGCATTGCAACAGCAGATGTAACCTGTTGTTTAGATAAATGAATATGTTTGCGATAAACACCAAATAAAAACTGGCGTTCTAATTCTAGTTCAGTAATTCCCATTTCATCCATAATTTTTGACATGGATTCTACGGTTGCACGAAATGACATTTTTAATCCTTTTTAATATAAAACTCTTTATAACTTTCGTTAATGTGCCTGGAATTTTACCACAATCAGCGCATATGTCAAGGCACAGGGTCATATCCAAACCCACCGCCCGGTCTGCACCGTAATATCCGCCGCATTCCCATTATTGTGCCACGCAATATACCATATTTTTCAATTGCCTGGGCGGTATATTCACTGCACGATGGGGTAAATCGGCATGCCGCGCGGGCGCCAATAAATGGCGATATGCACGACTGATACATACGAACACAACCAATCGCCGCACGGCGAAAAAAATTGTTATTCTGTGGTGGATTTTTTTTCATGTTGCTTTTTTATGTAATGCAATGCCTTGCGCATGGCAACCCGACCATCCAGGCGGGACGCCGCCAAAACCCTGTGCCGTGCCAGAAATATATAGTCCATATCCGCGCACATATATTTTTCATTATGTCGAATCCAGTCGCGCAACAGTCGCTTTGCCCGATTACGATCCACCGCCAGTTTAAAAGTGCGCTTGGTCGCCATAATGCCATAGCGCGCATCATTTGGGTACTTTGCCGGGCGGGCGCGGATAAAGAAAAATTCACTGCGTGCGTCTGTATCGGCATCTGATGGTAAAAAGTCAATATGTTTCTTTATTGTATTTCTCATGCATGCAATAATAGCAAATTATATAAATATGCAAATAAAAATCCGTAATTTTTAATTCGCGCTGCTTGATTTTTTTATCCCCAGGCTTTATAGTGCAAAAAAATCACTACATTGGGGGCAAAAAATGTACAACTGGCTGATGAAATTCTTTTCCGCCGATATGGCCATCGACCTGGGGACGGCAAATACACTGATTTATGTCAAGGGACGCGGAATCGTATTAAATGAACCATCTGTGGTGGCGGTGGCAGAAAATCGCCTGATGGGACGCAAAGAAATACTGGCGGTCGGGACCGAGGCAAAGCAAATGTTCGGTCGTACCCCCGGAACTATTACCGCAGTGCGTCCGTTGCGCGATGGCGTTATTGCTGATTTTGAAGTTGCCGAAGAAATGATAAAATATTTCATTCGCAAGGTACACCACAGAAATCCATTGGCGGCACCTTTAATCATTATATGTGTACCATCATGCGCAACCCAGGTGGAACGCCGCGCAATTCAAGAAGCCGCCGACGCCGCCGGCGCACGCAAGGTATATATTGTCGAAGAATCAACCGCCGCCGCAATTGGGGCGGGACTGCCCGTGGAAAAGCCGGTTGGATCAATGGTGCTGGATATTGGCGGCGGCACGACCGAGGTTGCGGTTATGTCCCTGGGCGGAATTGTATATTCAAATGCTGTGCGTACCGCGGGCGACCAAATGGATTTAGATATTATTGATTTCGTACGCAAAAATAAAAATCTGTTAATTGGTGAAAATACCGCCGAAGAAATTAAAAAGCGTATTGGTACCGCAATTTCACCAAAGGACAAGGCAAACGAATTAACCATGAAAATCAAGGGGCGCGATTTGTTGTCGGGGACCCCGCGTGAAACAGTTATCACAGAATCCCAGGTGGCATCTGCACTGGCACAAACAGTCAGCAAAATTGTTAACACTGTACGCCAGGCATTGGAATTAACCCCACCGGAATTATCCGCCGATATCGCAGATTTGGGAATCGCGATGACGGGTGGTGGGTCGCTGTTGCGTGGGCTGGATGCAGCAATACGCGCGGCAACGGGACTGCCGGCGTTCTTGGTTGATAATCCATTGGCGTGCGTGGCATGCGGTTCGGGAAAAATGCTGTCCAGTTTGGATAAAAACAAACACATACTGCAAACAATGTATTAAAAAAACGCCGGCAATTGCCGGTGTTTTTTATTCCAAACTTTTCATTGGGTGGTGGGTGGAATCAATAAACATTATCAGTTGATAAACTGTGGGTTTTTGTCGACCAATCACAATTTGATGATAGCCATTTTCATCGGTATCAAATATAGAATATGCAATAAATAACGGCATATTACATTTTTGTCGGATTTGTTCTATTTCATTACCCAGTGTCATTTTACCCCCGATATTCAAAAATAAAACCACCGAAAAAAATTCAGGTGGTTGGAGGTTCACAACAATTGTCAAGAATTGCGACTTTTATTCGATATATTAAAAGTCCCTCCAACCGGGGGTTGGAGTTTTTTTCGTCCCTGCGGACGCTTGCTAATGGATTAGATGTATCCAGTGGCAGAACACCTGCCACGGGAATTATTATAGTCGGCACAAAATAATATTGCAATCTGAAATTTGTTTGATATAATTTGTGCGATTTTTGGGTGGTTAGCTCAGTTGGTTAGAGCGTTACGTTGACATCGTAAAGGTCGTTGGTTCGAGTCCAATACCACCCACCACCCTTCGCGGAACGCTTCGGGTGGCAAGCCACACATTTGCGGAACGCTTCGGGTGGCAAGCCACAGGCAAGCTGTACGGCATAATAGTAAAAATTAAATTTATAAAAAATGATGCGAATGTATAATTAATCTTAATCAAAAATTCTGACGGGATTCATGGGCGCCCCGTTGGGCGCCCATATATTTTTACAAAAGGGCATAAAACAATGACAAACAATAATAAAAAACAAAAGTATCTGATTACATCCGCATTACCGTATGTGAACGGTGAATTACACCTGGGGCATTTGGTGGGATGCTGGTTGCCGTCTGATATTTACGCACGATTTTGTCGGGCGCGTGGGCGCGATGTTTTGTATGTTTGTGGTGCCGATGAACATGGCACGCCCGCGGTTGTTGGTGCAATGAAAGAAAATATGCCAGTTATTGAATATAATAATAAATACTATCAAAAACATTTACAGGCAGTAAAAGATTTTAACTTATCATTTGATTTATATGGGCGTACACATACACCACAGCAAGAAAAACTGATACATGAATTATTTAATCGTTTGGATGCATTGGGACTGATTGAAGAACGCGAAACAATTCAACCATTTTCAATTGATGACAACATGTTTCTGGCAGATCGACAATTAATTGGCACATGTCCAAAATGTGGTTATGATGCCGCACGCGGTGATCAATGCGACCGATGCAGTGCCACATACGATGCGTCTGAATTAATTAACCCGCGCAGCACAATTTCCGGCAGTACAAACATTGAAATGCGCCCGACAAAGAACCTGTTTTTCTTGGCATCCAAGGTGCAGGGTGTGTGGCGCGAATGGTTAAAATTACATGCACCAAAATGGTCACGCACCGCCGCGGCAATTGCCCAGGGCTGGGCAAATGATGAATTGCATGACACATCAATAACACGCGATTTACCGTGGGGGATTCCCGTTAATAAACCCGGATATGAAAACAAAGTTTTCTATGTTTGGTTTGATGCGCCGTGGGGCTATGTTTCTATATCCCAGGCGGCGACCGATGACTGGGCATCTTGGTGGAAAAATGACGATACGCACTATGCGCAATTTATGGGCAAAGATAATGTTAAATTCCATGCCGTATTTTTCCCAGAACAACAATTAGCAATGAACGATAATTGGAAAACAGTTGATATGTTAAAGTCAATGAATTTCCTGAATTTCGAAGGGGGCAAATTTTCTAAATCACAACATCGCGGCGTATTTTTAACAGATGCATTATCAATTGCACCGGCGGATGCGTGGCGGTATGCGCTGATTGCGTCTGCCCCGGAAACAGATGATACAGATTTTACTTTTACGCGTTTTGCGGATACGGTGAATAAAGACCTGAACGGTATGCTGGGGAACTTTGTATCGCGCGTTTGCAAATTAACAAATAAAAACTTTGGTGATACAGTCCCAGTTGCTGGTGCGCGTGATGCGGCGTTGGAAAAACAAATTAACGAAAAATTGCGCGAATTGACCGACGCGTTGGATGCATGCGAATTCCGCAATGCAATTGTTGCATTGCGCGGGCTGTACGCAATCGGCAATGAATATATGACCGTGCGCGAACCATGGACATTGGTTAAAAATGGAAATATGGATGCAGCGGGTGCAGTATTAAATCAATGCTTTCAACTGATTGATTTGTATGCACGGGTATCGGCACCATTTATACCGGGGACAGCCGAAAAAATGCGCGCCGTGTTTGTGGATTCGGAATTGGATTTATCATGGCCAGATGAATATGCACCACGCGTTGCTGATGGCGCAAAATTCACTGTGCCGGAAAATCTGTTTACACGGATTGATGACGAAACAGTTGAAAAATTAACCGCGCAATATGCACCAAAAACAGATGATACGCCCCGGCCAATTGTTGCAAAAATCGTTGGTGTAAAAAATCACCCAACACGCGATGATTTGCATATTCTGACCGTTGATGACGGCGAAAATCATAACTTGCAAATTGTATGTGGCGCACCAAATGTGCGCACGGGGATGATTGGTGTTTTGGCACCAGTTGGGGCAAAATTACCCGGCGCGAAAAAGCCCATTGCCCAGCGCACTGTCGCCGGTGTTGAATCATATGGCATGATGTGCAGTGGCGCGGAAATTGGTGCGGGCGATGACACGGACAATATCATCGAACTGGCGGCGGATACAGAAATTGGAACTGTTTATAATATCAAATGAAACTGGTGTTAATGTCTTGCTGTGCGCCGTGCAGTGCGGGCGCGATAAAAGAATTAGCGGATGGGAAAATCCCAGGGGTGGATGATTTTATCGTATTGTTTTTTAACCCAAATATATTCCCAGCCGCTGAATATGACAAAAGACTGGCAGAACAGATACGATATTGTGAAAAACTGGGCGTAAAATACGCGATTGGCGAATATGACCACGCGGCGTGGCGTGATGCCGTGCGCGGAATGGAAGATGCCCCAGAACGCGGCGCGCGATGCAGTGCATGTTTTAAATTCCGATTTGAATATGCGCGCCGGTGGGCGGCAGAACACGGATATGATGCTGTATCGTCAGTCTTTGGTGTATCGCGCCATAAAGACCAATCCCAAGTAGATAGGGCAGGGTACGATGTATTTCCCCACCCCCCGTCATCGCCAGCGATGACACCCCCCGCCCCAAGCGCCTGGGGCGGTGGGCATTCTGATGCGATGAATGACAAAAGATACACCCAAAGGGCGCTGGCGTTATCCCGATATTTAAAACGCAATATGACCGATGCAGAACGATTATTGTGGTATTATCTGCGTGGACGCCGTGATTATTCTTTCCGTAAACAGGCACCGATTGGCAACTATGTTGTTGATTTTTTATGCGCGGGTAAAAAGTTAATTATCGAACTGGACGGCGCACAACACGGCGATGCGCGCCACCGCACACATGACGCCGTACGCGATGAATTTTTAACCCAACATGGGTACCGCATCATTCGTTTTTGGAATGATGAAATATTTAAAAATATGGATTCTGTATTGCATGCGATATATTTGGCGTTGGAATGCCCCCCGCCGTCCATGTCCCGCGCAAACACTGTTTGTGTGGGTGGAAACACGGCGGGGGGTGGCGCGACACAGAATGTGACGCGACGGGGGGTGGAAAATATTCAATACATACCCATAAAATGGAACGAACAATTGCGGTGCGAAATTAATCGTGCGTCTGATTTTTATCGGCAAAAATACTGTGGGTGCGAATTTTCTATGCGACGCGACGCAGACAAAGTGCAAAATCCTGATAAAATTATCCCCATCAGATAATATTTGCGCATCGCACTTTTCAATTCTATAATTAGGCTGAAAATTTAAGTAAGGAGTATATATGTCATCTATACTGGTTTTTCCGGGGCAAGGTTCGCAAGCCGTTGGTATGGGCAAAGAATTGTATGATAATAATCCAGACGCACGCGCCGTATTTGACGAGGTTGATGATGCGTTAAATCAAAAACTGTCTGATATTATATTTAATGGTCCAATGGATGAATTAACATTGACCACGAATGTCCAGCCTGCAATCATGGCGGTATCGATTGCAATGTTACGCGCGGCGGGTGTTCCATTAACTGAATATGTCGCAGGACACAGTTTGGGCGAATATACCGCGCTGTGTGCGGCGGGTGCGCTGTCGGTTGGCGTTACCGCGCGTCTGTTGCGTCTGCGTGGTGATGCGATGCAGCGTGCGGTACCGGTTGGCGCGGGTCTGACCGCCGTGATACTGGGGTTGCCAATTGAACAAGTACGCGAAATTTGTGCAAAAACAGATTGTGATGTTGCAAATGATAATTGCCCCGGTCAGGTTGTTGTTTCAGGCGCGCGCGATGTAGTAGAGGCAACAATGGCAGCCGCCAAAGAAGCCGGCGCCAAACGCGCAATGCCGTTGGCATTATCCGTGCCGGTTCATTGCAGAATCCAGGCACCCGCCGCGGAAGAGATGCGTGCCGCGCTGGAAAAAATTGAAATCAAAACACCAAAAGCAACATTGATTTCTAATAAAACCGCAGCACCGATGTCTGACCCGGATGAAATTAAAGATGCATTGGTATATCAAATCACGCATGGCGTGCATTGGCGTGAATCAGTCTTGAAAATGCACGAATTGGGTATTACAGAAACGATTGAGGTTGGACCAGGCGCAGTTCTGACAGGATTGACAACGCGCATATGTCCAGATATGACAGCAAAAAAATTGGAGATATAAAATGTTTGATTTAACAGGTAAAGTCGCATTAATTACTGGCGCAACTGGTGGTATCGGTGGCGCAATTGCAAAGCGTATGAAAGAAGCCGGCGCAACCGTCGTTGTGTCTGGGCGCAGTATGGATAAATTGGATGCACAATTTGATAATTCTTATATCAAAATTCCAATTGATTTGGCGTCTGACGGCGGTGCAATTGATTTGGTTCAATCCACAATTGATACCGCGGGTAAAATCGACATTGTTGTAAATAATGCCGGCATTACAAAAGATACCCTGTTGATGCGTATGTCGGACGATCAATTTGATGATGTTATAAATACTAATCTGCGGTCGTGCTTTAAAATGTGTCGCGCGGTTATTATGCCGATGATGAAAAATCGTGGTGGTCGTATTATTAATATGGCATCAATCATCGGTACAATTGGCGGACCAGGTCAGGCAAACTATGCGGCGTCCAAGGGCGGTATGATTGCGATGACAAAATCAATTGCCGCAGAGGTTGGATCACGCGGAATCACCGCGAACTGTATCGCACCAGGATTTATTAAAACCCCAATGACTGATGTTTTATCCGATGATTTGAAAAAATCATACCTGGCACAAATTCCGGCGGGACGCTTTGGCGAACCAGATGATATTGCGTATGCGTGTGTGTTCTTGGCATCAGATGCGGCATCATACATCAATGGTCAAGTCTTGCATGTAAATGGTGGTATGGGGCGTTTTTAATCAATGACAGAATTTGATGTTATTGTTATTGGTGGTGGACACGCCGGGGTTGAAGCCGCAGCAGCGGCGGCGCGCCGTGGTGCGCGTACATTGTTGATTACCCAGCGTGCGTCTGATTTGGGTGCAATGTCATGCAATCCGTCTATTGGTGGTCCGGGTAAATCACAAATGGTTGCGGAAATTGATGCGCTGGGTGGTGTTATGGGCCGCGCGGCGGATGCCGCCGGAATTCATTTTCGTACATTAAATGCATCACATGGTGCCGCGACCCAGGCACTGCGCGCACAAATTGACAGAAACCTGTACCATGATGCAATAACACAAATTCTGGGTGAATATAAAAATCTGGATATCGCGTTTGAAACGGTTGATAAATTAGATATCGTGCGCAAGATAATAAATGATAAATATCATGCGCGGGCGATTGTGTTGACCACGGGGACATTCTTGCATGGGCTGGTTACGCGTGGCACAGAAAAGGTGTCATCCGGGCGCATCATGGACAATGGTGAATACCAGGCGGCAGATGAAAATATATCAGGCGCACTGGCAGCGGCAGGGTTTAAAATCATGCGACTGAAAACAGGTACGCCCGCGCGTATTGATAAATCGTCCATTGATTATTCTGTATGCGAAGTACAACCAGGCGACGCACCACACGATTGGTTCAGTGCGCCAAACCCGAATAATAAATATGACGCGGTATGTTATATAACGCATACAACACAAAAAACACATGATTTAATACGCAAAAATATATCGGCGGCGCCGATGTATAATGGGGATATTCGTGGCACAGGTCCGCGATATTGCCCCAGTATCGAAGACAAGGTTATGCGTTTCCCAGAACATACATCACACCATGTTTTTCTGGAACCCGAAGGATTGGACAGTGATTTAATCTATCCAAACGGTATTTCCACCAGTTTCGGCACAGATATTCAAGATGCATGGATTCGTACGATCCCAGGACTGGAAAACGCGCGCGTTGTGCGATATGGCTATGCGATTGAATATGACGCAATTGACGCGCGCGCGCTGCGCGACACACTGGAATCCAAGGACATTGATGGATTGTTCTTTGCCGGGCAAATTAATGGAACATCTGGCTATGAAGAAGCCGCCGCCCAGGGCATCGTTGCGGGTGCAAATGCCGCCGCACACGCGTTGGGTTTGGATACATTAAATTTAGACAGAACAAACGCAATGATTGGTGTATTAATCGATGATATTACAACAATGGGGGTGGATGAACCATATCGTATGTTTTCGTCACGCGCAGAATACAGATTAAGCCTGCGTGCGGATAATGCAATTGCGCGTCTGGGTGATATGGCGGTGGCGCTGGGGATGCTGGATGCAGCCACGCGGGACGAAAAATACGCGTATCGCGCGGATAAAATCCGCGAAAACGACAAATTCTATGCCGGATATATCCAGCGCAACGAACGCGAAATTGCCGCATATCGGCGGGATGCTGAATTAAAAATCCCCGCGCATTTTGATTATAAAAATTTGCCAGGGTTGACCAATGAACTGGTTGAAAAGTTAACCACGGTGCGACCGGAAAATATCGCCGACCTGTCACGCATTCCAGGAATGACACCGGCGGGAATCATGGTTGTATTACGCAAAATTAAATGTGGCAGTTAAAAACACCAAAAAAAGCCGGTAAATACCGGCTTTTTTTATATAATTTTCCCGGTTTTTTGGTGTTTTTTTACTTTTTCTTTATCACAGATATTTTGCCATGGTGATATTGTGCGATAAATACATTTTCGGGGTCCCGGATTTTTTGTGCATGCAACTGTGCCATCAGCCATAGTTCTGTCTTGCCAATCTTGTCCAGGGCAGCGGTATCAACCACCCCATTATCAATCAATACAACCGAATAATTTTCATCGCCTTTTTTAACGATGGTCAAATCACCGTTGGTTTCGACCTGGGCGAATTTTATATCGCGCAATGAATGTACATCCATCGCGCGCATGGCGGCAGCAACATCACGCACATTCAGACGCATTTTGCGCATTGTTTTTTCATTAAATATACCATCTTGGATAATTACGCGCGGGCGTCCAACAAATAAACTGCGCCCGAAATTCGTATGAAACGACAGCCAATTTACACACCACAACAACATCCCATATACAATCAATATGACACAGAAATCCATTATTGAAAATGCGTCATCCAAAATAAAATTAGATAAAATCGCACTAAGCAGGAAATTTAATACTATGCTGATTGGGGTTAATTGTTTTAGCTGGCTGTTCATATTGAACAGTTTTAAAAACATGACCGCTGCAATAATTGCCAACGCCAGTTTTACCGCGATCATCCAATAATTTGAAAAAAGTTCAGACACATATATAACCATAACACATGCTATTCTAGCATGCGCACGCCGCACGATAAACAAGATATAATCCCCACGAATTTAATACTGGAAATCCGCAAAAACATATACTAAGATATGCGCGTGCGCCGGTTTAGCTCAGCTGGTAGAGCATCTCATTCGTAATGAGGGGGTCGTAGGTTCAAGTCCTATAACCGGCACCAGGAATAAAACAAACATGAATAACACGGCAATAATTATTATAAAGTAATCCCGTACATGCGCCTTTGGCATGTGGCTGGGGCGCATGGGCGCCCGTTTTTTATAAGGAGCATAAAACCATGGCATACAAAAAAACAGAACCCAAGGCAGATTTCCCGGCGTTGGAACATGAAGTGTTGGCATTCTGGCGCAATGATAATACATTTCATAAATCATTAAATAAAACAAAACAGGGACATCCGTTTTCGTTCTATGATGGTCCCCCGTTTGGAAATGGGTTGCCACACTGGGGGCATTTGGGTGTGTCCGCCGTCAAGGATATGGTGGGGCGTTATCAGACTATGCGTGGGCGTCATGTTGTGCGCGAATTGGGGTGGGATTGTCATGGTTTACCCGCCGAAAATTCTGTTGAAAAAAAGCAGGGGAAACAAGCCAAAGATATTGTTGCACAGCAGGGTATCAATGCATTCTGTGATATGTGTCGGCGCGATGTTTTAACATATACGCATGAATGGGAACACTTTATCGAACGCATTGGGCGCTGGGTCGATGTGGGTGATGGATATGGTTATAAAACCATGGATAAAAACTATATGGAATCCGTAATATGGGCGATAAAAGAACTTTATAACAAAGGTCTGTTGTACAAGGATTATCGTGTAAATCCATACGATTGGAAATTGGGTACTGTGTTATCCAATTCCGAGGCATCAAGCGAATACATGGATGTTGTTGATGATGCTGTTACAGTTTGGTTTGAATTGGAAACGGGTGACCGCGTGCTGGCATGGACAACAACGCCATGGACACTGCCGGCAAATTCGGCATTGGCAGTAAATCCAAATATGAAATATCTGCGTATGCGCGACAGTGATGGCGCAATTTATATTATCGCTGAATCCAGATTGTCTGCATATGAAAAGCAATTTGCAAATGCCGAAAAAATCGGTGAGCTAATGGGTTCTGATTTGACAGGTTTGCATTACACACCTTTGTTTGATTACTATGTTGGAACATCCGATTTGTTGTATCAAGTAATTCCGGCAGAATATGTATCAGACGAAGATGGTACTGGCATTGTTCATATCGCACCCGCATATGGTGAAGATGACTTTTGGGCTGCAAAAAATATAGACCCAAAATTCCCGGTGCTGTTAAATGTTGATGATTATGGAAACTTTACCAGTGAGGTTAAGGACTGGGCCGGTGAAAATATTTTTGAAGCCAACCCTAAAATTATTCAACACCTGCGTGAAAACGGTCACCTGGTAAAGAAAGAACAATATAAGCACAGTTATCCATACGGCCCACGCAGTAAAGAAAAATTGATTTATCGTGCAACAGATTCTTGGTATGTTGATGTACCAAAAATCCGTGATGCTTTAATTGAAAATAACAAAAAAGTAAATTGGACATCTGCTGGTAATCGTTTTGCATCTTGGATTGAAGGCGCGCGTCCGTGGTCAATTTCCAGAAATCGTTTTTGGGGGACACCGCTGCCAATTTGGGAAAAAGATGGTCAGTATAAAATATTTGGTTCAATTGCCGAAATCGAAGAATTCTTTGGCGTGAAAATTGATGACCTGCACAGACCAACATTAGATAAACTAACAAAAGACGGTTGGCACCGCATTACAGACGTTTTAGATTGTTGGTTTGATTCTGGCTCTATGCCATTTGCGTCTTTGCATTATCCATTCGAAAACCAAGATAAATTTGAAGCGACATTTCCGGCAGATTACATTATTGAAGGTCAGGACCAAACACGTGGTTGGTTCTATAACTTAATGATTCTGGCAACTGCTTTGTTTGATAAGCCGGCGTTCAAGACGGTTTCCGCAAACGGTATGGTTGTTGACGAAAACAAAAAGAAGTTTTCAAAATCATTGCAAAACTTTGTGAACCCGGAACAACAAATAGAACAATTCGGTGCAGATGCAATTCGACTGTTTATACTGGGGTCAAATTTTATGAAAGCAGAACCAGTTCCAGTTGATAAAGAAGGTAAAGTATTTGCAGAATCAACAAAAACAATTCTGACACCGTTGTGGAATGCATATCATTTCTTTACATTATATGCAAATGCGGGAAATATCGTTGCACATGAAATTCAAAATCCAGAAAATGCATTGGATAAATATATTATTGCAGAATTGAATGAATTAATTTCTGTTGTTGGCGACGCACTGGACGAATATAAACCAGATGTGGCTATCAAAGAATTTGTACGATTCTTGGATGTTTTGAACAATTGGTATATTCGTCGTGGACGCGTGCGTTTCTGGGATGAAGAACAAGATGCATTTAACACGCTGTATACAGTACTGACAACATTGTGTCGCGTGATGGCACCATTCGCACCGTTTATCAGTGAATATATTTATAAAAATCTGACGGGTACGGAAAGTGTGCATTTACAATCTTTCCCGGATGCATCAGAATACGACAAAAAAATTGTTGCTGATATGCGGCGTGTGCAAATGGTTGTGTCGGTTGGCAAACAATTACGCGAACAATATAAACTGCGTAATCGTTTACCATTAAATAAACTGACCGTGGCTGGGGCAGATTTATCAGAATACGGCGATATTATTCGGGATGAGTTAAATGTTAAATCTGTTGAATTTACAGATAATATTAATGATGTTGCGGATGCATTTGTATATTTGATTACGCCAAAAATCGGTGCGCGTCTGGGTGGCGCATTAAAGCAGATTATTCCCGCGGTAAAGCAGGGTAATTACGAAATTCGCGATGACAAGTTATATGTTGACGCGTATGAATTAAATTCTGATGAATTTGAAAATCGCCTGACTGTGCGCGATGGGGTGACGGGCGCGGCATTGCCAGATAATACGGCGGTGGTCGTTCTGGACACAGAGATAAATTCAGAACTGGTCGCCGAAGGATTGGCAAACGATGCGTTGCGCTTTATCCAAGATTCACGGAAAGTCGCCGGTCTGGATGTATCTGACAGAATTAATTTGGAATATAGCGCAGACCCAGCACTGGTCAATGCAATTGAACAACATCGCGCCAGAATTATGCGTGATGCATTAATAAAAAATATGTCGCAAAGTGATGCGGGGGTGTATAATACAGAAATCGAAGGGTATAATTTATCGATAAAAATTGATAAAGCATAAATAAAAAGGGGGAAATTATGCACATACATAAATCACTGCATTGGATTTTGGGAATAGTTGGCGCGCTGTTGATATTCGGGGTGGGGTTTTATATCGGCACACTGGATGCAGATGCGCACGAAATCAAAATCACATCGCAGTGCGCGGGGATTGGTGTCGCAAAAAGTTTTGCATCAAATTATGAAAGCATAAACGGTACCGTTGTTCGCGATGAAACAAAACGGTCAGAATCATATACGGCGCGCTGTATGTGCTTTGCATCGGACGCAACACACAAAAACATATGGGTTGATACGGTTGAATTTTCTGGCGAATCATCTGAATCTGTACAAAATCTGTGCAACAGTGATTGTCAAAAATTATGCGAAGGCAGATTGGCAAACTTTACATTCGCCGAATAATTTAACATGACGCTGACACCAGAAATATATTTCACGCATGTTCCGACCGTAATAGATATGAATATTCGGTCGGAACTGTATTCAACAAATGAATTTACTTTTGCGGTTGCTGTTATTTTATCCGCCCAGGCAACTGATAAAAAAGTGAACGAGGTTACACCCGAATTATTCCGCATTGCACCGTCGCCGGCAAAAATGTTAGCGTTGGGGTCGGACGGGTTAAAGGAACATATTCGCGTGTTGTCTTTCTTTAATAACAAGGCGAAAAGCATCATGGGGCTGGCGGCGGAATTGGTGCATGATGCGGGCGGGGCGGATGATAATTATAAATTTCCAAAAAAATATCATAATCGTGATGCATTAATGAAATTACCTGGCATCGGGCAAAAGACCGCAAATGTTATTATGAATGTTTTGTGGGGTGCACCAAATATCGGCGTGGATACGCATGTTTTTCGCAATGCACATCGATATGGTTGGGTTGGGGCGGATGAAAATACCCCGGAAAAGGTCGAAGAAAAACTGGTAAAACTAATTCCAAAAAAATATCATCCGATTGTCAATCATGTTATGGTTTTGCATGGGCGTTATATATGTCGTGCTGTTCGCCCAAAATGCGGCGAATGTCCAGTTGCACGGTGGTGCAGGGCACCGGATAAAATAATATAAAAAAATAATAAAAAAAAACCGGCAAATGCCGGCTTTTTTTTTATTTATAATGAAATCATGTATCCACATGTCAGTATTGCAATAACCATTATTACAAACACAAATCTTTGTTTTGTTTTAAATGTCATTTTATCCCCCCGTTTTTTTACCAACCCGTTGTTAATGTTGGACAGCCAAAATTATCACCATTACTTAAATACCCCAGTAATATTCCGATTGAAAACAGTAATGTAAAACCAATTATCATTGGTATACCTATTTTCTTTAAACCATCAACAACATTATCTGAACCTGCCAGTTTCCCAGATGATATTGCTTCCCATCCATATTTTGCCAATATAAATCCAGCACCAATAAATGCCAATATTCGCAGTGTTTTAAAAACGCCCTGTAATTGCGCGATTAATGCGCATAAACCCGCTGTATTACTGCCGGCGATTGATGCCGCATTGGCAAAATTTACGATAAACAATGCCGCAATTAAACCACCGTTTAGATTCGGCAAAATAAAAGGATAAAAATATGCAGTTTTCTGGAATTTTTTCAAAAATAAAAACCGCCAGTTTAATTGGTGGTTTATTTTCGGCATATATTTTTATCTTGTTTTCTCCCGAATTATACCATATTGCACCGTATTTAGCAAGAAAATAAAACCCCGTTTTCACGGGGTTATTTTTACATCATTTGTCACGAATTTGGGCGTTACATTTGCGTTCAACATTCGTGATAACCGCATCTTGGATTTTCTGTAAATCATCGTCCGACATATTTTCTGTCGGGGTAATTGTGATTGTGAATGCGATTGATTTTTTGCCATCTGGCAATTCAAATGCATCAAATATAACCACATCTGTAATGCGCCCGTCCGATGCCATTGCCGTGCCAGTTAATTTTTCCGCCGGCGTGTTACAATCCACCACAAACGCAAAATCACGCGTTATCGGTTGAAATTCAGACAATTTCGGTTCATGCGGTCGGCGTGCGGTTGGCAGTGCGTCTGCATTTTCAATTATTGCGATGTTTGTACGCGTCTTGATTTTCAGCGCACGCGCCACGATTGGTGATAATTCACCAAATTCTGCAATCTTTTTTTTGCCCTGCATCACCGCACCATATCTGAATGGATGCGCCCAATGTGGCGGATTTTCTGTACATACCGTGAATTTTTGACCGTGCATTAATGCGATTATGTCCGCCTTGACATCATATATATCGCGCGCGCGATTACGATGCGTCCAGTGGCGTGGTGCAGTATTTCCTGTACGCACGATACATATTTGCGTATGTTGTTGGTTCGGCATATCACCATCAAACACGGTACCCAATTCAAACATATTTAAATCCGGATATCCGCGATGTTCATTTTCAGCAACAAATCCCAAAATATTGCCCAGCAAACTGTTGCGCGCCGTATCCATATCTTTGGTAATTGGGTTTGCAATTTTTACAATTGGCGCATCAGACAATAATTCTTCGACTGCGGAATTACCAAAGCCGAATGATTTTGCCTCGTTCAAGCCACGGGATGCCAGTTCGCGTTTTATGCCGATATAATAATCACGGTGCTTTGCGGCATCGCTGGGGCGATGATGCGCGGCATTTATAACATTATCGTATCCATAAATTCGAATTAATTCAGAAACAATATTTTCCGGAATTTCAATATCAACACGCGCCGCGCGTGGCGTGATTGTCCATGTTGCACCTGTTTCTGATACTTCAAATCCCAGATTTTTTAATATTTCGCGCTGTTTGTCCGCCGGCATATCGATGCCAGTTTTACGCATGAACAAATCTGGTGAATATTTAATTTTACGATTTTCATTTGGAATTTTTCCACCAATACCAGTACCCACAATTTCGCCGCCACACGCATCCATTATCATATGCGCCGCGCGTGCCAGTGCGATACCGGTTATGGTCGGGTCAATGCCGCGTTCATATCTGTATGATGAATCAGTCGATATACCCAATCTTTTTGCCGTTTTGCGGACAGATACGGGGTTAAAATACGCACTTTCCAGTATAATGTTTTCTGTTTTATCGGTTGTCATGCCACGCGCACCACCGATAACACCCGCCAACGCCAGCGCACCCGCATCATCGGCGATTATCATATCTGTATCACACAAAGTATGTTCGTTTCCAAACAGGTCGGTGAATTTTTCGCCATTTTGCGCCATGCGTACGGTAATATCGCCGTGTATTTCGTCTGCATCAAAGCAATGCATTGGCTGACCCATGTCGTAACAGATATAGTTTGTCGTATCCACCGGGGCATTCTTTGGATTAATGCCAATTGCCCCCAGGCGCGATTTTACAGTATCAGCGCTTTGTGCGATTTTTATGCCGTGAATTTCGCAAAACTGGTATACCGGACATTTATCTGTTTTTATGTTCACCGCACGCGATGATTTGACGGGTGCCAATGTTTCATCGTGCGGCGCGATATATTCCCCCGCCCCACATGCCGCCAGGTCACGCGCAATTCCACGCACAGACAAATAATCTGGACGGTTTGGTGTGATACCGGCATCAAAAACAATTTCAGATTTTATTACCGGGGTGCCAATTTTTGTATCCGCGGGTAATTCGATAATACCACTGTGGTCATCGCCGATACCCAGTTCACGCGCACTGCACATCATTCCATTTGACATAACGCCGCGCAATTTACCGGATTTTATTTCATGTCCATCAATTACACACCCCGGCAATGCCAGTGCAGACACCAACCCCACGCGCGCGTTTGGTGCGCCACATACAACCTGGCGCAGGGTTTTGGTACCATCATCCACCATTAAAATATGTAAATGATCACTGCCGTCCATTGGGGCACATTCAACAATACGCGATGCAATTGGTGAAATCGGTGCAAAAACATCATCTACTTCCAGCCCAGTGCGTGTTAATTTATCTGCGATTTCATTGGGCGATAAGTCTGTTTTTAAATAATCTGTTAACCAATCATATGTCCATTTCATTTTTATCCCCCGTTTTATTAAAATCCCGTTTTTTGCAACCAGCGCACATCACCATCATAAAATTTACGAATATCACTTAATCCGTATTTTAACATTGCCAATCTGTCCCAGCCAAATCCAAATGCAAAGCCCTGGTATTTATCAGTATCAATATTACAATTGCGCAGAACATTCGGATGAACCATCCCAGCACCCATGATTTCCAGCCACCGGTCACCATGCCATTTCATATCGATTTCAATACTGGGTTCAGTAAATGGAAAGTACGATGGACGCACGCGCAATTCAACATCGTCCATTTCAAAGAATCGCTTTAAAAATTCGCGCACATCCGCAATTAAATCAGACATTGTTATATCGGTATCGATATACAATCCTTCGATTTGATGAAACATGGGACTGTGTGTGGCATCCATTTCCTTGCGATATGTGGCACCAATGCCAAACATTTTTATCGGCGCGCCAATTTTTTCCATGCTGCGTATTTGGATTGCGGATGTCTGGGTACGCATGACATTGCCGTTTTCCAGGAAAAATGTATCCTGCATATCGCGGGCAGGGTGATATTCCGGCGTATTTAATGCTGTAAAGTTATGCCAGTCATCTTCAACCTCTGGCCCGGTCCACATTTCATATCCAAATGATTCCAAAATAGATGAAACATCAGACAAAGTTTGCGTCAATGGATGTAATGTGCCGCGATTTTCGGGCAATATATCCAGCGATGGGTCCAACCGCTGGGCCGCCAATGCCGCATGCATTGCCGCGTTTTCCAGTTCCGTCTGGCGCGATTTGAATAATTCACGCAGTGCCACATTTTCACGATTTAACTTTGCACGCGCATCATTGTCCAGATTTTTCATATTTTTTAATTTCGCGGTCATTGTACCGTTTTTACCAAATGTTGCCGTGTACAATGCCTGTAATTCTTCAAGCGTATTTATGCTTTTTATTTGTTCTTGCATAACAATATCCCCGTATTAAAACAAAAAAGCCGTCAAAGACGGCTTTTATAATACAAAATAAAATACCCACCGCCAAGGCTTTATTTAGCATCGGCAGATGTAAATCGTTTTGCTGTTTCAACCAATTTTACAAAGTTCGCATCCCCGGCGTATGCCATCTGTGCCAATACTTTACGGTCCAGTGCAATACCCGCCCGTTTCAGACCATTCATAAACTGGCTGTATGTCATACCATTATTGCGTGCCGCCGCATTAATACGAACAATCCACAAACCACGAAATTCGCGTTTTTTCACACGACGATCACGGTATGCATACTGACCCGCTTTTTCCGTTTTTTCACGCGCAGCGCGATATGTAGAATGATGACGCCCCAGGTACCCCTTGGCACGCGCCAAAATCTTGTTATGTTTTTGTTTTACGGTTGTTCCGCGTTTTACCCTTGCCATAATTTGCCCCCTTTTATTTTAAACCATATGGGGCCAAGATTTTCGCCTGTCCCGTCATGTTGTCGTTCAAATACTGTGGTTTTGAACCCGCATTGTTTGCACGCTTTGATTTATTACGCAACAATTTTTTGTGGGCATTTCTGGCAACACGGATTTTACCCGTCGCCGTCATAGACGCACGCTTTTTCAGGTACGATTTTGTTTTTAATTTTGGCATTTTTTGTCCTTTTTGTTTAATACCTGATGGCAAAGCCAAAGCCATTTTGGTTTTATTATACGCGTGCTATTTTGGCATATTTAAATGAAAAATCAAGTTTTTATTGAATATATGAATTTTAGTGTTTAAACTTATGCCCGATGGTCCAGAACAAGTTATCTTCCAAATTGCGTTCAATTATTAAATCCGCTGTTGCGGCGGCGGTGTTGCCATTATTATTTATATATATAATGATTGCCAAACCAGATTATACACTGATGAATGGTTTGGCGCATGTTGTGTTGCCGGTGGCAAACTGGGTCGGGGATGTTATTACATGGCCAATTCGCGCAATTGGAAATACAGTCGAAAATATTCGTGAATTGTCTGATTTGCGCGATGAAAATGCGCGTTTGCGCAGTGCGCTGGACGATGCATTAAAAAATAAAAACACGTGCGATATCGCAATGGCGGAAAATCAAAAATTATCA
This sequence comes from uncultured Alphaproteobacteria bacterium, assembly GCA_944392565.1. Taxonomy (GTDB): domain Bacteria; phylum Pseudomonadota; class Alphaproteobacteria; order Rs-D84; family Rs-D84; genus Enterousia. Next base: position 308,602 of record CALXWX010000001.1, on the reverse strand, counting down.
CGCGAATTAGATATCGTTCAAAATATGCCACATGATGCAATTATTGCAGATGTAATGTACGATAATACCGCATTTCATCACAGTAATTTTTTAATAAATAAAGGTATCCGGCATGGACTGGAAAATGGTATGGCTGTTGTTTCCCCAGATGGAATGCTGGTCGGGGTTATAATTGATACCGCACCTGAATTTTCACGCGTACGCGCATTGACAGATTCTGATACAAACATACCTGTGCGAATTGCTGGATCCGAAGTGTATGGTTTTCTGCACGGTAATGGTTCTGATACACCAACACTGGGATTTTTTAGCGACCCTGAATTTCAACCATCTGATGGCGTAAAATTGATAACCAGTAATATCAGCGGTGTTATGCCAAATGGTATATATGTTGGCGAAACAGTTAATGAAACAGATATTCGTATACGCCAACCAAAAACATTATCGCGCGTCGTAATTTTGCAATTCGACAATGCAGATAATAAATATGAATAATGAAAAAAAGTATTATTGATTTTTTACGCGCCGCATTTCCATTTATAACAGTAATAATACTGTGGCGGATGTCTGTGCCGTTTTGGAATCCGGCGGGTATACTGGCAATTATTCCGATTTTTTATTGTTCTTTTGTGCGTCCAGTGCCATGGTTTGCGCCATTTGCGGCATTGTTTTGTTTTTTGATAGATTACAGATTTGATACACTGGCATACTGGACGGCGGCATATTGTTTATTTTATGCAATAAATGGATTTCAAAGTTTCATCGATTTAACCCGTACAGATAAAAATGCATTAAACATATTTATGGTATTTTTTGGCGTTGCAACATTAATATTAACACTGGCTGGGTTCAGTGTTTTAAATATGATGCGGGCAATATGGCTGTTTGCATGGGTATCAACATTATATATTCCAATTACTGCATTAATCAAAAGGGTGTGTGATGATAGATAAAGAAGTTGCACGCACTTTTGACCGGCGCAGCGCATTATTTTTAACCGCGGGTGCAATATTAACATCGGCGCTGGTGTTGCGCATGTTGCAAATGCAATTGTTTAACTATCGCGAATACACGAAAAAAAGTGAAAATAATTCATTTCGTATCCAAATAAATATGCCAGAACGCGGTAAAATATTGGCGGCAAATGGCGCAACAATTTCACGCGATGCGCCAACATACAGAATTTACATTATCCCAGAAGAAATTACAGATATTGATTCTGTTATATCAACGGTTGCAGCAGAATTAAAGCTGAAAAAAAAACGCGTTGATAAAATTTATGCCAATATAAAAAAACAACGCGCATTTCAGCCAGTATTAATCAGCGAAAATTCTGATTGGTCGCAATTGGCAGCATTACAGGCGAAAAATATTCCTGGATTACATGTGCGTGATGGATTTGCACGCGTTTATGAAATGGGACCGGCAGGCGCACAAATATTTGGGTATGTCGGCGCACCAAGTGAACCAGTACCAAATGCGCCGTTCTTTACAACCGGGGTTACGGGCTTGGAAAAAAGGTTTAATGATGAATTGGCGGGCACGCCCGGTCAAACAGTTATGATTGCGAATGCGGTTGGGCGCATAACTGGTGAAGACAAATCGCAATTTCGCCCGGCAATTATTGGGAATAACCTGCGTACAACAATTAATCCAGATGCCCAGCGCACAATGTACGACGCATTAATGCAACATCGCGCTGGGTGTGGCGTCGCGCTGGAAATTGAAACAGGTAATATACTTGCAATGGTTTCCACCCCCAGTTTTGACCCAGGGATGTTTAGTACAGACGATGGTGATGAATATATTAATTCTTTGCGTAATGATTTTATGAAACCGTTTATGAACAAAACAATCGAAGGTCTGTATCCACCCGGTTCGACATTTAAAATTGTTGTTGCATTGGCGGCATTGGAATCAGGCGCAATAACACCAAATGAAAAAGTTTATTGTCCAGGGCATTGGGATTATGGCGACAGACGATATCACTGTTGGAAACCCGAAGGGCATGGTCATGTTAATCTGGCAGATGCACTGAAATGTTCATGCGATATATATTTTTATCAATTGGCATTAAAAATTGGTATTGATTCTATCAAAGAAATGGCAATCAAGCTGGGATTTACGCAAAAATATATGGATGGTGTATTATCGCGCGAAATGGCGGGTGTTATCCCCGACAGATATTGGAAAGAACGCGAAATCGGATATCATTGGGTTCATGGCGATACAATTATTTCTGGCATTGGTCAGGGATTTATATTAACAAATTGTCTGCAATTGGCAATAATGATGGCGCGCTGTGCATCAAACAAGGTTGTTATGCCACGATTAATTCTGACAGATGATGCGCCAAAATTTGCAAACCTGAATTTACAGCAAAAAAATATTCGGGCGGTATTAAAGGGTCTGGAACAAGTAACACGCACCGGGGGAACCGCTGCATACAGTGCAATAAATGTTAATGGCGCGCGTATGGGTGGAAAAACCGGTACTGCCCAGGTGCGCAGTATTTCACGCGCAGAACGCGAAAGTGGGGTACTGACCAACGAACAATTAAAATGGAATATGCGTAATCACGGATTATTTGTTGGATATGCGCCAACAAATAAACCCAAATATGCGGTATGTGCAATAACAGAACATTCCGGGGGCAGTGGTCTGGCGGCGCGCACAGTGGCAGCAACAATAAAAACGCTGTTGGGGGATAAAAAGAAATAATGGCACGACAAACACGCGTTTCAAATGCAAGTATGATGAGTTTTCCAGAAAAACTTAGCCGTTTTTCATGGGCAATGTTTATTCCAATGTGTTTGATTTTGGCAATATCTATTGTTGTGTTATATTCTGCGGGTGGTGGTGCATGGCGTCCATTTGCATTATCGCAATTGGTAAAAATTGGTTTGGGATTTGCGGTATTCTTTTTCGCGGCATTTACCAATATCAAAACATGGGTGAAATCTGCGTATGTTATATATGCAATCGCACTGGTTATGATTATTCTGGTTACATTTGTTGGTCATACCGGTATGGGCGCACAAAGATGGCTGAATCTGGGATTTTTCCATGTACAACCATCAGAATTAATAAAAATTGCATTGGTATTAGCGTTGGCACGATATTTCGCATGGATGAATTCTGTGGAATTATCACAAATTAAAAATTATGCCGTACCTGTGGCAATGTTATTGGTTCCTTTTTTATTAATAGTCGCACAACCTGATTTGGGTACTGCATTATCACTGGGGATGATTACAGTTGGTATGTTCTATATCGTTGGCGCACAAAAAAAATGGTTTATTATTGCGGCGATATTGGGATTGATGGCGGCGCCACTGGTATGGTTTGGTGGTTTACATGATTATCAACGCGACAGAATTATTACTTTTATTAACCCAGACCATGATGCCCAGGGCGCTGGATATCAAATAAACCAGGCAAAAATTGCATTTGGTTCGGGTGGTATGCTGGGCAAAGGTTATATGGCGGGAACACAATCACAACAATCGTTTCTGCCGGAAAAACAAACTGATTTTATATTCACTATGTTGGGTGAAGAATTTGGTTTTATTGGTGCATTTGCACTGGTTATATTATATACATTCATTGTTGTTGTATTATTCAGATGTGCGAAAACATGCCGTAATCGATTTGGACAACTGGTGTGTTTTGGTTTTATGTTGAACTTTTTCATTTATTATTTTATAAATATTTCTATGGTTCTGGGACTGATGCCGACCGTGGGGGTACCATTGCCACTGATGTCGTTTGGCGGCAGCAGTCTGTTATCACTGATGTTTGGGTTCGGTCTGTGCCAGAACGCACATATTCATAAAGATCAGCAATTGTCAGCCAAAGGAAGTTAAGATTATGAACCTGCTTATCGTAGAATCACCATCAAAGGCAAAAACAATTGAAAAATACCTGGGGGCGGGGTGGCGCGTTATTGCGTCCGTTGGTCATGTGCGCGACCTGGTTCCAGAAAACGGCAGTGTTGATACAGAACATGATTTTAAAATGCGCTGGCAAATTATGCCGGGTAAAGAAAAGCAAATTAAATTAATCACAGATGAATTAAAAAAAGCAGATGCAGTATATTTGGCGTCCGACCCGGATCGCGAGGGCGAAGCCATCGCATGGCATATTTTGGATATATTAAATGCAAAAAAAGCATTAAATGGTAAAAAAGTTTATCGGGTCGCATTTCATGAAATTACAAAGAAAGCTGTTATGGATGCAATTGCGCATCCGCGCGAAATTGACCAGAATTTGGTTGATGCATATCTGGTGCGGCGCGCATTGGATTATTTAATCGGCTTTGGTATATCGCCGTTGTTGTGGCGGCGCAACCTGGGGCGCAGCGCGGGGCGCGTACAATCAGTTGCGGTTAAGTTGGTTGTTGATCGTGAACGCGAAATAGAGGCATTTAAACCCGTCGAATACTGGTCGTTGGGGGCAAAATGCAATTCTGGGGCGGGCGATTTTGATGCAATGTTGGCAAAATTCGATGGTGAAAAAATTGAAAAAATGACAATTGAAAATCGTGCGCGGATAGATGAAATCTTGGGAAAAATTGGTGAGCCAATTATTGATGCGCGCGTTATATCAATTGATAAAAAGAAAACATCACGCCGCGCGGCGGCACCATTTACCACCAGTACATTACAACAAGAAGCCGCACGCAAATTATATTTTTCATCGCGGCGCACAATGTCAACCGCACAAAAATTATATGAAGCTGGATTAATCACATATATGCGTACAGACGCAACAAATTTATCCGCAGATGCGGTAAACGAAATCCGCGGATTTATTGCACATACATACGGTGATGCGTTTGTTCCAAAATCACCAAATGTATATGTTACAAAATCTAAAAATGCACAAGAAGCGCACGAAGCAATTCGCCCAACACACTTTGATGGTGAAAAACCAAATTTATCGGGCGATGAAGAAAAACTGTATGATTTAATATGGAAACGCACCATTGCATGTCAAATGACAAATGCAGAATTTGACAGTGTTTCCGCAGATATTGAAACCGCAAATCATGTGGCAATATTCCATGCTGTTGGTACAACGCGGACATTTGATGGATTTATGCGCGTTTATACCGAAGATAAAGATGACGCGTCCGATGAAAATGAATCTAAACTGCCGCCGTTAAATGTTGGCGATAAAATTGATATTACAGAACTGGTCCCGGAACAACATTTTACCCAACCGCCCGCGCGCTATACAGAAGCATCACTGGTAAAAAAACTGGAAGAATTGGGTATTGGGCGTCCATCAACATATGCAACAATTATGTCAACCATTGTTGACAGAAAATATGTTGAAATGGATAAACAACATCGTTTTCATCCAACCGCCGGTGGATGGGTGATTTCTGCGTATTTATCAAAATATTTTGATGAATTGGTCGATGTTAACTTTACCGCAAAAACCGAAGATACATTGGACGATATTTCCAATGGAAAACAAGATAAATTAAATGCATTGCAGAATTTCTGGACACCAACGGCGACAATGATTGATGATGCGCGCGGGGTTAAAACAACCGAAATTATTGATGCAATAAACAATTTAATGCACGACCATTTGTTCCCAGGTGGTAATGATAAATGTCCAAAATGTGGCGGAAAATTGGGAATAAAATTATCTAAATTCGGCGCGTTTATTGGATGTGAAAATTATCCAAAGTGTGATTATACACAAAAACTGGCGGATTTTGGCAATCCACAGCCGACAGATGAAAATACAAAAACAACAAATACGCCTGTGGATTTGGGTGATGGTATATCATTTCGTGTTGGACGGTTTGGTCCATATGTAACCGATGGCAAAAAAAATGTGGCGGCAAAACAATATAACGCAGACACAATTACACTGGATGCGGCACGTGAATTATTGGCGGGTGGCGGCAAAAAAGCAGATCCAATTGTAATTGGTGAAAACCCAGAAACAGGAAAAACAATATATTATTATCCAACTGGGCGATATGGTGCATATATATCATCAAATCGTGTTAATGTGTCTGTTGATTCACAGCCTGATTTAGAGACAGCCATAAGTTTAATAAATAACAAAAAGCCAACAAAAAGATTTAAAAGGACAACAAAGAAATAATGGCGGGGTTTGATAAAAATTTTACTGATGAATTACGAACGCGTTTGTCGATTGTTGATGTTGTATCGCGGCGCGTGCCATTGGTAAAAAAGGGTCAAAACTATTGGGGATGCTGTCCATTTCATAATGAAAAAACACCCAGTTTTTCTGTTAATGAAGAAAAAGGATTTTATCATTGTTTCGGATGTGGCGAACATGGTGATATTATATCATTCACAATGAAATCAAATAATGTTGATTTCCGTACTGCAATAACAGAACTGGCGGCGGCGGCTGGATTAAAATTACCAGATTATAAACCAAAATCAGCCGAACAAATTGCACGCGAAGAATCTTATTTTCAATTGGTAAATGATGCCGCACAAATATATCAAAAAAGATTATATGATACTGATGGCGCACATGCATTAGAATATATACGCCGGCGCGGATTTACCGATGATATGATAAAAAAATATGGCATTGGTTATGCGCCAAAAAATAATATAATTGCCAATAAATTTATAAATGTAAAACAGGATTCTTTAATTGCAACCGGACTGTGTCGGCGCGGGGATTTTGGTATGTATGATTTCTTTCGCGATAAATTAATGTTTCCAATATTCAATGCACATGGAAAAATCGTTGCGTTTTCTGGGCGCAGCTTGGACGGCAGTGAACCAAAATATATAAACACCACAGATACAGAACAATTTCATAAACGACGCACTATATTTGGTTTTAACTTTGCACGCGATGCAATATATCGCGCAAATCGCAGCATTGTTGTCGAAGGGCAAATTGATGCAATTCAAATGCAATGTAATGGTTTTCCAGAAACGGTCGCACCATTGGGAACCGCACTGACCGAAGATCATATATCAATATTATGCAAGGCAAATCGCAATATCGTTTTTTGTTTTGATGGTGATAATGCTGGACAAAAAGCCGCCGCGCGCGCATGTGATATTGTTATGCCATTCTTGCGTGATGCATCAGATGTCCGATTTGCATTTGTCAGTGGTGGCAAAGACCCAGATGAAGTATTAAAAACTGGTGGCACAGCCGCAATGCATAAAATTATTGACAGTGCAACACCACTGGTCGATTTTTTATGGAATCTGGCAAACGCCGGATTTACTGTATCCACACCAAATGGACGCACGCAGGCAGAAAAATTTTTAAAACAAAAGACTGATAAAATTTCTGATATAACTTTGCGTGGTGAATATGAACATGAATACAATTCACGCATGTTTAATAATTGGCATAAATGGAAAAAAGATAAAAAATCAGCGCCAAAAATTGAATTGCCAGAAATTGATGCAATTACACAAAATACATTGATTTATATAACAAATCAATATCCAGAAATTGCCGAACAATATGCCGAATTTTTGGCAACATTAAATATCGATTTGGATGGTGATGCGGCAGATATGAATTTGAATAAAACAGCCGCAGAAAAATATATCGTTTCTTTAAAACTACAAAAATACCTGGAAAAGCTGCATATACAAAAGAAAGATTTAACCGCAAAATTATTGGCAGGTGATGATGTACGCGAAGAAATAGAAAAAATAGACGCAGATATAAATGATGCAAATGAACGATTGGAAAAGTTAATTTCCATGTAAAAAAAACATAAAAAAAAGCCGGTAAATGCCGGCTTTTTTTTAATTAATTGTTAAACAAGAAATGACATATATCACCGTCTTGCATAACATATTCTTTGCCAACCAGGCGCATTTTGCCGGCGTCGCGAACAGCGACTTCGCCGCCGTATTCTATGAAATCTGCTGGTGATATTATTTCGGCGCGGATGAAACCCTTTTCAAAATCAGTGTGAATTTTGCCAGCTGCCTGGGGCGCGGTCATGCCACGCGTAATGGTCCATGCGTGTGCTTCCTTGGGTCCAACGGTATAAAATGTTTGTAATCCAAGTGTATTGTATCCGGTACGAATTATTTTATCCAATCCAGATTCTGATAACCCCAAATCATCCAAAAACATTTTTCGTTCATCAGGGTCAATAATTTGCGCAATTTCCATTTCTATTTTTGATGATATAACCAGTACAGGGGCAATCGAAGCGTACTTTTCACGCACTGCATCAGAAAACTTATTTCCGGTTGCAGCGGATGATTCATCAACATTACATACATAAATAACTGATTTTGCCGTTAATAAATTAAATGGATGCGCATCAATCCCAGATGTACGCGCCGGTACGCCCCGCGCCAGGCCATCACGAATTGCGTTGGCATCCGCCAATAATTTTATTGCATTTTTATCCAGACCATGTGCCTTTTTTTCCAGATTTTTTATCTGTTTGTCCAGGCTTTCAATATCTGCCAACATTAATTCTGTTTCAATTGTATCAATATCGGACAGTGGGTCTATTTTGCCATTTACATGAACAATATCATCATTTTCAAAACATCGAACAACATGAATTATGGCATCAACATTTAATATATTGCCCAAGAATTTATTGCCCAATCCTTCGCCCGCAGATGCACCGCGTACCAGACCCGCAATATCAACAATTTCCAACTGGGTCGGTATAATCTTTTGTGATTTTGCAACATCCGCCAGTTTGTGCAGTGTTGCGTCTGGTACAACAACGCGTCCTGTATTTGGTTCGATTGTACAAAACGGATAATTTTGTGCATCTGCCGCGGCGCTTTGTGTTAATGCATTAAATAATGTTGATTTACCAACATTTGGTAATCCAACAATTCCACAATTGAATCCCATATTTATTTCCTTTATAATGCAAATAATATGTCATACATGTGGAACGAATTCAATATAAAAACCATGCCAGCGGAAACAGTTGTTTTTCGCGATGGTGTATTTTGTCCAGATTTATCAACACTGGATGGAACAGATATTAATGAAAATTATGAAAAGCCAGTACATATTATATATATTGGCGAAATTGCCGGTGATTGCCGGTTAAATATTAATATAAATGTGCCAAATCAAACTGTTTATATCAGTATTCGAATAAAAAATAAAAAGCCGGCTTTTTTAAACATTTTTATCAAAAATGCCGGGAAAAATTCTGAATGCCGTGGTCAAATAATGATGGAAAATTATTCTGAATTAAAATATGAATGCACGGCACAACATACACAACCAGACACAACAATTTTATTAAAAAATAAATTAATCGCCGGTAAAGGCAGCATATCAAAATTATCGGGCGCCGCAATTATTGAAAAATATTGTGAAAATACGATATCTGATATTGGTTTTTCCGCAATGACAGATAAAACAGCGCGTATTGAATTTATGCCCGCACAGCGAATTTCATCTGTTCCGAAATCTGCGGATCACAGTGCATCTATTTTTGCACCACAAAATATTCAAATAGAATATTTACGCAGTGCTGGTTTATCCGGGGCAGAGGTTGATGACGCAATGCGTGAAGCATTTATGAACGATTTTAATTTATTTTAAATTCGAAATAATAAAAAATGCCCGCAAAACATGCGGACATAAAAATAGAATAATTATTCAAGATTATTTTTTCTTGAACCCTTGTTTCGCCTTTAATTTTGGATTATTTGGATCAATCAGAATAATCTGTTTACCACGGCGAATTTGTTTTACATTACCGCGCTTTTTCCACGCCTTTAATGAACTTAAAAACTTCATATCAAATCCTTTTTACGGACGTGATTATAAACAGTTTTTAAAAAAAATCAAATAATTATTAAATATTTGTTGTTTTTGTTGGTGCGGTTAGTTTTGTTGAAAATGTTTTTTAGTTTTTTATTAACAAGTTTTCAACAATTTTTTGCCGGTTTTCTGCGGTGTTTGTAAATGCTGTTGAAAAAGTATGATAAATAATTAACTGTTGAAAAAGGTAAGGGTTTTCAACAATTTTAACAAAATTTCTTGAATGCTTTTTATACTTGTTGAAAACTGTTGAAATTGTTATAATTCAAGCATCAGGGGGGATTTTATTCAAAATGAGGCAACAAATACTGAAAGCATTGGCAAACCCACCGCGCATTTTTTATGTGCCGTATTCGTTGGCGGTCATTAATTTTGCAGTGCAATTCATTGTTTTTATTATAATATTTGTTGCTGGATTAATCATTAGTGGTGGTGATATTGCAATAAACCCGCTGTATTTTTTATTGTCTGTTATTTTGGTTCATATGATTTTGGCGTTCTTTGCAAAGCGCGAACCACAGTTGGGGCAAATTGTGGCGGCAAAAATACAATTATTAAAACAGAAAGTACCAGGAAGGTTGGCGGCGTAAAATGAATGGATTTTTTGAATATTTTGCAGGTGGCGGATTTCCATTAACAGCGATAATTCTGGTTATGGCGGTTGTTTTTATGTTTATTGTACTGTTGATGTATATCCCAGTACTGACGCGGCGAATTTTTCCAAAATTTGGATATACCAGATATTCGCAATATTTGCCTTTTCAGACGGTGTATAATGATAATTCAATGACACTGACCGATGGCAGTATTATTCGCGTTTATCATGTTGATGGGGTGCAAACCAGTATGCAAGATGATGCCACGCGCGAAAAGTTCTTGGATTTGCGTACACAATTATTTAATCAAATCCGTGATCCAAATGTTGTATTGCGATTTTATATGATACGCGATGCGGTTGATGAAAATACAAACTATGAATTTGATCAACCGGTTTTACAACAAATTTATAATAAATGGAAATCGCAGGGATTGCGCATATTTACAAATAATTATTATATTGTTTTATCGGTTGGTGGGGCAAATGCGCGTGAAAAATTAAATCAATATGGTAATTATATTGAAACAATATTGTCGGCGTACAGACCAACGGTATTGCGTAATGATGCGCCGGATAATATGGCAAAGTTTTTTGGTCGTATATTATCACCAATTACCAAACCATCGCCAATCGTTTGCGACCAGCGTATAGGCGAGGTAAGTACGGTTGACGATGTTGATTTTTTGAAAAATGGTATTGTTCGTTATATTGGGGCGGGGCGGCAATCTTTTGCGGCAATGATTTCGTTTAAAATGTCGCCAGATTATTTAGATGAAGATTTCTTTAATTCTGTGTCAACAATACAAACAGAAATGATTTGTATGAATGGATTTAATATTATGGGCAGTGCGGATGTTGAAAAAGCTATTATGCAACGACGCGCAACAACAGAAAAAGATGAAACGTCGGCTGTGGAGCAAATTTCAGCCGCACAAAGTGCAATGGATGAAAATATTTCTGGTAATCAAAGTCTGGTTAACTATTATCCGCTGTTTGTTATATTTGGTGCAACGGTTGAAGATTTACAAAAATATGTCGATGAATTTAATAAAATTGCGGCATCGTTTGGGGTTTCACCAATTGTTGAAACTTTTGCAGCCAAGGTTTCATGGTTTGCACAAATCCCAGGTTTTGATACTTTTCCACGCAGTTTTAAAATGTTATCGCGGACAGCGGCAATCAGTATTCCGATGTCCAGTACGCCACGCGGGGTTGCAAACAGTGATTGGGGTCCGGGTCCATTGGTTATATTCCCAACCGCCCAGGGTACACCATATCAATTCCAGTTTCATGTATCGGACAAGCCAGCCGCCGTGGCACATACATTAACAATTGGACCAACCGGTGGTGGTAAAACAACATTATTCAGTTTCTTGATATCGCAATCATTGCGGCATCCGCGGTTAAAAGCATTTTTCTTTGACAGAAATAAAGGGGCAGAAATATTTACATTGGCGGTTGGCGGTAAATATATAACCATGCATGGCAAAGAAAAAGATCAGGATGCATTTCAAACGCACTTGAACCCGTTAAAAATGCCGGATACGGCGGAAAATCGTGCGTTCTTGCGCCGGTGGTTTGCAATGATTACCGGGCAATCTGATGCAAATTCTGCCGATGAAATTGCGCGCGCGGTGTCGGTTAATTTTGATTATTTACAAGAAAAAGACAGATTGTTAAAAAATCTGTGGCAGAGTTGTTTTTCATCCGCAGGAAAAATGCGTCCGGAATTAAAAAAGTGGATTGACCCATTACAATATGGCGATATATTTAATGAGGATTCTGATACACTGGATTTAAATTCCAGATTAACAACATTTGATTTTACAGAAATATTGCAAGACGAAGTCTTGGCGCCGGCGGTTATATCATATATATTACACAGAATTAATAATATTACGGTATCTGGGGGAAATCCGTCATTGATTATGATTGATGAAACGGCACCAATGCTGGAAAACAAAATGTTCCGTGATAATTTTATAACAGGTTTACAAGAAGGGCGTAAAAATCGCCAGGCATATATGGTCGCATTCCAGCGCGCAAATGTTTTGGATAAACTGGGGATTGGTGATGTCGTTCGTGGTCAGGCACAAACAGTTTTGTTTTTCCGCAATCCTGCCGCAGATGTGAATGATTATGCGCATTGGAATTTAAATCCGCTGGAAATGGCATTTATCCAGGGCAAGGCATATCCAAACCTGAAACGCGCAGTATTATTATCCCGCCCAGTTAATGGGGAATCTGTTATTTTAAATACGGAATTGGGTGGATTGGGGAATATGTTGCGGCTGTTTGAATCAGGGCGTTCATCTGTATTACTGGCCGAAGAATTATACAAGCAATATGGTAATAATTTTGTTGCAGAATATTTAAAAAAGCAGGGGGCGGGTAATTTATAAAAAATGCATGCGGGGTGGTTATTTAATCTTGCATTGATTTTTATATCTGGGTCTGCATTCGCAGATGATGATTGTTTGCCGTATAAATTAACCCCGCGTGTTGATCTGGAATTCCCAACATGGTCCAAGGAAGTTGTGCAACCATTGCGACATATGGATTTGTTGCATGGTAATGTTGTGGCAACCATGGTTGATAATTATGATATTGTCGCAGATATCACAAATATCGAAGATGGTTATTGTGTCGCGTTAAAATCGGTGTATGCAACCGTTGGGTATTCTGATTTTTTGGTTCAAATTGATATCCGGCATCAGCCAAATACCTGTTCATATAATGCGATCTTATCACACGAAGACGAACATATTCGTGCATATTTATCAGTAATGGATGATAACAGAAAAGATTTACAGGATTCTATATATCGTGCGGCAAATTCAATTACACCAATATTTGTGCGAAATGCGTCAGATATTGATGCCGCAATTAATGAATTAAATGCAGAATTACAGGCACATCCAGACCTGATATTGGCAAAGCAAAAAATCAAAGCTGCCGAAGAAATTCGTAATAAACGCGTGGACCAGCATGATACAGGGCAAACATTGCGTAAATGTTTTGAATAAAAAACGCCCATTTGGGCGGTTTTTATTGGCGGGTATATGTTAATTCCATGTCGCCGTTTCGCAAGACCAGGGTATCTGGTGATAATTTTTCTAGTATATATGTTTCACTGAATTCAATTGTTTGACCATTGCCAATACTGCGACCAGTCATTGTTAATTCATTGCCATTTAATGTCCATGTGTCGTATTGTAATGTTGCCATGTTGACTGATTCTGCCGTGCCGTCTGGATTTAATATAAATCCTTGGGTCATGGTTGGCATATTTGGGATGGGTTGAACCCATGTGCCGGATATGTCTGGGTTGGCGCATGCAATTAAAAATAAAGCAAATAAAACAGATAGTAATTTTTTCATATTTTTCCCCTTTTTTGTTTTTATATACTATATCAATAAATGCTTGCTATAAAAACAAATTTTCATAAAATCTGGGCATGCGTGCAGAAAATCTGACTTTATCTTTTGGAACAAATATTGTATATGATGGTGCCGAATTTAATATACCTGTGCGGGCAAAGGTTGGTATTGTTGGCGTTAATGGTGCGGGAAAAACAACACTGTTTAAAATTATGTTGGGGCAAATTGTCCCAGATGCCGGATTTATCGATACGGGTGGTGCAAATATTGGATATTTACCACAGCAGATTGAAATAAAAAATCCAGATGAAACAGTTTGGGATTTTATTTGCACCGCGCGCCCGATTGCACAGATGGAATCTGAATTAAATGATTTATATATTGCGCTGGCAAATGCGCCAGATGATGAAAATATTCAAAATAAAATTGCGTATATTCAAGAACGACTGGATTACTATGATGTATATAATGCCGATGCGGCGATGCTGGATATAATTGAAAATATGCAATTGGGTAATTTAGTCGATATGCGTATATCTGAATTGTCTGGTGGGCAAAAGTCCAAGGTTGCATTTGCACGATTGCTGTATTCTATGGCGGATATTTTATTGTTGGATGAACCAACAAATCATTTGGATACGGACAGTCGCGCGTTTGTTTGTGATTATCTAAAACATTACAGGGGCAGTGTTCTGATTATCAGTCATGATACAGATTTTCTGAATGAAATTGTTTCAAAAATTTTATTTGTTGATAAAACAACACATAAAACAATTTTAATTGATGGAAATTATGACGCGTATAAAAATAAATTAGTACAAATGCGCGCACGCCAAAACGCAAAAATAGAATCAGAAAACAGGCAAATAAAGCATTTGTCTGAATTTGTTGCACGCGCAAATGCCGCCAGCCCAACAAATCACAGTATTAAAAAAGCTGGACATACACGCGCCGCGCAATTGAAAAAATTAATGGAACACAGGACCGTGCGTGATGCGGAATATAAAAAAGTAAAAATGAATCTGGCGCCATTGCATGATGGTGCGCGATTCCCAATAATGGTTGATGATTTATGGTTTCGGTATCCGGGCAATAAATTGTTATACAGAAAATTATCTTTTCATATAACTGGTGGTGAAAGATTTTTAATTGTTGGTGAAAATGGTGCGGGAAAATCCACATTATTAAAATTAATTATGGGAATATTGACGCCGGAACGCGGCACGATTGATATTAATCCAAAAACAGATATTGCATATTATGCCCAGGAACAAGAACAATTGGATTTAAATAAATCAGTGTTGGAAAATGTTGCGATGGATGAATATACAGATTTACAATTACGCGCGGCATTGGCAAATTTTTTGTTTTTTGGTACAGATGTATTTAAAAAAGTTTCTGTTTTATCACCCGGGGAACGCGCGCGCGTGGCACTGTGCAAGTTATTATTACGGCGGGCAAATATGCTGATCTTAGACGAACCAACAAATCATTTGGATCCAGATACGCAAATGATAATTGGTGATAATTTTCATGACTTTGCCGGCACAATTATAGTGGTCAGCCATAATCCGGAATTTGTTGAACAAATCGGTATTACGCGTATGTTGGTATTGCCGGCGGGTCGCATAGAAGACTATGACCATGAAAAATTAGAATATTATTATTCGGTTAATACTGAAAATGATAAATAAAATTCAAGTATAAGTTGAATTATTGTAATTATTCTTATTTTTGTATTAGTAGATTTTTATAAATTATTCAACTATAACGGGAATTTAGTGGTGGTTTTATTGTACTGTACGGTGATGTTATGTTTGAATATTATCGTAATAATTAAATAGATTTTTTATAAAAAATCAATCATAACGAGAAATATGTATTGTTTTTCTTGGTAATAAAAATAATAAGACTGGTTATATGATTGGTATTTATCTATTTACATTGGCGCGATTGTGTGTTTTTCATAGTTATTTGGCAATTTTTAATATCTGTTTCGCCACCTGGAAATTTTTGCCTGGGGTAAACTGGTGTACTGCTGTTTGCCTAATTTCTGCGGTTGAACCACATTGTTTCTGTGGTTCAAATCCAACCCAACACACGTAAAATAAAAAACACCCCATTTGGGGTATTTTTTATCTTAACTGGTTGCGGAGTGTGGATTTGAACCACAGACCTTCAGGTTATGAGCCTGACGAGCTACCGGACTGCTCTACTCCGCGATAAACGGGTTGAATTATAGTATATTTTTATTTTATTGTCAAATAAAAATCAATCCTATGATTTTACATGCTTTTTCCTTCATATCTTGAAATATGATTTTTTTACTGCTAAAATCCAAGTCGCATTTATATAAAGAGCATAGATCATGTATCAAACTTTTAGAAAATTATGGAAAGGGTTCTGGGAACCAATTTTACGAATGGAATGGGTGCAATGGGTTGTGGCTGGGTTAATGGCAATCGCAATTTGGTTTGTTTATTTTACATGTCGCAAACGTGTCACTAATTGGGAAACATTTAAAAAATACCGCAAAAAACCGGCAATATTTATATTTTGGCATGGGCGCAGTATGATGTTGTCGCCAATTGTTTGTTTGGGGGGAATGCGGGCGTATGCTGTTGCATCGCGTCATAAAGACGGTCGTATGATGGCAAAATTACAGCGATTATTTGGTCTGAAATCTATTTATGGCAGTACATCTGATGGTGGTATTTCTGTATTACGCCAGGGTGTGCGGGTGTTGCGTCGTGGGGATTATTCAATGTGTATGTCGCCAGATGGTCCGGGTGGACCGTCGCTGCGTGTGCAAGATGGCGCGTTATATTTTGCAAAAATGACGGGTGCGCCAATTATTCCGGTATGTTATTCGGCATCGCATGCATGGTTTCAAAAACGATGGGACAGGTATTTGGTCGCATTGCCTTTTTCGTTGATTACATGTAAGGTTGGAAAACCGATATTTGTTGATTCTAAAATCAATTCAACGGAATTTGAGGTGCTGCGTAAAAAAGTGGAAAATATTATGGTACGCCAGGTTCGTGAAATGGATGGTGAATTTAATTTATTCCAGGTCGAACAGGATTTGACATCGGCGGAATTTAAACAAAAACTGCGTGAAGAACGCGCCCGTAAAAAAGCAGAAAAAAAGAAAAAATAATGAAAACACCATGGTGGTTTTTACATAAAACGCCGTTGGCATTTTTATTGGTGCCAGTGTCGTGGATATATTATTTAATTGGGCGTGTGGTTTATTTGTTTCGTAAAATTGGCGCATATAAATCAACGCGTCCCATTATATGTATTGGAAATATATTGGCGGGCGGGGTTGGTAAAACACCAATTGTGCGTGCGGCGGCAAAATATTTTGATGCACCGGTTGTTATGCGTGGATATAAAAAAAGTGCAAAAACAGGTAATGTTGGTGATGAAGCAACCATGTTGGCGCGCGATGGTATCCAGGTGCATGTTGGCGACAGAAAAAGCAATATAATATTATTAGATAAGCAAACAGATAATCATTGCCCAATAATTATGGATGATGGTTTTCAAAATCCAAAGATACATAAAAATATTTCTGTATTGGTTTTTGATCAGTCTATTGGATATGGAAATGGTTTCATGTTGCCGGCGGGGCCATTGCGTGAACCACGGCGTGCTGTGCGGCGGGCGGATGCAATAATTGTTGTGCGTAATTCAAAACCACGGCGGAAATTTGTTTTACCAACAGATAAACCAATATTTTATGCAGAAACAAAAACGGTATCACCATATGATGAAAATGAAAAATTATATGCATTTGCGGGTATTGGGTATCCGAAAAAGTTCTTTGGCGCGTTAAAAAATGTGGTTGGAAAAAAATCTTTTTCTGATCATTATCAATATACTGATGAAGATTTAAAACAGTTAATTGCCGCGGCATCGCGACGCGGTGCAAAATTAATAACAACAGAAAAAGATTGGGTGCGTTTGCCAAATTGGGCGCGTGATGAAATAAAATATGCGCGTTTGGATATGGTGATTGATAATGCGTTTTATGAATGGATAAAAGAGAAAATCTGATGGTTGCAACATTAAAAAAACAAGTGAAAATTACAGGTAAAGGTATTCATTCGGGATTGCCGGTAAATATGGTTGTTCGTCCGTCTGAACAGTATGGGATTTTTTTTCATCGCAGTGATATCCCAGAATCTGGTTTAATACCGGCAACATATGATAATGTTGGTGATACATCAATGCGTAATACCACAATTGGTAATCCAAATGGTGCGCATGTTCAGACAATTGAACATTTGATGGCGGCGCTGTTTATGGCGGGGGTTGACAGTGTAATCATTGATATTGATGGTCCAGAAACACCAATTTTAGATGGCAGTGCGGAACAATTTTATAATGCGTTTATTGATGCCGGAATAACGGGAAACGGACGCCGCAAAGTTATTGTTAAGCAGCCGATTATTGCATATGCGCGTGAAATTCGGCGGACTTTAAGTATATGGGTTCGGATAAAATTATGGTTCTTTGAAAAAATGTCTGGGCGTAAAAATGATGGGTTTGTAAAATTGGCGCCATCAGATGACAATTCGTTGGAAATATCTGCAACATTGGTTTATCCAGAAAAAATTATTGGACGCCAGACATATTCATATGTGTTTCATGATGATAAAAAATCTGTGTCTGATTTTGTTAAAAATATTGCGCGTGCGCGTACATTTGGAAAATATTCTGAATGGGAATATTTAAAGGCACATGGTATGGGACGCGGGGCGGATGAAACAAATGTTATTGCATTGAATGATGCGGGGGACGGAACGCTGAATAAAACAATATGGTCGGATGAATTTGTGCGACACAAAATAATCGATGCGATTGGTGATATGTATACATCAGGTGGATTTGTTATTGGAAAACTGGAATCATACAAGGGCAGTCATGCGTTAAATAATCTGGTGTTAAAAAAATTGTTCAGCAATCCAGCAAATTATGATATAATTGAATCAAAGTAAAAATATAGGGTTTTAATTATGAAAAAAGCATTGGCATTTTGTTCACTGGTGTTGGCATTGGCGGCATGTGGTGGAATGATAAAACCAGAAAATGGCAGTCAATATCTGACACAATTGGATGCGGAACCGATTGGTTGTACATTCTTGTATAAAATTGAGTCAGAGGTTTCAGTCTATGATGCAGATGATGCGCGTACATATTTGGAAAACAGAATTGTTGACCAGGCGCGCCCCGGGAACGCGTATTGGATTACCAGCCAGCGGACGCGTCCAAATGAATGGGTGATTTTTGGACCAGAACGCGCGTTTATACTGGTCGCAAATGTTTATGATTGTCCACATCCAAATTCTGTTCGTACCGCCGCTGATGGTGGCAGCAGTATAACAGCAACACCGATTTTGGTTGAACATCAAATAAATTGCAGTGGTGCAATGTATGGTGGGCAAATGGGTGGATGTTAATCTGTAAAATTATTAAAAATTAACCGCCGTGATGAAATACGGCGGTTTTTACTGTATTCTGTGTTTGCCAAAACAGATGTTTTTATGTTATAATTATTTAAAATATTATAGAGAGAGAAATTGTCGGGTCAGGTTATAACCATTAACAGAAAAAAATATGCCGTTGGATTGTTTTGGCAACCAACGGGGGCGGGGTATGTTGCGCGAACATATGCACGCACTTTGGCGCGCAGTGTCGATAAAAAGCTGAATTTATACACAGAATACCGCGCAATGGTTGGTTTGGGTTCTAAACGCGCCGGGCATCGCAGTGGTATGGACAGCGCCGCGGCGGCGGTTACAGATGCGCTGGGGGAATATTCGTCTTTTTTGGCGGTGTTTCAAATAGATAAATTATTTTATTTGGTTGCGGTTCGTAATGGCGTAATACTGGAAGATAAAATTTTTGATAAAGAAGAAGATGCCCGCGCAGAATATTTTAAGTTATCTGAAATACCAGATTGGGGTGCGTTATTTGCACCGTCGCCGTGGGGTATGCCACGCGCTGTGGAACGCAATATATCAGATTTAATTATGCGCGCCGTACGCGCGCCATTGCGCCCAATCAGTCGTATTGGTGCCGGCATAATTTCGGTGGTATTGGTGTTAATGTTTGTGTTGGGGGCAATGTGGTTCTTTCGTGAACCATTGGAACAAATTGCAACAACATCTGAAATTTCAGAAATTAATAATCCTGAATTAGCCGCAGAACTGGAAAAGCAGGTACAGGAAAAAAACAAAGAATTAGATGCAGCGTTTGATATTGATAAACCAACGCCACCCCAGCCAATTGTTTTGCCGTATGAATATTTGCCAGATCCAATTATTCGCGCCCAGGTTTGTTATCAGGCAATGGGATTTTTAATGCAGCCGATAACCGGGTGGGTACAAACATCGGTGGAATGTGGTGAAGAATATGCAAATGTTCAATTTGTGCGCGATTATGGAACACTGGATGATTTTTATTTAATGGCAACAGAATTAATGCCGGCGTCTTTTGTGCAACAAGAATCTGAAAATTCGTTGACTGTTCGGGCAAAATTGCCAAATGTACCGACAATTGCATCAATTGATGAACGCGATGTTGAAACAGTACTGCGTGCGGTTATGACAGCGTTTCAGGGAATTGATACACCGGCAGATGCCCAGATGGTTGTGGATACATTAACAAATGGCGTTGATACGGTATATCTGAATGTGGTAGAAGTTGCGGCGGAATCAAAATTAGTTCCAACGCAATTTATGCGCATTTTTGACGATTTTGGCGGTGTGTATATGACGCGTTGTGCATGGAATGCGTCATCACGCACATGGAACTATGAGGTGATTATCTATGCAAAATAAATTAAAATTGTTTGTTGTATTTTTTATGGCGGGGATGATTTCTGTGCCGGTTCCATTGTATGCAGCAGATGCAACCGCAAATGATGTTGACAGTGAAATTGCCCAAGAAGATATTGCTATGGAATTAGAGACGGCAAATGCTGATGCTGTTGCAGCATATGATATGGATGGGTCGTTGTTTCAGCAAATAACCACATTGGAACAAGAAAAAGTTTTAATGGAATTGGAAAAAGAACGCGCACAATTGGATTTGGAACTGGACAGATTAGCGGCGGAAAAAATAAAACTGCATATGGAAATTGACACTTTATCTGGACGCGCAGAACAGCAGCAGCAAGAATTGGAAAATGCCCAGGCTGAACTGGAAGCTGAAGCCGCGCGTTTGGAACGCGAAAAAGAACAATTAGCCGCGCAAACAGAAGAATTAAAATCTGGGGCGGTAAATAAAGTGCAAACAACATCATCAGATACAGATGATGCGGGATCAAAAATTAATTTTGGTGAAAAATATCGTCTGATTAATGTTGTTGGGGCGGGTACACAATTACAGGCAACAATTGAAGATTTAGATACAGGACAGAACAAGACAATCAGTGTTGGCAAAGTTGTTGATGGATATACTGTGAAATCTATATCGCTGGACGAAGGTATTGTGTTTACAGATGGTACAGATACCCAGACATTAAATATTACAAAATCTAAATAAATTGCGGGCATTTATATATGAATGAAACAGAAAACAATATTTTGAATAATGTGCCAGTTGCATTAAAACCGTCAATCCCGGCGGGCTTGGAAAATGCAGATAACAAAGATATTGTTGATTATTTGTTTTCAAATGGTAATAGATTGCTGACCGCGACAGGGGCGGAACAAGAACTGCCCAAGGATACACAAGGTCTGGTTGCATATTTTTCAGGTGGTGAAATTATAATATCGCGTACACATCGTTATGACGGGCGGGTGTTGGCATTCTTGGATTTATTAAAAAAACGCGCACGACCAATGCGTATACCGTTTTATTCGGATTTGGGTCTGGTTTCCAGTATTTATAAAGCGTATGAAAGCAGATTGGGTGGCGCAACCCGTTCACGCCAAGATTATGATAACCAAATGCAGAAGGATTTTGTCGATATTATCGCCAAGGCTGCTGCACAAAAGGTATCAGATATTCATATAGAGGTTGCTGATCAAACAACAATATATTTTCGTATTGATGGCAGTATGCAACCAGTATTGGAATATAATGCGGGGTGGGGGGAATCTTTTGTTCGCGCGGCGTTTGCATCATCGGATATTTCAAATGCAAACTATGCCCAGAATGAATATCAATCGGCGCAGAAAGATGGGCGAACCCCACTGCGCGGGACCAAGGATTTATATCTGCCGCGTGGAATTTTAAGTATTCGTATGCAATTTAATCCAATCGCATTCGGCAGTCGGTATGTTGTTATGCGATTGCTGTATGATAATCCGTCTGAGGGGATTAAAACAGAACAAGAGTTTGGCGAATATGAACAGAAACTGTTGATGCGTTTGCGTTCGTTTCCAACGGGGTTGGTTATTGTTGCTGGTCCAACCAGTTCGGGTAAGTCGACCACATTAGTGCGTAATATGTCGTTGATGTTAAAAGAACATCACTATGAAATAAATATGATTACGGTCGAAGATCCGGTCGAACAAAAAATATTCGGCGCGCACCAGATGCCTGTTGTTAACACAATGAATGAAGAGCAACGCGAAGAAAAATATACCGAAGCATTAGCAGCGGCATTGCGTAGTGACCCAGATACATTGATGGTGGGGGAAATTCGTACACTGGCGGCGGCGCAATTAACGGTGCGTGGTGCGTTGTCGGGGCATAATGTGTGGACCACACTGCACGCAAATTCGGCAATGGCGGCATTGACCAGATTATTAGATTTGGGGATAGAGGCATTTAAACTGAAAGAAGAAACACTGATGCGTGGACTGATATCTATGCGTCTGTTTAAAAAGTTGTGTCCATATTGTCGTGAAAGATTAATTGACCACCCAGAAAATCCGGCGTATCGTCGTGTCATGGATGCGTTTGGTGAATTGGGTTTGCACCAGGTGTATATTCGTGGCGCGGGATGCGAAGAATGCAAGGGGACTGGAACACTGGGGCGGATAAAAGCCGGTGAAATTATTATTACAAACAGTGAATTTTTGCGTTTGGCATTGTCTGGTAATACCGATGGGGCGGTTAAGTATTGG
The DNA here is from genome assembly GCA_944392565.1 of uncultured Alphaproteobacteria bacterium. Classification (GTDB taxonomy): domain Bacteria; phylum Pseudomonadota; class Alphaproteobacteria; order Rs-D84; family Rs-D84; genus Enterousia. The sequence goes on along the minus strand of CALXWX010000001.1, from coordinate 285,736 downwards.
TTGGAAGAAATGGATGGACGCACATTGAAAGAGGCCGCCACATCATTAATGTTACAGGGTATTATTGGTGTAGACGAACTGGAACGTTGGGTTGGATTGCTGGACAGACCGGGGGTGTATTGATATGACATCAAAAATGGATTTATGGTATGCCCGGTTGGTTTTTCGTATGGATACGGAAAAGCGTATGGCAACAGCACGAAAATTGGCATCGCTGTTGCGAAATGACTTTTCGTTGATGGATGCGTTAAATCGTTTGGAAATGATTGAATCGCATGGTGGAAAAAAGCCAAACGAACCATTTGCAATCGTTATGCGTGAATGGCAAAAAAACCTGGAACGTGGGATGAGTTTTTCTGATGCCACACGCGGTTGGGTGCCACCAGATGAAACATTGTTGGTGACATCGGGAAATTTGTCTGACTTGGTTGTTGCGCTGGAAAATGTCAGCCGGGTTGTTACCGGTACCCAGCGTATACGCCGCGCAATGGTAAGTGCGATTGCATATCCGTTATTCTTGCTGTTGTTGACATTTGGTATAATTATGTTGGTGGGGATTTATCTGGTCCCGCCATTGGCAGAAATTGCCGGTGATAGTATGGTGTGGCGTGGTATGGCGCGTTCGCTGATATGGCTGTCTGAATTTTCAATACAGTATTGGTATATTATTTTGGGGGTGTTTGTTGCACTGTGTGCTATTATCGGTATCAGTTTACCAAATTGGTCGGGGCGGTTGCGTGCAAAATTTGATAAGTTGCCACCATGGAATGTTTATAAAATTCAAATGTCTGTGGGCTGGTTGATGAGTTTGTCGTCAATGGTTGCCGCCGGTATTACAATACCAGATGCAATGCGTATGCTGGCGGATAATTCAAATAAATACCTGCGTGATATACTGGAAGAAACATTGCACTATATCGCAAATGGCGCAAATCTGGGGGCGGCGTTAAACAGTACGGGACGCGATTTTCCGAATTCAGAAATAATTGGCGATTTGGCAATATATGCCGATATGAATGGGTTTGATGAAAACCTGGGGCGGGTGGCAAATGATTATCTGGAAGAATCTGTGCGTAAAATGGAATCTGTATCAAATGCATTAAATAGTATTGGCATTTTATTGGTATCGGCGATTATTGCATGGGTCGTGCTGGGTACTTTCCAGATGCAAGACCAAATTACCAGCGCCCTGACATAAAACAGGGCGCATTTGCACTTTGAACTTTGTAATCTGGTATAAAACGCCAATGGCATTTTATACCATAAACGGCAGATTTTCCAATGTGCCTTCGGCAATGCGTACATTTATATCCAGCATCATAAATACTGTATCCGGTGTGCGGGATATTTCTGGATTAAACATGTGTGTAGACAGCAAGTGGCTGGTATTAACTGATAATTTTGTTATCAAATGGTCATCGTCCAGCAATGTATATATCGGTCCAATATCACGCGGTGTGTTTTCGCCGATTTCGTGTTCGTTTTGTGGACAACGCAGACCGTCCAGTATCGTTTTTACCCGGTTATCAATATCACTGTGTGGCAGACCAACAATTTCAGGATGCATCATTTGAATATCTATTTCAGCCAACAATTTTAAATTTGGTGTTATTATTGGATTCCAATCAATTCCACCAATATGACGGGTGGTAATGGGGCTTTTTGTTGCGCCCGGCATCATATATTGGGTCATGTTGTCCCATGGCTGGTGTTCCAGCAGTTTTTTCAGTTGTGGATGGAACTGCATCCGGATGTCGGAAATGTGTTGGGACCGTTTTTTCGGATTGATGAAAATTTCGCCAAAATACAGTAATTTGAAACGCATGTTTTATCCCCTTTTTTCTTGATAATTATACCATAAATTGCTATTGTTCGATAGAAAAAAGAAAGGAATTTATAATGGCTGTGAATAATGAATATACCGGTGATTCAATCAAGGTTCTGAAAGGGTTAGAGGCGGTTAAAAAACGCCCGGGAATGTATATCGGCGATGTCGGCGAAGGGGGATCGGGTCTGCATCATATGATTTATGAAGTTGTCAATAATTCTATTGACGAAGCAATGGCTGGTTATGCCGATACGGTATATGTTTCATTAAATGCAGATGGCAGTGCCACAATTCGTGATAATGGACGCGGTATGCCGTTTGATATTAATCATGAAACAGGGCGCAGTGCGCTGGAACTGATTATGTGTGAACTGCATGCCGGGGGAAAATTCGATAATGAAACCAATGGTGCGTACAAAGTATCGGGTGGTTTGCATGGGGTTGGCGTGTCGGTGGTCAATGCGCTGTCAACATGGTTGGATGTGCGTGTGTGGCGTGGTGATAAAGAAGCACATATGGCATTTGCAGATGGTGTACCAACATGTGATTTGACCATTACAGAAAATAAAACACATCATGAACATGGGACCGAGGTTACTTTTCTGCCATCGCCAGAAACATTTACCGGAACCGAATTTAATTTTGATACATTAGAAACATGGTTGCGCGAACAATCGTTCTTGAACGCGAATGTCAGGATTATTCTGGAAGATTTGCGTGGCGCGGAAAAGAAAACGCGTGAATTTCATTCGGCAGATGGATTAAAGGGATTTGCCACATATCTGGACAAGTCCAAAGAATTGTTAAATCGCGAACCAATCCAGATGATAAAGCAGATTGATGATACATATATCGAAATTGTCTTGCAGTGGACAACCGCGTATACGGAAACATCATTATGCTTTACAAACAATATTCCGAACCGTGATGGTGGAACGCATCTGGCGGGATTCAGGGCAGGACTGACGCGGGCAATTAATAAATATATTGGTGATAAACTAACCAAGAAAGATGTTAATTTGTCTGGCGAAGATTTTCGTGAAGGTTTAACCAGTATTATCAGTGTGAAAATTCCAGATCCAAAATTTGGGTCACAGACCAAAGATAAGTTGGTATCCAGTGAAGTGCGACCATTGGTTGAAAATACGGTATATGATTTATTGTATGAATATTTGGATGAAAATCCAGCAATTGCAAAATTAATTGTTGATAAGATTATCGAAGCTGCCACCGCACGCGAAGCCGCGCGTAAGGCACGCGAATTATCACGCAAAAAAACAGGACCAGAGTTAGGCGGATTGCCAGGGAAATTGGCAAATTGTTCAGAAAAAGATCCGGCAAAGTGCGAACTGTTCATTGTCGAAGGGGATTCGGCGGGTGGTACCGCAAAGCAGGGACGCGACCGCAAGACCCAGGCAATTTTGCCATTGCGTGGGAAAATTTTAAATGTTGAACGCGTGCGTTTTGATAAAATGCTGGGGTCGGATACAATTGGCGCGCTGATTACCACCATGGGTGCCGGTATCGGTAAAGATGATTTTGATATCGAAAAAATGCGCTATCACAAGGTTATTATAATGACCGATGCTGATGTCGATGGACAACATATTCAAACATTGTTAATGACATTCTTTTATCGGTATATGCCCCAGGCAATTGAACGCGGGTATATATATGTTGCGAAACCGCCATTATATGGTGTGACGCGGGGTAAGCAGCAAATATATTTACAAAACCAGCGCGAAATGGATGATTATCTGATGGATCAATTGGCAACAGATGGTGTGATTGAAATTGCATCAGGTGCGCAAATTTCGGGCGCGGATTTAAAGCGTTTGTTAACGCTGGTATTAAATATGAAAAATGCGTTGCAACCATTGAATCATATTATGCCATTGCGATTTGTAGAAGCATTGGCACTGAACGGTGTATTTGATGCCGAGACAGGCGAAAACTTTGCCGCGGCGGCCCAGATGCTGGATGCCGAAGAGCTGGAATTCGAACGCGGATGGAAAGTTTTTGGGGATGACAATGGTATTACAATTACGCGCACATTACGCAGTGTTAATGAAACGCATGTATTGCCACGCGAAAAAATCACCGGACCAGAGGTTCGTGCATGGTTGCGCATGGATGGACGCGCGGAATTAATGGAAACTTTCAGCCAGCCAGTGATGCTGCGGGTAAAGGCAAAATCCCAGAAAATCTGGGGCGCGTTGAATCTGTTGGATACGGCATTTGAATATGCCAAGACCGGGTTAAAGATTCAGCGGTACAAGGGTCTGGGTGAAATGAATGCCGAACAATTATGGGAAACAACAATGGATCCAAACCATCGCAGTCTGTTCCAGGTCAAGGTTAATGATGCGTCCCAGGCGGACGAGGTTGTATCTATGTTAATGGGTGATGTTGTTGAACCGCGGCGCGATTTTATTGTTGAAAATGCATTGGATGCGAATCTGGATGTTTAATCAGTGGGGGACAATATGGCGGAAAATGAAAACGATTTTTATGTTGATGAATATGGCGAAATTCATAGAAAAGATGCGCCACAGCGTGTGGAAAATGATGCGCTGTGGCAGGAATATCATCAGCTGGAATATGAAATTTTTTCCCATAATGATAAAAGCCCAGAAAAACTGGCACGATTCCAGGCGTTGGAAAAGCAACTGGGGATAAATGAAAAGAAAAAGAATGCATTTTTAAATGCAAAAAATAAATTGCGTCAAAATGCCCAGCAAACAATGTCAATAACGCAAATTTTGTCAAAAGAAAATCAAAACGATTAATTTGTTATGATGTTTACGGCAGATTGGTTTTTTGATTTAGATGCGCGTTTGCGTGAAATGGGAATGGATTCCGATGCGCAATCGTTTGATGAAATACGCGAAAATTTATCACACCGGCATGTCTTGGACGCAGACGCATTTGCAGAAAATTGTGTCTATGTTATTTTGGCGGGTGGATTTTCCCAGAAAACAGCAAAAAAAATTCATGCGCAAATTATGGATTTCTTGCGTACGCGTGGCGCAGATTTTGATGGGCTGTTTGCAATGTTTCATAACAAAAATAAAATCAATGCCGTGTGCAAAATCTGGAATAATCGTGCAGAATTTTGTCGCAAATATTATGATTTAGATAATACAGATGCGCGAATAAAATATTTATCAAAACTGCCGCATATTGGAAAAATTACCGCAAATCATCTGGCGCGTAATCTGGGCGAAGATGTTGTTAAATATGATATTTGGATTCAGCGATTGGGTGTTATTTATGCGCATAATCCGGCATTGGCGGAAAAAATAGACAACGGAAATTTATGCAATGAAATAAAATGTGCATGTGATGATATGTTCACAGATTTATGTCGCCAGACGGGTTTACCGCGGGGCTATATCGATGTTGTTTTGTGGAAAAGTTCACAAACAGGTTTGATAAAGGAACTAAAACATGAATGTAAAAATTGAACAATCATGGAAAGATGCGCTGGGTGCAGAATTTGATAAAGATTATTTTATCAAACTGACCGATTTTGTGCGGGGTGAATATCTGGCGGGGCATGCAGTGTATCCGGCGCCGGCAAATATTTTTAATGCGTTTAACCTGTGTCCGTTGGAAAATGTAAAGGTTGTAATTATTGGTCAAGACCCATATCATGAACCAGGTCAGGCACATGGACTGTGTTTTTCTGTATTGCCACCGACACCAATTCCGCCGTCACTGGTAAATATTTACAAGGAAATTCAAAATGATTTGGGACGCCCATCAAAAACACATGGTGATTTAACAGATTGGGCGCGCCAGGGTGTTTTATTGCTGAATGCGACATTGACTGTTGCTGCGCATCGGGCGGCATCGCATGTGGGACGCGGGTGGGAACAATTTACCGATGCCGTTATACGCACGGTGTCGGCGCGTGATAATATTGTATATATGCTGTGGGGCAGTTATGCCCAACGCAAGGCAGAATTTGTTAACCCAGAAAATAATTTGATTTTAAAAAGTGTGCATCCATCGCCATTATCTGCCAGTCGTGGATTCTTTGGCAATCATCATTTTTCACGCGCAAATGAATATCTGGTTGCACATGGAAAAACACCAATCGATTGGTGAAATAAAAAAACTGGCATTGCCAGTTTTTTAAAAGCTGTATGTGAATCCGGCGCCATAAAATGCGTATGAATAATTTTCAGTGGCGGTGTTGGCGTTGGAAAAATGTTGCATAAATATTTCCAGTCCCCATTTGTCGTTTATTCTGTATCCGCCAATCAGTTTAAACTGGAATAATAATTTTGCCCCCAGGCGTTCGTTTTGTTGTGCCTGTAATCCCATGCCAATGCTGGTCGCAAAGTACCAATTATCACCATGTGCCAGTGCAATATCTTCGCTTAAAAATATCATGGGTATTGTGTATTTATCCCAATCCCAACCATATTTGCTGCCAAACCCCAGGGTTTGACCAATGTTTATTGATTGACGTGCCGGTAATTTAAAGAATGTTGTTGGTTGTGAATATTGTACATGTAAAAAGTAAAATGGCACCAGTTGGGTTGGTGGTGGAATTAAAAAGCCACTGTTTACACCCTGGCCAATGTTCAGGGCAATTTGGTTTTTATTATTGCCCATAAATGGATTTGTATCTGCAAATGCCGCAGATGTTGCAAAAAGTATGGTAAATAAAGATATCGCGAATTTTTTCATACGCGCAATATATAATATATAAAAAATCTTTGCAACAATAATTTATTAAATTTTATAATGATTTTATGTGTGAATAAAATCATTTATATTTAATACAGCCCTGTTTCATGTGCAACGGTCCACCATATATCTGAAAATATTGGGCGTGTGTTTTCTGGTCCCCATGGTTTCATCCAATTAGAATAATGTATTACAACCAGGTTATGATATAAATCATTGATTTCATATTGTGAATGCGTTTTAAATATCCATGCACCCAGCATAGTTTGAAAATTATACTTTAATGGTAAAAACAGTATTCGACCGCGCAGTGTATAATTTATTAAATCTTGGTCGGGATTATCGTATTTTTTTCTGTTTGCAACAGATATCCATTTTTCATATATTTTTTCAGCACGAATTTGTTTTAAATTCATAACCAGAAATCCAGAATTTATATATCCATTTGTATAATCTGGGATGCCGGCTAAAACTTTATCACCCATATCCAGGCGCGATAATTCAATTAAATCATCGCGGAATATTATGTCGATATCTGCATATATTATTTGGTCAATATTTGGTAATAATTTTGGCAATTGCAGGCGCCAAAATACGGCGGCGGGCCAACCACTGCGATATGCATTGTCAAAGTCATTATTTGCAGATAAAAATATTATGCGTGATTTTGTACCGTGGGTCATACTTGATACAATTTTGCGATGTTCTGGGGAAACGCCACTGTCAATAACGCAATATATATCATAATCGCATCTGTTTTTTGATGCCAGAATCAGTGATTTTATTGATACGCATGCCAGTTTATATCCATTGTCATTAAAGCAAAATGCAATGGGAATCCTTTTATTATATTTATGTAATGGTATATGTTGTCGTGGTGCGCCAATAATATGTTTAAATCTGATTTTATCACGGATTTGTCGACGCGCAGTGCGTGTTCGACCAATGATTGACAAGATTTTTGCAATAAATTCGCGTGTTTTCCAATTATTTCGCATACTTTAAACCCCTGGGTTGAATAAAACTAAAAAGCCGTCATTTTTATCAGACGGCAGGAGTTTCAACACTATTGTATGCGTAATAGCGTGATGCTTTCGATATATGACATCACACTCCTGCCGATGTATAGCAGGAGGCATTTAACGTCTGCACAGACGTGCATACAATGGGTGTTGAATCCCAGTATCGGAACCCCCGATACAATTAACATGATAAAATTGTCGAAAATAAAAAGCAAATTATTTGTTGCTTGCAATTAGAATTTTCTTTGTTATAATTCGGGGCATTGGCGGGATAGCTCAGCTGGTTAGAGCAGTGGAATCATAATCCACGTGTCGGGGGTTCAAGTCCCTCTCCCGCTACCAAAATCAAACCGGGCGAATGCCCGATTTTATTTTGGTATTTGTGTATGTGGACTTGAACCCCCGGGAAAGGGGGTTCAATCAAACAAATAGGCGCGTGAGAACGCGCCGGTTGCGGACAGCAAATTTGTGCAGATGCGTCCACGCCAGTGGATGAATTCTTTCCCAATACTAGAATTAAACCAGCATTGCGCTGGTTTTTTAGTCTTGTTTTTGTGGAATATTTACGATGATTTTTCCGCCACTGCCGGTTTTTATCCATTCCAGTGCGGCAATGCGGCCGGCGATATGTTTTTTATCTTGCTCGTTTTCTGGATTCAATTCTTTTAATAATCGAATTGTGTTATCAATTGATTCAATAATTTCAGGGGTCAGGACTTCATTTTTTTGCATGTTTTCTCCTTTTTGTTTAATGAGAGAATGTGAAATAACGGTGTGATTTTATGGTAGTGATATATTTTTTTGTTTTTTTGTATGATGACTTTAATTTATAATAATCTTGATTTTTTGGGGCTGTGTATTTTATTTCGTCATCATCATCGGCTTCTATTAAATCAGAAATGGAAATTTCGTATTGTTGACCATCTGGTGATTCATATATAATTGTTTCTGCATTTGCTGGCGCTTCTATAACGCCACGATCCTCAGGATCTTGTTGTTTGTTGTTGTTTAATTGATCGTATGCATCCCAATCAATGTTATTACTGGAATTACTAGAATTGCTTTTATTATCATTATTATCATTATTATCGTTATTATTAAACCAGCTCATATTATATTTAATTTTATTGTATATAATAGAACTGTTTTTTTTCGAAAAATACGGCTTTGTAAAATAAATATGTAACATTTTTTTCTCATTAAATATAAAAGGTAATATATTACTACACTAGTAGTATAATATAATTATTTGTAATTTCAATATAGTAATAAATAATAATGTTAAAATTTGTCCCCAACCTTGTCATATCGTTTATGGATACAACCAATTGTAGTTTTATGTACACCGGCGGTTATGTCATAGTATATAAATCGTCCATCGCGGCGCGATTTCACAAAATCATCATCCAATAATTTTTTTAAATACTGGGATACTTTTATTTGTGGTATGCCGGTACCAGATACGATTTCTGATACGCATGATTCACCATTATATATCAAGTATTCCAGTATGCGCATCTTGTCATAATTTGCAAACAGTTTTATCCGGTTTGCCGCCATTGTTGTATAATCTGTTGGCAAGATTTCTTTGTGTCCCGTGCGCAGAAATTTTAATTGGTCCGTCATATGACCAAACAGTTTGCGCAGGCAAACAAATATACTGGCGGGGTATTCTTTACATATTTCATAATAAATAAATATCCCGCGACGGTGTGTTTGTACCAAATTTGCATCACGCATTTTTTTTAATGATTGTGATACAATCATTTGTTCGGCACCAACACCATGCGCGATTGTCGATACAGATGACATACCATTTACATCCAGAAATTCCAATATACGCAAACGCAGTGGGTGCGCAATATATGTCAACCCGCGGACCGCGCGTTCCATGACATCTGGTGGCAACAGGTTTTTTATTTTTACATCTGGCAGAATTTGGTTCGACATATTATTAATATAACATTATTTTTTTTAATCGTAAATAAATTATTTGACTTTTTTATATATATTAATTATTATATATATAAAATTTGATATGTATTAAAAATACAATATTTTGAAAGGGGAAATATATGAAAAGTTTATCAAAAATACTTGCGGGGTTGGCATGTGTGTTTCCGGCGGTGGCGGCGGCAAATCCGGCGTGTCCGATATGCACAATTGCAATTGGGGCGGGTGTTGGTGTTGCAGAATCGTTGGGGGTGCCGGTTGGAATTGTTGGTCTGTGGGCGGGTGCGCTGTTGACATTGTTGGGATATTGGATGATTAAATTCTGTGATAAAAAGGGGTGGAATTTCTGGGGACGCAATGCATTGCTGATTGGTCTGTCGGTCGCAATGATTGGGTTTGCCTATGTGGGTGATATTGATTACAGTCCTGTTTGGATTTGGAATGTTTTTTATGTGGATCCAATATTGTTTGGTGCAATCGTTGGGATGATTGTGTTTATACTGGTTGAAAAACTGTATGAATGGATGAAGGCGAAAAATGGCGGGCATGCACATTTTCCGTTTGAACGCGTTGTGTTGCCGGTGGTGGCACTGGCGTTGGCCAGTTGGCTGTTTTGCATATGCATGTAATTTCTGTAACAGGGGGATAAAATGGAAAAAATAAAAAATGTACGCGAATTTGTTGAAAAGTTGGACGCAGCAAAAAAAGTTAATCCAAAGGATTTATCTTCGGACCAAGATTTAACAATTGGTATTATGAATCTGATTTCAATCGAAGAACATCTGATGTTTTCGGGTGCCAAAACGGGCAAGCATGAATTCTATGACTTGATTGACGAAGTGCGCGAACAGCGCAAGCAGATGATGCAGAAAATCATTCCATCGTATGAGGGTGAAGTATGGTGTATTTCGAAACACTTGTTGGCGGCGTCTATGCGTTTGTTTGAGGTTGGTACCAAAGCATTGGCGGCGGGGGATAAAGACGGGGCGTATGATTTGTTTGATCGGTCGTATGGACTGTATTGCATATTCTGGGGGTTAAATATGGGAATGCTGAATGGCGGGACGGATGTAAAATGGGTCAAGACAAAACATACATCTAAATCTGTGACATCGCACGCGCCACGCGCATCCCAGGCGGCAGATATAACCCCAGATGCAGCGCCGGCGGGTCGCATGTCAAAGTTAAAAAACTGGGTCAAAAATGCGGTTAATTGCTGTATAGAATAAGTGTGTGCGTCTGTTGAATCGCCCCGCAACAGGCGGGGTGTTTTTTATCCTTGATTTTTGGCGTGTGGCATTTATAATTACCAGGCAATGATCGCCCTAATAGTCTAGTGGTAAAACACGTCCTTGGTAAGGACGAGTCGCAAGTCCGATTCTTGCTTAGGGCACCAGGAAATTTTTTGGGCATGCGTGTGATGATATGACTGACAACCATGGAATGCGCAAAACCCGATAAAAAGTAATAAACCAGGGTGGCACCGCGCAATCTGATTAAATTGCGCCCCTGAATTTTGAAAAGCGGGTGCCGTTTTCAATTTTTTGTAAATTGGCGCCCAAAGAAAAAAGGGACCAAAATGTTATCTTTGAAATCAAAATACAGAACGCATACATGTGGCGAACTGAATAAATCAAATGTTGGTGAAACGGTTATTTTGTCCGGGTGGGTGCACCGCAAGCGTGATCATGGGGCATTGTTGTTCATTGACCTGCGTGATAATTATGGTATTACGCAATGCGTGTTTGATGGCGGGGACGAGGCGCTGGAAAAAGTGCGTCCAGAATCTGTTATTCAAATTACTGGGACTGTTGTCGCGCGTGATGCGGCGGCGGTTAATGATAAAATACCAACAGGCGCAATAGAGGTTCAGGCAGAAAAATGGCAAGTTTTAACAAATGCAGATGTTTTGCCGTTCCAGGTCTTTGGCGATGATGACAGTGTTTCCGAAGATTTGCGGTTGAAATATCGTTATTTAGATTTGCGGCGTGATTCACTGCATAATAATATTTTAATGCGCAATCGCATGATTAAATTCATTCGCGATAGAATGTGGGAAATGGGATTTTCTGAATTTCAAACGCCTATTTTAACAGCGTCCAGTCCCGAAGGTGCGCGCGACTTTATCGTGCCATCGCGCAATCACCATGGTATGTTTTATGCGTTGCCCCAGGCACCACAACAATTTAAGCAATTGTTGCAAATTTCTGGGTTCGACAGATATTTTCAAATTGCGCCATGTTTCCGTGATGAAGACTTGCGTGCCGATAGATTATTGGAATTCTATCAATTGGATTTGGAAATGTCGTTCGTTGATTTGCCAGATATCCAGGCGGTTGGTGATACACTGATGCCGCAAATTATTCGCGAATTTGTGCCAGATGCAAAAATATGCGATGATATCCCGCACATCCCATTTGACGAGGCAATGTTAAAATATGGTTCGGACAAACCTGATTTGCGAAATCCGATCATAATATCAGATGTAACGGATATATTCCGTGGGTCCGATTTTGGTATCTTTGCAAATGCGATTGAAAATGGCAGCATTGTTCGCGCCGTTCCCGCGCCAAACAGTTCAGATAAACCGCGTTCATGGTTTGACAAGTTGGGTGATTATGCCGTTAAAGAATTGGGACTGGGCGGATTGGGATATATTGTCTTTGCAGACGAAGCCAAGGGACCCGTTGCAAAAAAACTGGATGCGGGACGCATTGCGAAACTGCATGAAATTGCCGGGGATAATTCGTCATTGTTCTTTATCTGTGATGCGCCAGATGTTGCCGCCAAGGCCGCAGGCAAGTTGCGCAATAAACTGGGCGAAGATTTGGGGTTGATTGATGAAAAAGAATTTCGTCTGTGCTGGATCGAAGAATTCCCATTCTTTGAAGCAGATCCAGAATCACCCACAGGTATTGCGTTTACCCATAATCCGTTTTCGTATCCGATGGCAACATTGGATGAATTGAAAACAAAAGATCCGTTGTCAATCAAGGCGGCGCAATTCGATATGGTATTAAACGGCGCAGAAATTTGCAGTGGTGGGTTGCGTAATTATAACCCAGATGTTATGTTGCGCTGTTTCGAAATCACCGGGTATGACGAAGAAGTTGTAAAACAAAAATTTGGTGGTATGTATACGGCATTCCAATATGGCGCACCACCGCACGGTGGGTGTGCGTTTGGTCTGGACCGTTTGGTGCAAATTATGTTGAATGAACCAAATTTGCGTTCAGTTGTTGCGTTCCCAACAAATCAACGCGGTCAAGATTTGATGATGGGGTCACCTGGACCGGTTACAGAAACACAATTGCGTGAAACACATATTCAGGTGCGCAAGAAGGGGTAATTTTTGTAATCTGGTTAATTGCGGGTTCGCATGTGCGGACCCGTTTTTTGTTGTGAATTCATACCTGTTAAAAATAATTTATGTATGAATATAATTTTGTTTCATAGGTGATTGTTATGGTAATGGCGGATATAGATAAATTAGCAACATCAATGGGATTAAGTTCGTATCAAAAAAATGTATTAAAATCTAATAAAGATGCGTACAAATTAAATCAATTAATAAAACATGGATGTGTTTTATATGCACCGCGTGCAACGCATTCAATATCTAATTTTGTACGCAGGATTTTATTTGGACGCCCCGTGGATTTAATCGGAAAAAATAAAATGTTGGTTCGTAATCAGTGTGGAATTCAATTCTTTTCACATGGATTTTACAGTGTGCCAATTGGGCCATTTAAATATTATGCTGATGAAAATGGCGATATTGTTGCACGCAAAAATGTTTTACAAAAAATACATAAAGATTAAATTAATTTAAAATTGTTTGTGGGTTTGTATAAAATCACGCATATATGTCGCATCAAAGTTTGTCATGATTTCTGATAAAGAATATTGACGCGCGCCATTTGGCATTATTTGCAATTCGATTGGTTGTGGTGCGGGCGATGTGCCGCGTAATATCATACTTAATTGGGCGTACATTGCGCCATCTGATATTTCCATGGTACCTGTTGCGTCGGTGTGTCGCAATTGCAATGCAATTGGCGCAGTTGTTTTAAAATTACCATTTTTATATTTGCCAATAATACGCATCTTTTTAATTCTGGATTCACCACCATCCAGTGCATATGACAGGGCGTATTCAGCATTGAAAGAATTTATTTGATTTGCCGCGGCAAATAAATCATCAATTCCAATTCCAACCAAATATCCATCATCAAATGATAAATCCATATCACCAATCATATTATATTCCAAATCATGGGCGATATTTCCAAATGTTCGCATGTTTATTTCCGCGGTAATTGTTGTATCGCGTACATTTAATGGCATTTGTGCGGACAGCAATGTACCATCTGTCTTGAAACGATTTAACTGTATAAATATATCATATTTGTTGTCGTTGCGCGTTATTGTTGCCAATAAATTGCCGCGGTTTTGGTCTGTTATTGAAAATGTTTGCGATGATTTTTTCGATGAATAGACAAAATTTTTGAATGTTATGCCGTTATATATCAATGCATCTGCGGATAATGATATATTGATTGGTAATTCAAACGGTATTGTTATTGGTGGCATTGTCAAGAATGATAATTCTTCATAATTATCCAGGTAAGTTTGACTGATAAAAGAATCCAGATTTAATATATCGGTATGCAATGTTATGGTGTCGTCATTCAGACTGCCATAGAATTTATGGTCTGCAATTATTATTTCCAGGTTTGCAATATTTTTTCCGTTATATGTTCCGGATATTGTATATTCCAGATTTTTAAATGCACGGGTGTCAATGTTTGGAAACCAATCTTTGGCATTTTTACCATTTATCATAAAATATTTATCAGTTAAATATAATTGCCATCTGTTAGATTTCGGAACAAAGTGCATCATATTATCTTGCCAATGAAAATCACCAATTGATGAACGCATAAATTGTGGTATTTGTTCAATATTTGGGTCCAACCATTGTAATGTTTTATCGTTTGCAAATCTGTATGTTGGGATTATGTGTTGACCATCTATTTTGTATGTGCCACTGATATCAGAAAATTCAAAATCAATTTGTCCGCGTGGCGCGAATTTCAATAAATCACGAATTGCGTCATTACGGTTTGGGGACGGTTTTTGTGAATATACCAGCAGGTCAAATTCATCTGGGGATACAGATATTGCACCAACATAATCATCGTATATATATTGACTGCATTTCCAATCGGTGGGTGTGCCAGAAAATATGCACATTGCCGGTTTCCCATTATATGGCATTTTTATTGTTATGTCATGGGCGCCAAATTCATCAATTTCACCGCCTGTCATTGAAATATCATCAGCAATAACTGTATTTATTTTTAATGCATCACGCGTACCGGTGGCGCGTACGATTAAATGATTAAATTCATGTTCGCCAAATTTTAATTTGCCGGTGAAATCTAAATCAAAAGATGTTTGATAAAATATTCGCGATGGTTCCATTAAAAATGACAGGTCATATACAATATCATGACCGCGCAGTTGAACAATTTTTTCACCATTTGGTTTTATTTCAATATTTCCAGAAATTCTTTCCATTTGAATATCTGTAAATTTCCAGCCACGACCGCCGTCCCATTCAAAATTCATACTGATGTTTACAGTTTTATTGATACGCGGTTGTGAAAATCCAAACCAGCGATTTATATTATCTGTTTCCATTGATATATGACCTGTCATTGCACCATCGGCAAATAATTGACCAGATATTTCCAACTTGTCATTTTGATTATGTACATAGAATGTGTCATTATCAAAATCGATATCATATTTATGATTTTTTGTTCGTACAACGCCAACCAAATGGCTGCCATCCATGGTGGCGTCTATTATTTCAATTTCGCGATTTCGGAAATTTATTTTCGAATTATATATATCAATTACATGATGAAAGTCAGTTGGTATTAGACTGGAAATACTGATATTTGCATCATATATTGTTATGTCGCCAGTCAATGGTGCAGATTCCAAATTAAATATGCTGGTTAATGGCACCGTGAACATTGCAGAACCAATGTATCCATGTGCGATATCAATATCATTTACAACAATTGTTGCGCGCCCCAGCAGACTGAAATGGATATCACCATTTATTTTTGCCGCAACACCCGTTTGTTCGGCGATAGCCTGGGTAATTTTAGGTTTTAAATTATTCAGGGTTATCATTGGTGGCACAATTACGATTGCCAATATAAACAGGGCGATAATTGTAATTATCGACCAAAATATTCGGCGCTTGTATCTGGGTTTTAATGCCATTCCTCTATTCCCTTGTATTTTGATTATAATGAATTATATTAAGGCTTGTGAATAAAAAAATATTTGATCTTCAAAGTAATTATAAACCCATGGGGGACCAGCCCCAGGCAATATCTGAATTGGTTGCCGGTATTCGTGATGGCAGACGCAGTCAAGTATTGCTGGGGGTGACGGGGTCTGGCAAGACATTTACCATGGCAAATGTCATTGCTGAACTGGGGCGCCCGGCGTTAATTATGGCGCCAAATAAAATATTGGCAGCACAGTTATATACGGAAATGAAATCGTTCTTTCCAAACAATCATGTCGAATATTTTGTATCATACTATGATTATTACCAGCCGGAGGCATATCTGCCAACAACCGATACATACATCGATAAAGACGCATCGATAAATGAACAATTGGATCGTATGCGCCACAGTGCAACACGCGCCATGCTGGAAGAACGCGATGTTGTTGTCGTTTCATCTGTGTCATCGATATATGGTATGGGGTCGCCAGAACAATATTCTGGGATGAAGGTGGTCTTGCACGCGGGCGATAAAATTAGTATGGCGGATGTGATGCATTCGTTGGTTGATATTCAATATAAACGCAATGATATGGCATTTGAACGCGGTGATTTTCGCGTGCGTGGGGACGCGCTGGATATATTCCCATCTCACAGCCAGGACAGGGCGTGGAAATTGTCGTTCTGGGGGGACGAAATCGAAGAAATTTGGGAATTTGATACATTAACCGGGGCAAAATTACAAAAGTTGGACAGGGTGGCGGTGTATCCAAATACGCACTATGCCACGCCAATGCCATCGATATTACAGGCAATTGGGCAAATTCGTGATGATTTAAAAGACAGGCTGGAATATTTTCATGAAAATATGAAATATATCGAAGAACAGCGTTTGCGTGAACGCGTGAACTTTGATATTGAAATGATGGAATCAACAGGCACATGTCGCGGAATTGAAAATTATTCCAGATATCTGTCGGGGCGCGCCCCGGGGCAACCGCCACCAACATTGTTTGAATATTTGCCGCGTGATGCAATTTTGTTTGTTGATGAAAGTCATGTAACAATACCGCAAATTGCCGCAATGTCGCGTGGGGACAGGGCGCGTAAAGAAACACTGTCGCAATATGGATTTCGTTTGCCGGCGTGTATTGATAACAGACCGCTGACATTCGAAGAATGGGATGCGTTGCGTCCACAAAGTATTTTTGTATCAGCAACGCCGGCACAATGGGAACTGGAACAATCGGGCGGTGTTGTATCAGAGCAGGTTATCAGACCCACAGGTTTGTTAGACCCCGAATGTGAAGTGCGACCAACTGCGCACCAGGTTGATGATTTATTGGATACGGTTAAACAGGTCCAGGGGCGCGTATTGGTTACCACACTGACAAAAAAAATGGCAGAACAATTAACCGATTATTTTGTTGAAAATGGTGTGCGGGCAAAATATCTGCACAGTGATATTGAAACGCTGGAACGAATTGAATTATTGCGCGATTTGCGGCTGGGCAAGTTTGATGTACTGGTTGGAATTAACTTGTTACGCGAAGGGTTGGATGTGCCAGAATGTGAACTGGTCGCGATTATGGATGCAGACAAGGAAGGATTCTTGCGTTCAACACGCAGTCTGATTCAGACAATTGGGCGTGCGGCGCGTAATGCAAATGGGCGTGTGATATTGTATGCCGATACAATTACAGATTCTATGCGGGCGGCACTGGACGAAACGGCACGGCGGCGCGAAAAACAAATGGCGTATAATCGCCAGCATAATATAATACCTAAAACTGTGTCCAAAGCGGTATTTGCAGAGGTTGGCGATAAACAAGAAAAAACGGATAAAAAGCGTCGTTTTGTTTATACGCGTGATGGTGTGATGGATGCAGATTCATTGCGCAAAGAAATTAAGAAATTAAATAAACAAATGCGTGATGCTGCTGAAAATCTGGAATTTGAACGGGCGGCAGAATTGCGCGATGCAATCCATAAGATGGAAGATGATTTGTTGTTGTTGGAGTAGGGGTATGAAATCAGAATACGATTTAAAAAATATTGATGAAACGCGTGCGTTTGCGCGTGAATTTGCACACAGGCTGCATGCGCCGTGTGTGGTTGCGTTGCATGGCGATTTGGGTATGGGTAAATCAGAAATTGCACGCACAATAATCCAAGAATTGCGCGGGGCAGATACTGTTGTCCCCAGTCCGACATTTACAATTGTGCAGAATTATGATGGGATATCACATTTTGATTTGTATCGGGTTATGGATAAATCTGAACTGGTTGAAATTGGATTGGAATATGCCATACAGAATGACATAACACTGATTGAATGGCCAGAAATTGCCACAGGTATGTTGCCGGAAAATGCAATTCATCTGTATATCACAGGCAGTGGGGATGCGCGGCATATTGTTATAAAATAGGTATTAATTTTCTGATTTTCGCAACAGACTTTGCACCGCCAATGGGAAATCATTACTGCGCGCCAGGTATGAACCACTGACCAGCATGTCTGCACCCGCCGCCCAGCATTTTTGTGCCGTATCAGCATTTATGCCGCCATCAACAGAAATTAAATATTTTAATCCATATTTTTTGCGTGTTGCCGCCAGCACGGATATTTTGTGCAGGCATGCATCGTTAAATTCTTGACCCGCTGCGCCGGGGGTAACCGTCATTATCATTACTTCATCGATTTCGCGCAATATTGGTTTCAATATTGCGACCGATGATTCAGGATTCAATGCAACCCCCGCACGTTTTGATGCGGCGCGTACCGCGCGAATTGCCGCACGCAGACCAGATGTGTTTGTTGACATTATAACTGTATCGGCGCCGGCGGCAATTGCGTCATTTGCCCAGACGGTTGGACTTTCCGTCATTAAATGTACATGCAGATGCGCATTTGTATGGGCGCGGATGTATTTTAATTCCGCGATACTGCCCGCGATTCTGTCGACATAAAATCCGTCCATTATGTCAACATGTATCATTGATATTCCGCCGGCACGAAACATGGAATATGTTGTCGGACTTTTCATGTTGAAACACAATGTGCTGGGCATTATTGGGATAAATTGCTGGCGATGGCGTGGACGCCGGTGAAATAAAGACATTATGCGATTACTGAATTGTTCAATGCGTTCGCGTCGATTTGCGTATTTATTGCGATGCTTTGATTCACAATTCCATATGTATGTTGATAATGCACGAACAGATGCATCAGAATGATTATTCTTTACAGGTATTGAAAATGCATTTTCTATAAATTCATCAATGCCATCAATTTCGGCACCGCCACCAGATATCATTATTATCGATGGTTTGTATTTTGAAAATGCCGCATTTGATGCATCTTTGATGCGGGCGCATATATCGACAATGTGTGGTAATATAATATCATTTACATCCGCGCGTGAAAAATCGTATGCGGTATCAGCTGGTGTAAATCTGTCCATTTCGCGTGGCATTAATCCAGCAATATTGCGTTTGATTCGATCTGCATCATCAAAATCAATGTTTAATTTTTCGGATATGTCATTTGTTATATCTGTGCCGCCAATAGGAATTTTTGCGTGCCACACAGGTCCGCGATCCATCCAGATAGATGCACTGGTAAAACGGGCACCAAAATCAATAAACATTGTTGTTTCTTTCTGTTGGCGGAAAACGGCGTTTTGCAAGAATTGTGGGTCGTAAAATGCGTCTGGTTGAATGTGTGCATGGCGCAGGTTTGAATTTAATTCATCAATTTGTTTGTATGAATAAAATATTGCACCAAATGCAGATATTAGTTGTCGGTCAGTATGACCAATTGGTGAAAACATATTTCGTGCGGTGGGCGTGTCATATCGCAATGGAAATATGTGCATTGGAAAATACCCATCGGGTGGTGTAATTTGTGAAATCTGGGCGCGGATGTCGGACGCAGTTATTTTATGTTCACCGTGCCATATCGTGTTTTTTGCAACCATTTCAAATTCTGATTGACCAAAATCGCCGGTAATATACGCAGAATCAAAGTGCGAACCAATTTGCTGTTCCAGTTCGTCAATTACCGATTTTAATGCAAATACGGTGTCAAAACTGTCAACAGTATGCATCGCAGATTGCACAATTCGTCCGCCCAGTACATGATGTGCAATGCCGCGTACATAATGTGCGCCGACATCCAGACATAAAAAAGTTGAATCCCCCAGGTTCATTATTGTTTTTATTTTACCAATATTCTTGCACTGTCGCGCATGTCAATTACTTTGATTTGTTTTGATAATATTCCATGATTTTTATCCAATACCAATAAACTGGCAATTGCGTCTGTTGGATTATTTTCTGGCAACATGACAGTTATTCCGGTGTTTGTGTGAATGTTCCAGCGGCGCCCTTCGATCCATTCGATATAATCCAGATTGTTAATCATACTTTGTGCAGTATTTGTTATTTCCGATATATCTGGGGGTAATTCACCGCGAAATACAACAGTGCCGCTGGGGCGTGCATCTGTTGGGCGATTTATAATTGTTCCATCCGCAGATAATGGAAAAAAATTTATGCCATCGGTCCATTGGGCAATTGCCTGGTATAATTCAACGCGTACAGATAAATTTCCGTTTGGTGTGCGGCGTATGGCGCAATTGCGTACACCGGGTACCGCGGAAACGCGGGCGTTTATGGTGTCCAGACTGATGCGGAATGCATTTGTACCCGGGGCAACCGCCGCCGCAGTGGCAACAGATGTTAAATCTTTTTTGGGACCGTCCGCAGATATTGATATGCGGCGTACATGTGCAATTTCCCCACGGTTCATATATGTCATGACAATGCGTGTTGCAAAATATACCGCCAATATAATGGCAATAACAAAATATAGCCAAAACCAAATGCTGCGTTTCATGTGTGCAATTATATCATAAAATATTTTAATTGGAAAGCAGACAAAATTTTTAACTGGCGCGCAGTAAATAGCCCCGCCGGAACATGCATTTACGGTATGCGCCAACCGATTTTGATGTTGTATTGCGTGGTACAGATAATAATGCCCGTTGCCCAACATCGCGGTATTCATTTGATTGGAATGTTACCCATAATCCATCCCAGTCTGGCATAATACTGCTTTGGTTCGGGGATAACAGTTTAGAAATGCGTGAACGCGGCATGTATGATGGTTTGTCAATGCCCAGGCATGCCTTGTGATCACGGACAAATTGTTCCATTGTTACGGATTCATTTTCCCAGTTTAAAATTGTGGCGTCATCAATACTGCCCCGATTTACGGATGCGCATGCCGATAATGTCAGTAGTATAACCAGGTATTTAAATCTCATGTTTTATATTATAATTTAATTGCCTTATGGGGGCAATAGTTTTTATAATAGGGAAAAAGGGGCATGGGACAGAGACATGGCATTAACAGTTCAAAACTTTATAAAGTTGGCAAACTTTTATAACCAGATGGTTATGATGATGTCGGCAATTTGTGTGCAAAAGGGTGGAATTGCAACAGAAAATTACGCGGGTCGATTCTTTGCCGCAGATACATTGGAATTTGTTTATGAATATGGTCGCAGATTGTTGGAAAAAAACAAAACGGCGGTGCCATCTGATGTTGCCGCGGTAATTGAAAAGTTTCGCGAACAATATGAACAGGTCAAGGATTTAACAACGCCGACACAAAAACCAATATACGAAATGACACTGGAAGAATTTGAACGCGTCATGAATATTTGATAAAATCAGTCTAAGGGGATGGTATGAAAAATTTGAAAATCTTTTATGTATTTATGTTGGCGATTTTGTGTGTTGGGTGCGCCGCGCGTCAACAAGAAGAACAAGTTCCCCAATATGATACAATTAATGTTGTTGAAAATTTTGTGATTGATGAAAATTCTGTGCCAATTTTTCCGAAAAAGGCGGCGTTGACAACAGATACAGCCCAGCGATTTTCAATCGATTTGCCAAAAAGGTGTACGGTTGATTGGGATAATCAGAATGTTGTATCTGTTGTGCCGCATGAAAAAATTGAAATGGTGCGGTTGGGGGTGGGCGATGAATTGCCCAGTGATTTAAAAGTTTCTGATTATGAATTCAAGGAATTAAGTGTTAAAGAAGCGTTAGATAAACTGTTGGATGGTACGGATATATCTGTTGTCGAAGATGAAGATTTAACAGAAACTATTTCGGGAACAATAACATCGGGTACGTTGTCTGATACGGTGGAATTAATTTCGAAAATTGGGCGCGCGTATTATTCATATGATGCGATAAATGCAGAAATTCATTTGAAAAATCGTGCAAAGTGGATGATAAAAATGCCATATGATGAAAATATTATAATGGCATTGTTAGATGCATTGCATGGCGCAGATATGCGTAATTTAATTGTTGATTGGCAAGATAAAACAATTGTTTTCGAAGGTAATTATCAAACAGAACGCGAAGTTGCAAAAATTATTTCTGAATTTGCGTCAAAAAAATATTTATTGGCGTGGGATATTGATGTATATCGTGTGTATCCGCGTACAGATAATCCAATTATATGGATGAATTTGTTGCCGGCGTTCGGTGATAAAAATATAAAAATGTCGGTGCCGGGCGTTGTTGGGCGTGCGCTGGTGGTCAGTCCGGAAATAAATACAAAAACATTGCAAGAATTTTTATCACAACAGGCAAATGTTGTTCTGATTTCCCAGGGACGATTTGTTATTCCAAATGGGTGGCAATCGCGATTTGATATCGGGCAATGCAGCAAAGAAGACAGGTTAGAGACAGACTTGACCATTGGTGCGTTGGGGACATATGGGGATTATGGTGGAATGAACAAGATTGATGCAAAAATTGTATTGCGAACCAGTAATGGTGAATTATCGTCATTTAATATTCCATCCAGTGTTGGTGATAACTATGTAATTATTGGTATTCCAACGCATTCATTTGTTACAACGCCAGAAACATTAATCAGTCCATTTGCAGAACTGGTTGTGTTTATGTCGCCGCGTTTAATATCGATTATAGATGCGCCTGATGCAAAAAATGTTGCACCAGATCAATTGGTTGGTGATGCACTGCGTGCGTTTTTAAGCGAAGAAGAGTAAAGGTAAAATAAAATGTTGTTTTCAAGATTGGAACGCAAAATCGCATTCAGATATTTGGGCGCAAAAAAGCGTGGTTTTGGGTCTGTGATATCATGGGTGTCACTGATTGGCATTACATTGGGTGTGGCAACACTGATTGTTGTTATGTCGGTGATGGGCGGATTTCATGACACGCTGTTGTCCCGTATTGTTGGCATGAATGGGCATGTTGTTGTTTATCACCAAGATGGCGCAATCGCGGACTATGATTTCTTGATTGATAAAATGAAACAAAACAAAATTGTTGCTGCGAATGCCACAGGAATCGTACCAATCGCCGAAGGGCAGGTCATGGCAATGGCAAATGGCAATAATACAGGTGCGATGATACGCGGAATTCGTATGTCTGATTTAGCAGCCAAGGTCGAAACAGGTACGAAAATTTATGGTAAACCATTGGATAAAATTCATGATGGGGAATTGGTTGCCGGGGCATCGCTGACGCGTGCATTGCGTGTTGGAATGGGCGATAATATTTCACTGGCATCGGCAAATGCCGCAACGCCAACGCCGTTTGGTTCAATGCCGCGGATTATGGCGTATCCGGTTATGTCGTCGTTTTTTATGGGGATGTATGAATATGATTCTGGGTATATATTTATGCCATTGGAAACCGCACAAAAGTATTTAAATATTCCGGGCGCCGTTACACATATTGATTTATTCTTGCGTAATCCCGAAGATACAATTGCAGTACGTGATGCGTTGGCAAATCTGTTGCCAGATGGATTTGTCGTTCGTGATTGGCGCGATTTAAATCGTGGGTTTGTTGGTGCGTTACAGGTTGAATCAAATGTGATGTTTTTAATATTAATGCTGATAGTAATTGTGGCAGCCTTTAATATCGTGTCCAGTTTGGTCATGTTGGTCAAAGATAAATCCAAAGATATTGCCGTGTTGCGTACATTTGGTGTATCGCGTCGTTCCATGATGAAGATATTTATTTTGTCTGGGACCAGTATTGGTGTTTTGGGGGCGTTTTTCGGAACCATATTTGGTGTTTTAATCGCGATATATATTGAACCGATACGACAATTCTTTCAGTGGGCAACAGGGCGCGATTTATTTCCCGCTGAATTATACTATTTGTCAGAATTACCATCTAAATTGGTATTAAGTGATGTTATCGGAATTGCATTGATTGCGATTGTGTTGGCGTTCTTGGCAACGCTGTATCCGGCATGGAAAGCCGCCAGTACAGATCCGGTTGATGTTTTAAGAAATGAATAAAGGAATCGCGCAATGGCAAATATTTTAAATTCGTTATCCAAGGTGCAAAAGGGCGATGTCGTCTTGTCGGTGCGCGATATCAAAAAAACTTTTATGGAAGGTGGTCAGCCACTGCATATTCTGCGCGGTGGTGGTTTTGATTTGCATCGTGGGGAAATTATTGCGCTGGTCGGACCATCGGGCAGTGGTAAATCCACATTGTTGCAATGTGTTGGTTTGCTGGACAAGCCCACAGGGGGCAGTATTTTGTTGACAGGTGTGCCGGTGCAAAAGATGGATGATGAAATGCGCACAATGATGCGCCGGCGTAAAATTGGATTTGTATACCAGCGGCATAATTTATTGTCTGATTTTACCGCGTTGGAAAATGTTATGTTGCCAATGATGGCAAATGGTGTGGATGAACGCAGCGCAATGGCGCGGGCAATGAAATTATTGCGTGCGGCAAATGTCGCGCATCGCGCGTCGCATTTGCCGGGGGAAATGTCGGGCGGTGAACAACAGCGCACCGCGGTCGCACGCGCGTTGGCAAATAATCCAGAAATTTTGTTGGCAGATGAACCAACCGGCAGTTTGGATCCTGCACATGCAGCATCGGTTTTTGATTTATTATTAGATTTGGTGCGGAAAAACAAGATGGCGATGCTGTTTGTGACGCATGATATGAATTTAGCATCACGGGCAGATAAAAAGATTTCAATTTGTGATGGAATTGTGGAATAATATATAAAAATGGGGGGGGATCATGAAAAAAACAATGGCAAAAACAAGTAAAGTAAATACTAAAAAGACATCTGGTAAAAATTCGGCGGCGGTAAATTGTCCGATTAATTGTTGCAGCACATCACATAAGATATGGAGTGCCATTGCATTGGCGGGACTGTTTGCGTGCGGTTTGATATTGGGGTTATCATATCGGTCTGGTAATGAACAGCCGGCGGCAATCAGTGCAGAACAGTGTGATGCAATCGCAAATGAAATTGTAAAAATAACCACAGATGGGGCAAATGTTGAAAATATTAATTCTTTGAATGAATTGAATGCCGCGTATTCAAATGGATGTGCGGGACGGTTGGTTATAATTGAACGACCGGTTGCCGCCGCGCCCAGTCAAAAACATCCAGAAATTATGGCGACATGTGCGCGGATTGAAAAATTGTTGATTGCCCGTTTGTATCCCGAAGACAGCCCAGAATATTGGCGGCATTTGCAAAACGCTGATACATACAGTTCACTGGCGGACAAGGGATGTGCCGAAAATGCAGATATGTACAAGGCATTGGCACTGCGTGAATTGGAAATTGCAACTGCATTACAACCCGAAGAAAATATGGGTGAAAATGATGCAGAAATTGTAATCGATACATTTAAAAAACTGGATATGCAACAGGAAGCAAAAGAATTCTTGGATAAAATCGAACGGTTGGTTGATCCGGCAACTGATTTTATTTTACAAATGGAACAGATAATAAATGAATAAAAAAATAAAAAATATTTTTGTTGGTACAATTTGTGCAATGTTTATTGCACCAGCCGTTGGTGCAGATGCATCTGTTGCCGCCAGAACGGATTGCAGTGCGTTAAGTACGCGCATCGGTGAATTGGCGGCAATTGAAAATCCAGATGATGCCACTGCATCAGAACTGGCGCAATTACAGGCACAATATCGCAGTAATTGTTCGCGGTCGGCGGCGGGACGCCCGGCGGCGGGACGGGTATCAACAATGTCTGTTGTTGCCAGTACGCCAGATGTGACGCCAATTGCAACGCCAACTGTGACCGTGATAACGGCGTACAGTGCGCTGACAGATTATTTAACCGCACGGCGCAGTTTGTGTGATGATTTATCTGCGGATATTACAACATTAAAAAACAGTGGCGCATCGGATGATGAATTAAAGTCATTGCAAAATCAATATGATGCCGATTGCACGGATATTGATAAATCTGCGGTTGTTATTGATGAACAAACAGCAGCAGAAAATATGGCGGCAGGTTTGTGTCCAGATGGCAGTAAACCGAATAAATTCGGGTGCTGTGATGGTGAAACATTTAAGGATATGGGGAATTTGGTTTTTCAATGTTGTCCAGATGATGGTGATGGCGAATGTCATGATCCAATAACAGATGGCAATGCATTGTTATATAAATAATAAAAATGGGGGGGGGGAAAACAATGAAAGAAAAAGTACATATGGATAAAGTAAAACATACGCGGCGTGTACGGTTGTGGTTTGTGTTGGTTATATTGGTTCTGTGTGGGGCAGTGGCATGGGTGCTGTATGATGGCGGAATTATTGGCGGTAAAAATGCCCCAGTTGCAGTTGAATCTGTGTCAGAACAGATTAACGAAAATGTTGTGCCAGAATCAGATGCGGTAAAATCAGATAGTGCTGAAATTCGTCCGGCATGTGCGGTTGTTGAAGATATTTTATTGGAGAGTATTGTAAGTGATAAAAATACAGACTGGACTGATCAAGAACAAAGTGCGGAAATATATACCGTTTTGTCACAACGCGGTTGCCCAGAAAATGCACAATTGTTTAAAGATTTGGCCGCGCGCAAGCAGGCAATTGCAGATGGATTGCATGCAGTATATGTGGACGATAACAGTGAAATGACATCGATTGAATATCTGTATTCAGATGAAAAAATTTGTGAAACGATTGAAAATCGTGTTATGAAAAATATTAATACGAATGCATACAGATATGATGAATTCTTGCAAAATGCAAATACTTATGCGGTTCTGTTTGAATATGGATGTAAAGCAAACAAGGCGGCATATATGCGTGCGGCATTGCGTGAATTGGGGGTCGCGGTTGCATTAATGCCAACCGATAAAATGAACCGTGATGAAATTGTAACGGTTGTTGAAATATGCAAAAGCTTGGGCGTTGCAGAGGCAGCACATTTGATGTTGCAGCGTTTGAAAGCCCGCGGGTATGATATGGATTTCTTGTTGGAAATGGAAGATATCATACATGGTATTCGCTAGTTAAAAAACAGCCCTGGTGAATTAAATACTTGCGTTTAGTTAAATTTAGTATATAATCACAGGGCTTTATTTGTTGCGGGCATAGTACAAAGGCTAGTATGCAAGCCTTCCAAGCTTGAAATGCGGGTTCGATTCCCGCTGCCCGCACCAGAAACGAGATAGGGTGCCGTTGAGTTGGGTAACCTTGCGATGCAAACATCAACTCGTTGCTAATAACGCAACTCGTTGTGTTTTTATACGCGCGGTTTCCCGCTGCCCGCACCAAGGATTTTCACCGCAGCGCAGCAAGGGCTGAAAATCCATTGCCCACCGAAGCCGTTGGCGCAGGCGGGCGGAACACGAGATTGGGCGTGCGCCGGAGTTGGAGAGCCGGGGCAGACTGTAAATCTGTTGGCTTAAGCCTGAGGTGGTTCGAATCCACCCACTCCCACCAAAATCAAAATGTCCCGAATGGGGCATTTTTATTTTGTGATAGAGTGGTGAGATGAGAACCACCGGTTCGACAATGAGTAGATTTGACAAGCAACGCGCGGTCAAATCGTCAGGAATGCCCCACAGCCGGCGTGATAACGCCGTGCGAGGGAATCCACCCACTCCCACCAAAACACAAACCGACCGATTGGTCGGTTTATTATTATTAGTGTTTTTTCTGGTATTCGGTGCCCCATTTTTCCATGGCGGTTAATATTGGGCGCATTGATTGACCCAATTCAGACAGTGAATATTCAACATGTGGTGGAACGGCCGGAAATATCGTTCGGATTACCAATCCGTCCGATTCCATGGCGCGCAGGTTATCAACCAATACCTTTTGACTGATGATGCCAATGCTTTTTTGTAATTCATTAAATCGCCACGGGCGCATCATCAAATTGCGCATAATTAATAATTTCCATTTGTTGCCGATCAGTGATACTGTTAAGGCAACCGGACATTGTTCAATTATTTTTCTATGTTTTTTGTTCATGGTTTAAATTATACAGCAACTTTATTTTTTAACAATTAATATTTTTTTGTGATATGGATGGCACAGGATTTTAATAAAACTTACTTTTTTATATGTTTGCTTACATTTTTGTGCGTACTTTACAGATTAATTGTTTGTATATATATTTCATGCGGATAACAACAAAAGGAGAACATAAATGGCGAAATATTCGAAAATAGATTTAGGTACAATGAATGAAATAGCAAAGCACGAAAATGGCAAGGCGTTTTTACATGATGCGTTAAATTTAACCAGTTGCGAGGTTTCAATAAATGCAGTCCCAACTGGATTCAAGGTTCCATTTAATCATGTGCATCATCAGAATGAAGAAGTTTATATCATTTTATCTGGGGTAGGTATAATTACAGTTGATGGTGAACAGATTCCAGTTAAGGCGGGCAGTGCGGTACGCATTGCAACCGGTGCGGCGCGTACAATTGAAAATACTGGGGCGGAACAGATGCATTTTATTTGTATCCAAGCAAAAGAAAATTCACTGACCCAGTTTGGATTTGCCGATGCTGATGCGTGTTAAAAAGTGCCCCATCGGGGCATTTTTATTTTGTGATGGAGTGGTGAGATGAGAACCACCGGTTCGTTTTTTGCCAAACTGGGTTATTGTAAAACCGGCGTTTTTTTAGTAAAATATGGATTGTTGGTAAAATAGGGGACAGGTAATGGTAAATCCAATAAAACAATTGCCACGGGTTATAAAAACAGCGCGTTTAGAAATGCGGCAACTGGATGTGACGCATGAAAACGCGGAAATAATTTTTAATGCAATAAAAGATGAAAATCCATCTGATTTTTATTTTAATTCAATTGGCGTTGATAATGTTGTTCCAAAATCGGCTGATGAAGTATTGAAATTTATGCAACGTGAATCAGATTGGACGGCGGATAATGGTGTCGCATTATACTTGTTTCAAAATGATAAATTTATTGGATATCGGCGGTTGTTTTTTTATGATGATGCAACGCGGACATTGCAAATGGCGACCGTATGGTTGGTTCGTTCGGCATGGGGACATGGGTTTGCGCGTGAAACATCGGACGAGATAGAACGTATTGCGTTTGAAAATTTGGGCGCTAATCGTATAGTTCGGCAATGCAGCCAGGATAATGTGCGTTCAGCCAATTCAATAAAGTCTTCTGGATTTCATTTGGACGGTATCGCACGTCAAAGTGGTGTGTATTCAGATGGAAAATTATACGATAATATGATGTGGTCCAAATTGCGTTCGGAATATGTGAATAAATAGTTGTTCCTGTGAAAGGGTAAACGGATGAATCTTGTAATTGGGTTTACTTATGTTTTGCTGGTGGTGGTTGCGTGCATAACTGTGTACTGTGGGGTTAACTTTATTGAATACAGTTGGAATGTAATTGTATCAAAAACGCCACCCTTTGTGCCGGCGAACAGTACCGAACGCGCGGCGGTTGTGCAACAAATAAACATGTTTTATCCGCATGCGAAAGCAGTATTGGAATTGGGGTCGGGATATGGCGGGTTGGCACGATATATCGCGCGGAATACATCTGCGCATGTGGTTGGGGTGGAAAGAATGCCGGGGGCGGCATTAATCAGTTGGGCGCTGGATAAATTATATCGCGTAAATTCGCGGACTGTGTGGGGGAATATATATCAATACCTGGAAAATATGGACGGGCGGGTGGACATCGCGGTCGCGTATATGGGGCCAAATGTAACACCGCGTCTGGCAACATATTCGAATAAATTTGATGTTCTGATTTCTGTGGATTTTGAAATACCGGACATGTCCCCGGTGCGTGTTATTGATGCGGGCAATGGATACACAAGATATGCAGGTAAACAATATCCGCATCGATTATATGTGTATGAATTTAAAAAATAAAAATGCCCACCGAACGGTGGGTGGGTTTATTCTTCTATTTCCACACTGTCGATATATGTGCGGTTAACTGATTCCAGTGCAACGGGTTCAAAATCAGGCGATATGATTATATCACTGTCATCTTCGGGCAGGATTGTTATCGTGTTTTCTGGGATTGGTGTTGGGGTTGGCATTGTTATATGTGCGCCGTATGTTTCAGATGCATATTTATCACGCAGACGCTGGGGGATGTTTATATAATCATCCGGATCAATCCCGGTGGTTTCCAGTTCCATTGATGCAGCTGGTTTTATTTTATGCTGTTCCAGATTGTAAATTGGCGTCATAAAGTTTGTTGGGGCATTGCGTACAGTTTGTATGGTGCCATCACCCATCAATTGCACTATGCGTAATCCGCGTTCGTTTTCGCCGGTTGGCTTTAATCGAACCAGTCCATTTACACCGATATAACCACTGGGGTCCAGCAGATATGCCGCATCAGATTTTGGTGAATATATCATGCCAATTGCCATGTTTGCGGCATCATATCCAAATCCAGCCATACGGTTCGGAATGGTTCCCGCCATGCGTTCATATAATGCGGAAAAAGATGTTGGCATTTCGGGTAATGCGGCATATTTTGCCCCCGACATTGTTATGTCTGTTGTAATATCAGACCCATCCCACAGGGGTGTGCCATAAAAACGGGCATCGCGTGCATTAACACCATAATAGCGCAGGAATGATGCCAATGTTTCTGTGTCATTACCGTTGCCCAGGAATAATATCGCGTTATACGGCAGTTTACCAAGTGTGTCTGATTTTGATATTTTATCTAATTGAATTGTTAATGATGATTTTTCAATTGCGGTTAATCGTTCAGATGTCAATATATCGGATAATACCGTTTTTGCACGCGTGTTTGCTGCGGTGCGTGCGGCGTTCATTGATGCGGATATTGCCGTATTCTTGATTGATTCTGTATCGTTTTCAGTGTAATAGAAAATTCCATTTATTTGCATACCGTATGTTTCAGCTGCACCAACCGCCGTACCCGCCATTAAATGACCGGATGATGTATCGGGCGCCAGAATTATAAAGTTTGTTATGCCGTCTGTTTGCATTTCGCGGACAATCGCCTCTGTACTGTTGGTGGGCATCAGTGCCATGGACATTACACCATCGCCAACCGCCGTTGCATCAGATGTAAATGACAGTACTGGCAATGTTTCGGGTTTTATATTTCGCAGGGTGTGCGCGTCTGTTGAAAATATTGGACCAACAATAATTTCAGGGTTTCCCATTAATGCATCGTTCATCGCAGATGCGTCATCGGCGGCGGTATCATAAAATGCAACCGACAGGTTTTGCGGTGCGTTTTGTAAAACAGCCGTTTCAATGGATGTTCGAATTGCATTGCCGGTTGTTGCATTGTCGCCGGTCAGTGGTAATAAAACCGCCATTCTGTGTACAGGCGCACCCACCAAGTTATCAGATGGTGTGCCGGGTTGCATATCGGGTGAACCGTATTGCATTTGTATTGGGGTGCCGGTTTCCAGTGTGCCATATTCACTGAACCAATCCGCCTGGTGCGATGTATCGCCAGCACATCCAGCGATGAATAACATTGCCAAAAATCCAAAAATTTTGTTCATATGCATTGAAAAATCCATTTTATTCTGTATCATTTTACTATAAAAGGAATACGAATGCAATCTGGGCTTTATATTGTTGGAACGCCAATTGGAAATTTGTCCGATATGTCGCCACGGGCGGTTGATGTTTTGCAAAATGTTGATTTAATCGCCGCCGAAGATACGCGTGTTTTTGGCAAATTAGCATCGCATTTTAATATAAAAACACCGCGTGTGTCATGTCATGAACATAATGAACGCGATGTTGTGCCACAATTAATTGAAAAATTAAAATCGGGGTTGTCTGTGGCGGCGGTGTCTGATGCCGGTATGCCGGGAATCAGTGATCCAGGATTTCGATTGGTGCGTGCGGCGCGTGCGGAAAATATTCCAGTGTATGTTGTGCCGGGTCCGGTGGCGGCAATTTCTGCGCTGGTATTATCGGGGTTTCCAACAGACAGGTTTACATTCTGTGGATTTTTTGATGAAAAAAAACTGCATGACGATAATAAAATACGCCATACGATTATTTATTATGAAAGTCCAAATCGCGTTATGAATACGATTGCTGCATTGGCGCGTGTTATGCCAGAACGACAAATCGCAATCGTTCGTGAAATTACAAAAATTCATGAGCAGGCAATTATCGGATATCCCGCAGATTTAATGCACATAGATGCTCCACGCGGCGAAATTGTAATTGTGGTTGCACCGGCGCCGGATAAAAAAATGACGGATGATGAAATTGCAGATATTGTAAATGATATTGCGGCAAATTCTACAAAATCTGCGGCGGCAGATTTGGCGCGGCGTGCGGGAATATCCAAGAAAGAGGCATATCGGCGCATGCTGGACAAAGGGGGCGATGATGATTAAATTTGTCGGTGCGTTTGACAGGGTTGCTGATTTGCCGCATACACAATTTCCAGAATATGCATTTGTTGGGCGCAGTAATGTCGGAAAATCATCATTGATAAATGCGGTTGTTGGGGCGAATGTTGCCCGTACATCAAATACGCCGGGACGCACGCAAACACTGAATTTATTTAATATAGATGACAGAATAATGATTATTGATTTGCCGGGGTATGGTTATGCGCGTGTGGCGCGCGCGGATGCGTTGCGTTGGTTGCACAGGTTGGAAGAATATTTAATGACGCGGCGGCAATTGCGACGGCTGTTTATATTGATTGATTCGCGGATTGGTGCGCGACCGGCTGATTTAGACTTGATGGATTTTTGTGATAAAAACGGGATATCATACCAGGTTGTGTACACCAAAAAAGATAAACGCGTACGCGAACAGGTGCAACATGAAATAAATCATATGGTGCATCCCGCAATGGTGCCAGAAATTTTGGAAACATCGGCGGAAAAGAAAACAGGACTGGACGCGTTAAGGACGACAATTGGGATTAAATAAAAATATCTTTTATGCAACAAATCCGGCGCGGATGTTGGATGCGCTGGGGTGCGTTATTGATGATGCGAATGTTGCACTGGATGATATGTTGATTTTTTTGCCCAGTCGGCGTGCGGTGCGAACTGTGGAAAAATATCTGGTTGCGCGCGCAGGGCATGGGATAATTTTACCCAGGCTGGTTGCATTGGGCGAAGGTGATGATGAAGACGAATATTCAGATGGCGATGCAGATATGATTTCAAATACGGCGCGTGTTGTGGTGCTGGCGAAATTGTTATCAGCAGATGCCAGTATTGGTAATATTCCAACTGCATTGCCTGTTGCGCATGATTTATTGCGAATGCAAGACTATTTAGAAAATGAAGGGATTGATTCGGCATCTATAAATTGGGCAGAATTGGTTGATGAAAAATATGCAATGCATTTTCAGCGCAAGGCAAAAATTCTGAATATCTTGTCTCATGCCCAGCGTGAATTTGCGGGTGATAAGCTGACACAAGCCCAGGTTCGTAATCGTGATATTCGCGCATGGATTAAAAAAATTAATCAATATGGGTGTGTGATTGTTTGTGGATCAACCGCCAGTGTCCCGGCAACAGCGGATTTAATGGCGGCAATTGCGTTGGCGCCAAATGGACGAATTATATTATCGGGTCATATTGATGGTGCAGAATCTGATTTTGAATTAAATACAAATCCATATAATTCAGAATATAAATTTTTATCGCGTATTGGGGTGACGTCGTCTGATTTAATTCCAATTGATGTTGGGCGCAGTGCAATTGATTTTATGAATAATGCATTTGGAAATACGGCAATAAAAAATATAGATGGTGGTGCGGTTGGGCATTGTCATTTAATTGAATGTGAACGCGAAAGCGAAGAAGCAAATGTTGTTGCAGAAATTGCATCGCGTGCGGTTAATGATAATAAATCTGTGTTGGTAATTACACCCGATGCGGCGGGGAATCAGCGTATTGCGGCGGCGTTTATGGCGCGCGGGTTGGTGGCGGATTTTTCGGGTGCCGTGCCGGGAACAATGACACCAGTGGGGCGGGCGATATTAAATGTGTTTGATGATTGGTTGGCGCGTAATAATGAACAACAGTTTGATATGCTGTATGAAAATTCTGGATATGATTTAATGCGGACAATTGTTCATATGGTGGATGATGGTGAAATTGAATTTTCACCGGGTTTTGATATAAATGATGCCGCGTCTGTTCAAATTTGGAATGCAATATCAGAATTATCAGAATCATTAAATATGGTTGGAATTCATTTGAATTTATCAGATGCACGCGCGTTTTTATTTGATGCAATTGGTTCGGTTGGTGTGCGTGGTGAAATGAACGCGGATGCAAATGTAATTGTATTGGGAACAATTGAATCGCGTATGCAAACGGCGGATGTTGTGATTCTGACCGGATTAAATGATGGAATGTTTCCGGCGCGGGGATATGAAAATGCATGGCTGCCGCGTGATTTGGCGGAAAAAATTGGATTGCCATCGCCAGATAGAAAAGTGTCATTACAGGCGCTGGATTTTATGAATTTGTCGTGTGGGGCGGATGTATATTGGACGCGCAGTCGTGTGTCTGGCGGGGTCCAGACATCAGAATCACGGTTTTTATCCCGTGTGTCGGTATATGGTGGACAGTATGATACAGCGACGGGGAAAGATATTTTAAATTCGGTGCGTGCGCGTGATATTGTTGATGTGCGACCATTGGATTATTCTGTGCCAACACCGCCGGCGGATTGGTCGGATGTTTATGTAACAGAACTGGAAAAATTAATTCATAATCCGTATGTGTTCTATGTACAGCATATATTGCGTTTGCGCGTGTTGGATGATTATTGGGCGATGCCAGATGCACGGCATTTTGGAAACTTGGTGCATTCTGTAATTGAAAATGCGCGTGATTGGTCGCCAGATGCATTGGTGCGTGATATGGACAGTGCGGCAAAAAAATTATTAGGCGCCGACAGTGTATTATTTCATTTCTGGCATCGGCGATTTACAGAAATTGCCCCACTGGTTGCGACGGAACTGCCTGCGCTGGGGAATTCTGTGGCAGAAATTGGGGGAATGGTAAATATTGCCGGACGTAATATTCGTGCGCGTGCCGATCGTGTGTGGGATGGTGGCGTGTTGGATATAAAAACCGGGACCGTACCAACCAAGGCACAGTTGCTGGATGGTACAATGCCACAGTTGCCGTTAGAGGCGTATATATTGCAATCTGGCGGTTTCCCAATACGAACATCTGAAAAATCGCAAATGCCGATTATGTTGTTTTGGCAATTAAAAAGTGGTGATGTAAAGCCTATAAAATATGATGCAACAACAACTGCTGAAATGATACGCGCGGCGATTGCAAAAACAACAGAGATGGTAAATATGTATTCTGCGGGTGGGGCGGGGTATGAATATCGCCCGACACGCGACAGAAAATATAAAATATACGATGACCTGGCACGCGTTGATGATTAATCCAATTCCAATACCAATCCACAATGGTCGGTGGGCTTGGGTGCCAAACGCGGGTTCATATCAATTTCGCATGACTTAATCAATTGCATTGCCGCCGGGTTTGCCAGAAAGTAATCCAGGCGCAATCCTTGCTTGTTCCCAATTGTATCACGGCCACGAT
Organism: uncultured Alphaproteobacteria bacterium; assembly: GCA_944392565.1. Taxonomy (GTDB): domain Bacteria; phylum Pseudomonadota; class Alphaproteobacteria; order Rs-D84; family Rs-D84; genus Enterousia. Next base: position 249,994 of record CALXWX010000001.1, on the reverse strand, counting down.
ATCCGTACCATGTGTAATCAATTGTGTCGGGGTGCATTTTGCGCCACACATCAGTCCAGCCAGCAGACAACCATGATTGCATTATTTCCCGCGCCGCCGGTGCCGCAATTGCAATACCAACATAGTTTGATGGTTTCCATACATCAGCATCAGTCAGGGCGACATTATAATCACCGCCAATAATTACAGGTTCAGGTGAATTTATATATTGTGAAATATAATCTGTAAATGCGCGCATCCATTCCAGTTTGTATGGGAATTTTGGTGAATCAACCGTGTCGCCATTTGGCATATAAACATTTATAACACGCACGCGTCCATCAATAACGCATTCGATAAATCGCGCGTTTGGGTCAGAATAATTCGGCATGCCAATGGTGGTATCTTCGATTGAATATTTTGAAAATGTTGCAACGCCATTCCATGATTTTTGACCAAAAACCTTTACATTATATCCATATTCATCAAACAGGTTGTGGGGAAAACCCGCGGTTTCAACCTTTAATTCTTGGACCAGAATTGTGTCATATTCTCCAGCGCGCAAAATATCGATAAAGCTTTCTGCGTGGGCGCGGATAGAGTTGATATTTAGTGTTAGTATTTTCATGTTTGCAATCTTTTCCTTGGTGGATATAATATAATCTGTCCAATATAAAAAACACAAGGGAATTTTTATTATGAATATGTATCAATTGCTGGAACGGACAACTGCCGAACATCCAGACAATTTATTTCTGGTGCGTGAGAATGTTACATTCACCGGTTTTATTGATTTGGTAAAGGCGCGTGCGGCGTCATTACATGCGGCGGGTGTTAAAAAGGGCGATGTTGTTGGGGTCTTGGCACACAATATCCCAGAATTTCCAATAACACTGTTTGCAATATGGTATCTGGGCGGTGTGGCGTTGCTGTTGGATACGAATCTGACGCCGTTTGAATACGATAACATGACGGAAACAACCGATTGCCACATTGTATGTGCGGAACCGTCGTTCTTTTATAAAACAAAAAAATTCAAGTTTTATGATATAACCAAGAAAGATGGAAAAATAGATCCAAAATTAAAACCGGCCAAGGTGGAATCACTGGATGTGGCAACGATGTCATTTACATCGGGATCAACCGGTACACCAAAGGTTGTGCCATTAACACACTTTAATTTAATCGAATGTGCAAATTCACTGGAAGATATGCATGAATGGATTAAACCGGGATTCATTATGTATGGATTCTTGCCAATGTATCATATTTTCGGATTTGCGGTTGAATTATTGGCAACATTGCACTATGGCGCCGGGGTATTGTTGCAGCCCAGTATCAATCCAAAAGAAATTATGGCAGATTTCAAGCAATATCGCCCACATGTGATACCGGCGGTGCCGCGTTTGTGGGAAGTGTTGCGTAATCGTATAATTGAAAATATCAAGGCACAACATAAATGGTGGCTGGCGTCCATAGTGTTAAAGTATGGCAAAACATTGAAAAAAATTGGTTTGGGTAAATTGGTTAAAAAAGTCCAAGAACCTGTTTTGGCGGTGTTTGGTGGGCGGGCAAAATTGCTGATTGCCGGTGGCGCCGCAACCAAGCCAGAGGTGGAAACATTCTATGAACGGTTGGGGCTGACATTTATTCAGGGATATGGGTTAACTGAAACGGTTGGACCAATCTGTATTTCAAAACCGACCAAGAAGAGATTCCCGTTCGCCTTTGGGGGACCCACTACAAACAATGAATGCGAAATTCGTGATAAAAATGAAGACGGCATTGGGGTGTTGTGGGTTCGTGGTCATCAAGTGTTTGGTGGATATTTAAATAACCAGGCTGTAAATGAACAGGTGTTTGACGAACGCGGATTCTTTAATACCGGGGATATGGTGTCGATGGATAAAAACGGCGAATTACATTTTGCCGGTCGTAAAAAACAGGTTATCGTTCTGGATTCTGGGAAAAATGTCTATCCTGATGAATTGGAAGCTCTGTTTATGGAAATTCCAGGGGTAAAAAATGTTGCAGTGTTTGAACATCGGGTTAAAAATAAAACCGTGACATACGGTGTGTTTAGTGTTGAACCGGATATGACACTGGAAAAATTGGGTAATGCCATTGCCCAGGCAAATAAAAAAGTTGCATCGTATAAATGGGTGACACACTTTGCCATGACAACAGATGATTTGCCCACAACCAGCACGCAAAAGGTAAAACATCATGTTGTGCGACAGAATTTGATAGAAGGTAAATATCCAGATAGACATGAATAAAAATCGGGGCGAATGCCCCGATTTTTTATTCATAATATAAAGTTAAAGTAATTTTGTAATTTAATAAAATATTGTGTGTTTTCATGCGGTTATTTTGTTTGTTTGATAAATTACTTGCCCAGACACAATTGTGAAAATGTAGCGTCCAAGACATCCGCGGCGGTGATGGTCCCCAGGATTCGACCAATGGCGTCTGCGGCGCGGCGGGTATGTTCGGAAAATATGTCATAATTTTCCACCGGTGCATCCAGTGCAGATTTTAATTCATCGGCGGCATTTACCAACAAATCGCGGGTGCGGGCATTGACCGCAACACCATTTTCAGCGGTTTTTGCAATTTCTGATATTTTATCACACAGGGTGGTGGTTAATTCACGAATGCCCACGCCAGATTTTGTGGATGTATATATTGCGTTATCGAATTTTGTGTTCGGATTTAAATCTGATTTATTTATTACATAAATTTCATTTGGCTTTATTGTTTTTGGAATACGCGGATTGTTTTCTGTGCTGTATACATTTATTATTATATCAGCGTTTTCAATTTCAGATTTTGTGCGGGCAATTCCAATCTGTTCAATTGTGTCATCTGTTGTACGCAGTCCCGCCGTGTCTGATAAATTTACCATGTATCCGCCAATGTCCAAATTGGTTGATACGACATCGCGGGTTGTGCCAGGGATATCTGATACAATTGCGCGATTTGATCCGACAATTGCGTTAAACAATGATGATTTACCAACATTTGTATCGCCCGCCAATACAACATTAAAACCGCTGCGGATGGCGCGAACCGCTGTATAGCGCGAAATGGCCGCACTGATTTCGTCGTATAATGTTTTTGTTTTTTCGCGGATTGTTTGACCGATGTTTGTGGGTAACTCATCATCTGCATAATCCAGCATCGCCGCCGCGTATGCGGAAATTTCAATCATCTGGGTTCGCCATGCGTTGTATATTTCGCTGTCCCCGCCCATCATGGATGCCAGTGCGGATTTACGCTGGGCATCGGTTTGGGCATCCAGCAATGCCGCCAGACCATCAATATCAGCCAGATCCATTTTGTTATTATAAAATGCGCGTCGTGAAAATTCCCCAGGCATTGCCATGCGGGCGTTGTTGGCGTGCAAATATTCAAATATTTTTTCAATTACCGCCGGTGCGCCATGGGAATGTATTTCAATAATATCTGTGCCGGTGAACGAGTGTGGCGCGGCAAAGTATATCGCGATAACCTGGTCAATTAAATCACCGGAATTATCGCGCATATTTGCAAAATATGCATGGCGTGCATCTGCGGATTTACGATTTGTAATTTTTAAAAACAGGTCGCGTAAATCATCGCCCGATACACGAATTACGGCGACCCCTGATTTTCCGTGTCCTGATGACAGGGCAAAAATTATGTCATTATTGTTCATATTTATTTATTCCCACTGATTTCTTTTAGTGCCATTGGTACCAGTTTGGATACATCTGTATCTGGGTTTGCGGCGACCAATTTTTGCGCCATGTCCACGATATCCAGTCTGCGGTATCCCAATGATTCCAGTGCTGCCAGCAAATCGGGCAGGGCGCCAGATGCCGCGTTAGATGCAAAGCTGAATGTGGTGCCGGCAATTTTATTTTTAAGTTCGACGATAATTTTTTCTGCGACCTTTTTCCCAACGCCAGGGGCGGTGGCGATTGTCTTGGCATCACCCGTGGCAATTGCTGACATTAATGTGTCGGCTTGTATCGTTCGCATGATTGCCATGGCAATACGCGCGCCAACGCCAGATACCCCGGTTAACTGTACAAACAGGTTTTGTGATTGCAGACTGGAAAAACCAAACAGACGAATGGAATCTTCGCGTACAACGGTTTCAATCCATAATGATACGGTTGTTTTCGGGGTCAGGTATTCGGGGGTAAAAACCTTGTACCCCACGGGTCCCGCCATCAAGATAATGAAATCATCGCCGGCGTAATCAACAATTCCTTGCAATTTTCCAATCATTTGTTATCCTTTTGTCAGTAATTTTAATCCAAGATATATAAAAGGTCAAATTATGAGTGGACACAGCAAATGGCATAATATTCAGCACAAAAAGGGTGCAGTGGATGCCGCGCGCAGTGGTTTGTTTACTAAACTGGCGCGTGAAATAACAATGGCGGCAAAGTTGGGTGATAAAAATCCGGATAATAACCCGCGCTTGCGACTGGCGATTCTGAATGCACGCAAGAATTCGATGCCAAATGACAATATTAAACGCGCAATTGACAAGGCATCGGGCGCAAATACAGAAAACTATGTTGCCGTTCGGTACGAAGGGTATGGTCCGGGTGCGGTCCCAGTTATTGTAGAGGCATTAACCGACAATCCACGCCGCACTGTGCCAGAGGTTCGTAATATATTTGCCAAAAATGGCGGTAATATGGGTGAAGAGGGCAGCGTTGTTTTCATGTTCACACGCGCTGGTCAGATTTTCTATCCGGCATCAATTGGCAAAACAGAAGATGAAATGATGGAAATCATTATGGATGCAAATGCCGATAATCTGGAATCAGATGAAGAAGGCTTTATCATAACAACGAAACCAGATGATTTTATGACTGTGCAAAAAGTGTTGTCGGATAAACTGGGCGAACCAGAAAAAGCAGAATTAACATGGATTCCAAATATGCCAATGGATTTGGATGATGAAACATATGCCAAGGTTGAAAAACTGGTTGATGCGTTGGACGATAATGACGATGTGCAGCGGGTCTTTACCGCAGCCGCGTAATTTCGGTCATTTGGTAAAAATAAAGGTGTCGCATATGCGGCACTTTTTATATATTATATATGTATATAAATATATGGTGATATAAATGCGAATTTTGGGAATTGATCCGGGGCTGTTGCATACAGGGTGGGCAGTGATTGATGTAAATGGTGCGCAATATCGTTATGTTGCCAGTGGTGTAATTTTACCAAAGACGGCATTACCATTGCCAGCGCGATTGGCAATTATCTTTCGTGGGGTGGATGAATTGTGTGATAAATTTTCGCCAGACGCGTGCAGCATTGAAATTACATTCGTAAATAAAAATCCACAAACAACGCTGGCGTTGGGGCATGCGCGTGCGGCATCAATTGTTGCCGTGGCAAATCGTGATATTCCGATTTTTGAATATGAACCAAATGTTATAAAAAAAGCACTGACATCGGCGGGGCATGCGGATAAGGAGCAAGTATATAAAATGGTGCGTATGTTATTACCGGCGGCAAACCCAAAAACCGCGGATGAAAGTGATGCGATTGCAATTGCGCTGACACATGCCAATATGACCAGATTCAAATTTTGATATATTGTGTTTTTATGGTATAATTATTATGACCAGTCAAAGGGGGCAAAAATGAAAAAAGAATATATTGAAATGCATGAAATGAAAATGTTGTCGATACAGCGTACATTGATGCGCGCCTTTGCGGTTAATACAATTTTGGCAATTATTGTGTGGCTGTTGACATTCATCCCGGGATTTATTTTCTTGGGCGTTGTGTTAACAGGATTGTCAGCACCAATGTTTTATTTGTCGTCAATTGGTACATTGGCGGTATGGGGATTGACCGGTGTTGTTTTATTTTTGGTACCGGCAATTGCCATATGGTGGGAAAGAAAAATGATGAAATAAAAAATCGCCTGTTTGGGCGATTTTTTATTGTGGTGCATGGTAATGACAAGGGCGAATAAAGATGTAGCACTTTCTTGTATTCTCTGACCACCCCGCCGCTGCGCGGCACCCCTCCATAGAGAGGAACTTGGCACAGTGCTTCATTTTTTCACTTATTCGGCGGCGACACCTGTGGAATCGCTGGGAGGGGAACTGGGTGTGGTGTTTTATTTTTCCAGTGATTATTTTCGAAAACTGATTTTTGCGACCGCATCGCGACCGAAATATTTATTTATTTTATTTTTTATTTCATCGGACATATATGATAATTGCAATGTAAATGCCGGATTTGTTGGGCGCAGTGTTATATTAAATCGTCCGTCACGCATTTTTTTTATTGCGGCAATGTTTGCAATGTTCGCGATTTCAGATCCCATTATTTCCGTCCAACGCGCAACCAAATCAGAATCAGATGCGCGCACGCCGAATATTCGCAACAGTCCGCCCATCGCCCCGGCAATTGTTTGGGGGCGGGCAGTGCGTGTAAATATTTTCTTATTCTGTTGGTTTGACATATGAATATTCTTTGGGCATCAGGATATACATGCGACCCTGGGCGTGCTGACCGTGGGCGAATTGATATGCCTCATCACCCTTGCCAAAGAATATGTCGGCGCGTATCCAGCCCTTTATCGCACTGCCGGTGTCTTGGGCAATCATCAGGCGACTGAACCGGCGACCATCGGACAGGTTGGTGTCAATATATACCGGCATGCCCAATGTATAAATATCGTCATCCATTGCAATTGAACGAATCTTGGACAATGGTGTTCCCAATTTGCCAATTACATCCGGTGGAACGGATTCATAAAAATACACATAACGCGGATTGTTATAAATGACTTCCCGGGCCAATGTTGGATTTTGCTTTAAATATTGCCATACGGCGTCCGCGGAATATCCGTTTGGTGGGCGTATGCCGCGTGCGCGCAATTGTTCGCCAATTGATTTAAATGGCATGTCGTTTACCGCGGCAAAGTTTAATTTTACCAATGTTCCATCGTCCAGTTGGACCATGCCGCTGCCCTGAATCTGGATGTTTTGTACATCAACAATGTTTGCCCAATATAATGGACGACCAATTTGTTGTTCAACAATTGTTTTCTTTGGCACACCCTTGTAATTACGACCATCAGTTGGTACGCCCATTAATGGTTCGTTGCATTGTGCCGTTTTTGTGCGGCAACCCGGGATTACCGGTGAATAATATCCGGTGTATAATCCGCGGTCATTGCCAGAATTGTCAAATACCTGGTATGGTTGAAAGTTTGATTCAAACCATGCGCGTACGGTTGCAACATCCGCCGATGCAGATGGCAACATGCGGCATTTTTCAGCAAATAATTCGCGGTCTGGGACAACACGACCAGTGTATTGAATTTGGGCGCGGCATGAATTACGGAATGCCTGTAATGCGTATCTGACATCATCATCACGCCAACCGGGCAGGTCATTGTATGATACCCGTTTTAAATTTGATGGAATTACAGAATTATCACCGTGGTGGGTTGGGGTCGACAAATCGCATGATGTTAATGCCGCAACACATGATATAACCCCCATTATGCGCAACAGCATATTTTTTACCCCAGATAACATTTTATTGGTCCCCCCACTTGTAAATCTGTATCAATAATGTTATATTACCATAAAATGATGCGGAAAAAAAGGAGTAAACGCAATGGCAAAATTTAACATCATTTCACAATTTTTAAAAGATTTCTCTTTTGAAAGCCCAAATGTGCCGGAATTGTTCTTTAAAAATGATAACGGTCAGGCAAAATTAGAAATAAATATTGATATTCAAATCAAGGGCGCAGAAAACAATTTATTCATGGTTGATTTAATTACCAAGGTTCATTCTAAATTAAATGATGGTGATAAATCTATATTCTTGATTGAATCAACATATTCAGGTTTGGTTCAGATGGGCGAAGAAAAAGACGAAGAAGCGAAAAAACGCGCATTGTTAATTGATGTCCCAACATTGCTGTTCCCGTCTGTACGCGCGCTGATTACGCGTATGACCGCAGAATCTGGTTTCCCGGCATTTGTTATGCAGCCGGTTGATTTTGCAAAACTGTATGAAGACAGACAGAAACAAAATCAAACCGCCGCGCCGGCAAATAATAAATAATATACATATTATATATATGCATATAAATCCCATGAAATTGTTTCGTGGGGTTTTTATTTTTGGTGTTTTTATGATATAATACGCGCGCATGGCACGGGATAAATATATTTCTGTTAAAAGTGGCGTCAGCGGGTTTTCGTTTGCAAACCTGGGGTTATTTACTGGGTTCGCAGATGGTATTTATAATGCGGTGTATTCACTGGTTTTAATGGAAATTTTTATGAATTCGGCGGTCGTTGGTGTATATGTCGGAATTTATGCCGCGTTTTGTATGATTGTCGGATTGTTCGCAAATGAACTGTTTCGTCGGTATTCAAAGGTTCGCGTGTTTTATTTTTCAATGCTGATGCTGGCGATATGTTATGCGATGATGAGTTTTTCTATCCGTCCCAGTACTTTTATTATTCTGGATTATACAACCGGAATCGCAATAACGCTGGTTGGGGTTTTAATACCGCTGTTTATGTCTGATTTTTCGGGAAAAATTGGTATGGCGCGTTTAAATTCCCGGTATCATTTATGGATGAATGTGGGGGCGCTGTTTGCACCGATGATTGCGGTTGCAATTGCAAATCAATATGATAATCGGGCGGCATTCTTTGCATCGGCATTGATTTATTTCGCAGGTTGGGGGGTGTTTAAATATTTCAGAATTGTTCAGCAAGATAAAAAAATAAAACCTGTTGATCCACGCAAAACAGCGAAATCATTGTGGAAAAATGCAATTGCTTTCTTTCGCCACCCGGGAATGCCGCGCGCATATGCGGTGAACTTTGGGTATTATTCATTGCGTGCAATGCGATATTTATATGTGCCGATTGTTGTTATTGAAAATGGATTTTCCAAAGATGTGTTGGGTTGGGTATTAACATTGGGGATTATTCCATATTTAATATTGTCGGAAATGATGGCGCGGCTGGTCCGCAGATATGGCAAGAAAAAATGGCTGGTTGCAGGGTTCGTTTCTTTTGCCATATTTTCAGCGTTGGCAACATTTGTGACAGGCTATCCATTGTTGGCGATTTTTGTTATGTGGCAGATATCGGGGGCATTGATGGAATCTGTGCATGATTTATTATTCTTTGATGGGACAAAAAAAGCAGAGCAAACAAAATATTATGGAATATTTCGTACCAGTGTTAATTTGCCAAATATTATTGCGCCAATGTTGGGGGCGGCGTGTATCGCGGCGTTTGGTGGAACATCGGCGGTGTGGGGTGTAACTGCGGTGATTGGGGCGTTGGCGGCGATGATTGTTGTCGCAAAGAAATAATTTTTGTACATACTGGGCAATAACTTTATTTTCATTGCGTGGCGGGTAAATAAATTGTATTATTTTCCTGAAAAGTAAAGGGGATTTTTATGGCAAAGAAAGAGGCAGTTAAAGATACGGGCGCCGCGGCAAAAAATCCGGCGTTGGAATCTGCATTGGCACAAATTCAAAAACAATTCGGCAAAGAAGCCATCATGAAAATGGGTGATGGGTCGCAACAGAATATAGAGGCGATTTCGTCCGGTTCGTTGGGTTTAGATATTGCACTGGGGATTGGTGGATATCCGCGTGGGCGTATTGTTGAAATTTATGGTCCGGAAAGCAGCGGTAAAACAACACTGGCATTGCATGCCGTGGCAGAGGCACAAAAGAAAGGCGGCACATGCGCATACATCGATGCAGAAAATGCGCTGGATCCATCATATGCAAAAAAACTGGGCGTGGATGTTGCAAACCTGATTATATCCCAGCCGGATTCTGGGGAACAAGCGTTGGAAATTGCTGATACGCTGATTAAGTCGGGGGCGGTTGATGTTGTTGTTATCGATTCGGTTGCGGCACTGGTACCCAAGGCAGAATTAGAAGGAAATATTGGCGATTCGTTCGTTGGAACAACCGCGCGTTTGATGTCGCAAAGTTTGAAAAAATTGGCGGGTTCGGTATCGCGCAGTAATACGCTGTTGATATTCATTAACCAAATTCGTATGAAGATTGGTGTTATGTTCGGAAATCCAGAAACAACATCGGGTGGAAATGCATTAAAATTCTATGCATCGGTTCGCCTGGATATTCGTCGCACGGGGCAAATTAAAGATAAAGAAAATATTATTGGTAATGAAACCCGGGTCAAGGTGGTGAAAAACAAGGTTGCGCCACCATTCCGTACGGTTGACTTTAAAATCATGTATGGCGAAGGTATTTCACGCATCAGTGAAATTCTGGACATGGGTGTGAAATATGATTTAATTGAAAAGGCGGGCAGTTTCTATTCATATAATAATGAACGAATGGGTCAGGGTGAAAATAATGCACGCCAGTGGTTAAAAGAACACGAAGATGTTCAAAAAGAATTGCTGGATAAAATTATGGCGCGTGCCAGCGGTATTGCCGAAGAAATGACAACTGGTCCCGCAGATGATGATGTGGTGGGCGATGCGATTGATTCGGCATCTGATGAATAATAGTTAAAGGGGGATTTATGAATTTTGCGCGAATTGTGGCGATGTCTGATGTAATATTACGCGGACATGTATTAAACTGGTTTTGGCGCGATCGGGTAACGCGGCGTGCAGTTCGCAGTGATGTTATTTCGCGTATAATCCCCCGATATTTTAAACGATACTTGCCCGCCGCCGCCGCGGTGGTGGAACAGCCGGTTGTAAAAGATGATAAAAATGAAAAAATCTTTACAATTTGGTTGCAAGGCGAAGAAAATGCCCCAGCGTTGGTTAAAGCGTGTTATCGCAGTGTGCGCAAGAATTGTCGGCAAGAATTAGTTGTATTGGATGAAAAGACTTTGCCGAAATATATAAAGTTGCCAGATGTTATATTGGAAAAAAGACGCCAGGGTAAAATTAAAAATGCCCACTTTGCAGATATTTGTCGGGTTGAATTATTATATAACTATGGCGGATTTTGGTTGGATTCAACCGGATTCGCAACCGCACCAATTCCAGACTGGATTGTAAAAGAAGATTTCTTTGTTTATATGGCAGGCAAAAATGTTGGCAGTCCGTATAGTTTTATGCAGAATTGTTTTATTCGTGCGCGGCGCGGTGCATATTTGCTGGCGGCGTGGCGTGCGATGATTTTGGATTATTGGATGCATGAAAATCACAGCTTTGATTACTTTATGCATCAATTATTGTTCAAGACGCTGGTTATGAACGATCCGCGTGCAAAAAAATATTTTGCAAAAATGCCGCATGTTGACCAGGATCCAACACATATGTTGTGGTGGTCGTATCAAAATAAGCCGTTTGATCAAAAAACTTTTGATGATGTAACCAGTGGCGCATTTTTTCAAAAGTTAACATATCGTGGTTCTGATAATCCAGTGCCAGGCAGTTTTGCGGATGTAATGATTAATAAAATGTATAAAGAATAAATATAACCATGGGGGAATGTGATGCCGGCGATATCAATAATAATCCCTGTATATAATGTTGAAAAATATTTGCGCAGATGTCTGGACAGTGTTTTAAACCAGACTTTTACAGATTGGCAGGCAATTTGTGTAAATGACGGCAGTCCAGATAATTCAGCAGATATATTATCAGAATATGCGGCGCGGGACGCGCGATTTAAAATTATTACAAAAGAAAATGGGGGGTTGTCTGATGCGCGAAACGCAGGTATGCGTCATGCAACGGGTGATTATATAATGTATCTGGACAGCGATGATTTTATTCATCCGCAAACAATGGAAATTGCACACTTTTTAGCGACGCGTGATAAAACGGATATTGTGTCTTTTACATATGACAGAATTTATCGCCCGCAATTGATGGTGCGGCATAAATTGGGGCTGTCAACAGATGATGTTATTCCGTCGCGTATGGATAAGCATTATAATCTGGCGGGAATAAAGACATTGGTGACCGATGATGTTTATGCGTATGCAACAGAACGGGCGCATAATGCATTTAATCCAAAGCGCAAATGGCTGATAAAGCATTGCCAGGTTTGGAAAAATATGTATCGGCGTGAATTGATTGCAGATACACCGTTTATCAAGGGGATTTTATTCGAAGATTTCCCATGGTGGTCGGCAGTTATGCTGAAAAATCCGCGTATAACAATTGCACCGTTGCCATTATATTTTTATGTGCCAAATTTTGGTGGAATTGTTTTATCGGCAAAGCAATTGCGTATTCTGCACAGTCTGTGTGATGGGATAACAGATGCATTTGTGCGATATAAAAAATATGCAACAGAATATCAAATGCAACAATGGTCAAAAAAATTTAAGTGGTATTTTGTAAAGTGGGCATTTCGCAAGGTGCGGTATTTAGATAATAAAGATGACTTGGAAAGTGCGCGTCGGCGTTTTTGCGAATTGGATAAAATTGGTGCGCTGGACATGCCGCCATATCGCTGGGCGCGGCGGTTACGCGGGAATATTCGTGAATTTATCAAGGGGACATGTAATCATGCAAAAAAATAAACCGGTGATTTCAATTATTATTCCGGTGTATAATGTAGCACAATTCTTGCCCAGGTGTCTGGATAGTTTGATAAAACAGACTTTCACAGACTGGCAGGCAATTTGTGTAAATGATGGCAGTACGGATAGTTCAGCAGCAATCTTGGCAGAATATGCGGCGCGGGACGCGCGTTTTACAATCATAAATAAAAAAAATGGTGGTATTTCAGATGCCCGTAATGTTGGTATGCAACATGTGAATGGTGATTATGTAATGTTTGTTGACAGTGATGATTTTATTCATCCGCAAACATTGGAAATAATGCACTATATTGCCGGGCATGAAAGTGCAGAAATGGCGTTGTTTCGTTTTGATGAAGCATTTCATAAATTTGCGCGAAAAATGATGCGCGCTGGGCATGATATTACAAAATTGCTGCCGCCAAAAAGAAATATTGTATATGATAAAACGCGTGTTCGATTTTGGGAAACAGGTAATATTTTAATGCACTGTACAGAACGCAATCGCGGTTTTGGTGTGCGGCGTCCGGTGCGACGACATTGTTTTCCTGTGTTGGGATTGTATCGGCGTGAATTGGTTGAAAATACACCATTTATTAATGGTATTATTATGGAAGATTTTCCATGGTGGTCGACAATTTTATTGCGGCGTCCCAGAACGGTTATTACAAAATTGCCATTATATTTTTATATGCCGAATGCAGCATCTGTATTAAACAGTTCCAAGGTGTTGCGTATGATTGAATCATTAGCAGTTGGACTGACATATGTTTATGATTTGTATTCTGAAAAAGCCTCAGCCATAGAATTTGAATACTATAAACGCGAATTTTTATGGTCGTTTATTATTATAATTATGCGCAAGGTTCGTGAATTAGATAATTCAAAAGATATAATTGCAGCAAAAAAAATTATTAGAAAGTTATATGGTCATGGAATTATGGATAACCCGCCAAGTACGCGTGCGCGTCGATATTGGCGGCGGATTCAGAACTTTATTGCATAACCTTGTTTTTTATATCCCAGATTTTTTAAATCGTGATGGAATTTTAGCAACGCGTTTCATTCCCAACATGCCGGGTTTATCTAATGCATATATTGGACGCGCATATGTTTGAATAATGCGCGCAATTTTTAGCCATTTTTCTTTTCTTGCGGGCAGGGTGCTGACCGCGGTTATTGTGCCATTGCCGCGTCTGTGCAGATGGTTTAACCAATCCGCGCCACGCGCCGTGGCCTTGCGTTCCAACATTTTCATATCGACTGCACCAAAGTGCAACAGGTATAAATTTTTATCAATATGAAAATTATGACCATTAATACTGTGAAAACCGCGCCCCCAATCCAATGGCACTTTTTTTACTACAGGTTTTGTATATCGTGTGGATAACAGTGCATATTCGCGTTGTTCCAGTAATGGGGCGTTTATATCTAGTTCGTGTTCTGTATTCATGTTTTGACCGATGTCCAGACCCAATCCAGATACAGTATTTTTAATTTTTATTTTTGATAAATATTCTGCTAATGTTTGATTTGTTTTGGGGTCAACAATTAAAAATTCATCACAATCACAGCCAATTACAATATCGTATTTTTTTAATAGTTCGCGTGATAAATCATTCATTAATCCGATTCGGTATTTATCACCAATGGTACGCGACATATCGGTGTGTGGTAATTTTGTTATATGTGTTGCGCCTGCGTTTTTTGGAATTTCTTGGTCGGTGCCATCCAAGTATATGTACAAATTTTCGTATCCAATTTCATTGCCGTAATATTTTATCCAGCGCGTCAGGAAAAAATTATCATTACGCGCCATTGTTATGGCGGCTATTTTTTTTAATTTTGTTGTTTTTGTGTTCATAATTTTTCTGTACGAATTTTATGAAAAAAATATTTCATGTTTCTGGATAATATTTTAAACGGATTTTTTGTTAAAAGCCAGTTTATATATTCTTCACCAAATGTTTTTCGCGCACCAGACAAGATTGCCGTGCGCGCATCTGTATCACAATGATTTAATACATATAATATTTGTCGCCCCAGGCAACCATTATGTCGGGTGAACGACGCCTTTTTTATAAATGGAATGCCCATTTTATATAATTTTTTTACATTATTATATACGCCGCGCCCAGAAATCGTGCATATACAGCCCCATTTTATATTGTTGGTTGATAACAGGGCGGTGAAACCTTGTTCATATAATTTTGTGATTTGACCCTTGTCCGATTGGTGGGTTATTGAATTCATAAATTCATCAAACCATGTGGACAAGAATACATTTTTTCGCATGCCAATAAACCATGATTGAATGTGCGGATGGTCGCGATGTGGATTTTTTACCAAACCAAATGCATCATTATTTGATGATTCCATATCGGATAATATTTTTTCAATTGGTTTTAATGGACCATATACCGAATCGTTTATCATATATACGAAATCATAGCGCGGTAAAATGCGCGCATCGCGCGCATACATGTATGCGCGTTTGTATGAACCAAAATCATATTCGCCATGGCGCGTGGCGGTGGCATGTAAAACACAATCTTGAATTTTTTCCAGTTGTTGTTTTGATGCATCGCTGTCCATTACAAATATAACATCGCCCATGCGTGAAAAAGTGCGCACCATATATTCCAATGATGCATCAATAATATTGTGCGCACTGTATCCAGCAATTAAAAATAATCGTTTAGATTTCACTGTTCTTTCGTGTCTTTTTTCTGATGTTGCTGTCCAGTTCTTTTTTACGCAGACGGATTGTTGCCGGTGTTATTTCGACCAGTTCATCATCTTGGATATATGACAGTGCTTCTTCCAGAGACATTTTTCTGGGTGGTGCCAAAAATAATTTTTCATCCGATGTAACAGAACGAATGTTTGTTAATTCTTTGCCACGGACTGGATTTACCTCTAAATCATTTTCTTTGCTGTGTTCGCCGATAATCATACCAGAATAAACTTCGGTCTGGGGACCGACAAACAGTACCCCGCGTGGTTCCAGGTTATGCAGGGCGTATGTTGTTGTAACACCGCTTTCCATTGATACCAAGACCCCGGGGCGATATTGGACAATTGGACCGCGGTACGGTTCATATCCAGAAAATACGCGATTCATTACGCCGGTGCCGCGTGTATCGGTACGGAATTCAGATAGATATCCGATTAATCCACGCGATGGCGCAGAAAATACAATACGCGTTTTCCCGCCGCCAGATGACTTCATTTCTGTGATGGTTGCCTTGCGCTTGGTCATTTTTTCAATAACAACGCCGGAAAATTCATCGTCAACATCGATAACGACTTCTTCGATTGGTTCCAATTTTTCGCCGTTTTCACCATCGTGCATGACAACGCGTGGGCGGGATACACTGAGTTCAAAACCTTCGCGGCGCATTGTTTCAATTAATATCCCCAGTTGCAGTTCACCGCGTCCGGATACTTCGAATGCTTCGTTATTTGCGCTTTGTGTAACACGCAGGGCGATGTTTGTTTCGGCTTCTTTGAATAATCTTTCGCCAATCATGCGTGATGTTAATTTTTTACCAGACCGTCCCGCCAGTGGTGATGTGTTTACGAAAAATGTCATGGTCAATGTTGGTGGGTCAATTGGCATTGCCGGTATCGGGTCATTTACAGATGCATCGCACAGGGTGTCTGATACGGTTGCCTTGGAAAATCCGGCAACGACAACAATATCGCCCGCCGATGCAGATTCCAGTGATACTTTTTCAATACCACGATGTTCAATGATTTTTGTTATTTTGGCATTTTCGACAAATTCACCGCGCATATTAATTGCCTTGACCGATTGTCCGACACGCACGGTACCCGATTCGATTTTTCCGGTTAATATTCTGCCGACATATGGGTCTGCTTCTAGTGTGGTTGCCAACATAGAAAATGGTGCGTCAATTTGGCAACGCGTGCCATTACAGTCGGGTGCCGGTACATGGTCGATAATCAATTGGAACAGTGGGGTTAAATCACGATGTTCGTCATTCAGGTCGCGTATCGCCCAACCGTCGCGCCCGCATGCATACAGATATGGAAAATCCAATTGTGAATCTGTTGCACCCAATTTATCAAACAGGTCGAATGTTTCGGTTAAAACTTCATCTGGGCGGGCATCTGCACGGTCAATTTTGTTTATGCAAACAATTGGACGCAGCCCCAGTTTTAATGCCTTGGATAATACAAATTTAGTTTGTGGCAATGGTCCTTCGGCGGCATCAACCAATAAAACAACGCCGTCAACCATTGATAAAATGCGTTCTACTTCACCGCCAAAATCAGCGTGACCGGGGGTGTCAACAATGTTGATTTTGTAATCGTGCCATTGAATTGATGTCGGTTTTGCCGATATTGTAATGCCGCGTTCGCGTTCAATATCACCACTGTCCATAACGCGTTCGGCAACTTTTTCATTTTCGCGAAATGTTCCTGACTGTTTTAACATATTATCGACCAGTGTTGTTTTGCCGTGGTCAACATGGGCAATAATTGCAATATTGCGAATTTTCATAACCATAACTTTTGCGCCTTCTTATAATTTTGCTGATTTTTTCATAACAGATAGATTATACTATAAATTTGTCATTTCAACAAATATTGGAATATTTTTTATAAAAAAATTTGCCATTTTTATATTTTTGTCTATAATGACGTGGTTATAAAATGTAAAGGATAATTAATGCAAAAATTACAAAAGAAAGATGATATTTATGCGGTTATACAATTTGGATTTAAAAATTTTGCGCTGTTGGCGCGTAAAAATATCAAGAATAATTGGAATAAATTTTCTTTGTCAGAACAGAATGCCGCAAATATGGGGGTGAAATATATAGATTTGGTTGCGGCAATACCGGGGCGATTTTTTGCACAGGAAAATGTGTATGTTGGAAATATAAAACCAATGACAGAGGTATTGTTTAATTCTGAATCGGCATTATTGTATAATGAACCGCTGGGGCGATTGTTTTATCGGTTTTGTGATGCAGTGCAAAAGTGGGAATGTGTGCGTGATGGTGAAACATCGGCGGTTCATGCGGAACAAAAGAACATCAAAGCGTTATCAAATCGTATAAAAAGAATGATGTTTGATGCGAATATCCCAGTGATGGCAAGTGCTGTAAAAAAACTTCAACATTAAGTTATTGATATTTTTTAATTAAGGATAAGTAAAATATGCAAAAATTAAGTGATGCCGAAGTTTATAAAATTATAAAGCGTACATTTAAACATTTTTCGTTCATATCACGGAATAATGTAAAACGAAATTGGAATGTATTGACCCAGCAAGAAAGAATGGCGGCATTGCGCAGTGCGCGGTATATTGATGAGATATCAGAAGCCCCAGAAAAATATTTTTCACGCGCTGCGACGCAACGCCAGTGGCGGCGGCGGGGTGCGGAATATGCAAAAAGATACGGATTAAACCCACGGGTTGCAACATATTATATTGTTCAAGATCCAACAGGGTGTGTTATGAGCCGTGCGGAATGGGCATTTATAAATAATAGCGATGTTAACAGATTGTTTTATCAATTCTGTGCCGCGGTTCAAAATTGGGAATATGGTAAAACCAGTAAATCTGTTGCAGGCAGGGCAGGTGTGCATAGTGCTGTACAGAAAATCATAGAATTATCAGATAAAATTCGCGCAATCGCAGATATTGTATCTCGTGATGCGTTTTCGCGTTCAATGAATGTTATGGTTAAAGAACAGAAAAAGCAACAAAAGCAACGTTAAATTTAATGTGGAAAACAATGATAGATTATGATGCAACATTACAGGCGTTTTTCGCAGAATGCCAAAAGTTTCTGGGCAAGCGCGCGGCGCATGCCAAGGATAAATTTGAATTAAATGCAATTAATAATGCGATAAATATGGTTCGCACAATTGCTGCAAATCCAAAAAAGTATGCAGATTATAATGCGCGCGTTGCAGCGGGATTTGAAAGTCCAGATATGGCGACCGGATTTGTTTTGGGTGGCGATAATTCGGCATATTGGACATACAGTTCTGTTGTGAACAGCATGGGTGAATTATATAATAAATATGAATATCAACGCGCCCAGGCACAAAAGAAATTATTAAATGCGTTAAAATCGATGAAATACAAAAATGCCGGGAATATATTAAAAGATTTATACTATCCATTTTTATCCCCGGAAAAATTTGCGGTAAAATCGCAAAAACAAAAATAAAAAGAAACCGGCATTTGCCGGTTTCTTTAATGTTTTCCACCAATTTTTGTACGACCACCCATTAATGGTTGCAGTTTCTTGGGGATATTAACACTGCCATCTGCATTTTGATGATTTTCTAACAATGGCACCAGTGCGCGTGGTACGGCGATACCGGTATTATTTAATGTTGCACAGAATTTTACTTCATTTGTACCATTTTCACGATAGCGCGTATTTGTGCGCCGTGCCTGGAATGTGCCGATGGATGAACAACTGCCCAGTTCTTTGTATGCGCCTTCGGATGGGACCCATGCTTCGACATCGTTCATCTTTACCTTGTTAAATCCCATATCGCCCGTGGAATTTGCAATTACGCGATATGGCAATTCCAGATCCGCAATTACATCGCACAGATTGTTTAACAAATGTTCGTGCATTTCGTCCGACTGTTCGGGTTTGCAGAATACATATTGTTCAACCTTGTTAAACTGGTGAAAGCGCGCCAGACCACGGGTGTCACGACCGGCGGCGCCGGCTTCTTTGCGGAAACACGGCGAAAATCCGGCGTATTTTATTGGCAGGGCGCTTTCGGGCAGTATTTCACCACTGTGCAGTGAATTTAAAATAATTTCCGCGGTTCCCGCCAGGCATCGGTCTGTGCCAGCCAACATAAATACATCATTATTCATGATTGATTGGTCGGCGCCCATAAAATGCCCCGCATCAAATATCGTTTGTGGCTTTGTAATAGATGGACATTCGATAAATGTAAATCCGCGCGATATTAATTTTTGAATCACATATGTTTCAATCGCCAGTTGTAATTCCGCTGCTTCGCCAACCAGGCAATATGTGCGTGTGCCGCATATTTGTGCGATTTTTTCAGGCATCCACCAACCATTTAAATCCAATAAATCCCATTGCGCGCGTGGGGTAAAGTCAAATTCACGCGGGGTGCCAACACGGCGCATTTCGACATTTGCACTGTCATCTGCGCCAATTGGTGCGGACGCATCTGGGATTTGTGGTACGCGATGCATCAGGTCGTTTAATTTTGCGTCTTTTTCCGCCAGTTCTGCCATATCGGCGGCGATTTCGTCGCTGATTTGTTTTGAACGCGCAATTAATGGTGCTTTATCCGCGGCGGTGGGAATTTCGCGTGTGATTTTATTTTTTTCCGCCGTCATGTTTTGTGTAATTGTTTTTAATTCGCGTACACGCGCATCCAGTGCCAAGATTTCATCCACATGGTCGTCAAATCCCTTGACGCGGCATGCGTTTTTCACAGTATCTGGATTTTCACGAATAAATCTGATGTCCAACATGGTTTTGTTCCCTTTTGGTATAAAAATATCGATTGTTTTTATCTTAGACCCCCAAAAACCCAAGCGCAATTATAAAAATATAGAAATATATTAAAGACGCACCCCAAACGGGGATGATGATTTTAATGAAGATAAAATGAATCTTTTCATGTTTGAATAATATACTAAAATATATGGTGTTTAAAATCAAGATTTTGTTGTGATCGCAAAATTATTTGCGAATTTGTGTTGATTATGTTATTCTGGGCGCGAAATAAATCGTATAATTTACAGGAGTTTTATTATGAATGATATCATTATGAATGATGTTATTATTTTGGGATCGGGACCGGCGGGATTAACCGCGGCATTGTATTGCGCGCGTGCCGGGAAAAAAACATTGGTCTTAGGCGGGGACCGTTTGGGGGGACAGACTGCGGGGATTGCCGTATTGGAAAATTATCCGGGTTGGTCAGGCAGTGGTTTGGAACTGTCTGAATTTATGAAAAAACAGGCGGAAACATTTGGCGCAGAAATAAAATTTGTTTCTGCAAAAAGTATTGCAGGTGATGCAGAAAGTGGATTTAATGTTTTATGTGATGATGATAATCGTTATGTCGGCAAAACAGTTATTATTGCAACGGGTGCATCACCGCGCAAGTTAGAGATAGATGGCGCGCGCGAATTGTTCGGCAAGGGGGTTTCTTATTGTGCAACATGCGATGGATTTTTCTATTCTGAAAAAGAAGTAATTGTGTTGGGGGGCGGAAATTCTGCGTTGAATGATGCGTTGTATTTAGCCGATATTGCAAAAAATGTAAAGATTGTTTATCGCAAGGGCGCATTTACCAGAGCCGAGGCTGTATTGCGCAACCGTGTCGCAGAACGCGAAAATATTGAATGCTTGTTCAATACAGATTTAAAAAAGATTGCAAAAACATCAGATGACAGGTTGGTTGTTACAACAACGGACGATAAAGAAATTATTTGTGATGGTTTGTTTGTTGCCATTGGGCATGAGGCAAACACAGATTATTTAACCGAAGATGTCAAGCGCGATAACATGGGGCGTCTGATTCCATCAGAAATGCCAAAAGGAATGTTTGTTGCCGGCGATGTTGAATCAGAAATAAAAATGCAAATCGCAACCGCGGTTGGAACGGGGTGCAGTGCGGCAATGGACGCCATCGCATATCTAAATCAATTATAACCACGCATCTGCTGGCGGTTGGCGCTGGTCGTGTAGCGTTCAGTACACTGCCGCTATCAACCGCGGCATATCTGCACGGTTCTAATTGATTTATAAATATACTTTTAATATTTAATAATTATTTTTTCCCAAAATGTTTTTTCAATACATCGTATGCGGCGGAAATCCGGGCAAATTCTGCCGCAGCATTTTTGTGTTTTGCTGTGTCGGGATGGTGTTGTTTTGCCAGTGCGCGATAGCGCGCCGAAATTTCACGCCAACTGGCTGTGATGGGCAGACCGAATACTTTTAATGCCGATACAACTGTGCGTGGCATGTTATTGGTGCTTTTGGGCGGGGTGCGATCAAACGCACTGCGTCCGGTTATAAAATCATTTATGAAATTCATATAATCTGTGGCATCCCGATTTGCGGTGTCTTTATCTTTTAATGGGGCGCCGAATGTTTGCGCTTCCCAATCTGCCTCTATTTCATCGGGGGTCATACCGGCATAATAGTTCCAATTTTTATTATATTCTGCTGCGTGTTCGCGACAAAACCACCAATATTCACGCAAATCACGCGTTTTGGGCGCGCGGCATGTGCCGGCCTTGGTGCATCCCGGATGATCACATTTTTTTATCATTATTATTTATCCCCCATATGTCCCAGTGGATGATGCGCCCGCATGGTTTCTTTTAATTTTTCGGGCAGTACATGTGTATAAATTTGTGTTGTTGAAATATCTTCGTGCCCCAACATTGTTTGTATCGCACGCAGGTTTGCACCACCCGCCAACAGGTGTGATGCAAATGAATGGCGCAGTACATGTGGACTGACGCGGGTTGGTTCAATGCCCGCCAATACAGCGCATTTTTTCAATATTTTAAAAAATCCATCGCGTGTTATGTGTCCTGTTTTTCCATTTGATGGGAATATATATTTTGATGGATTGTCGCCGCGTATTTCCAGCCATTTATGCAATGCATTTTGTGCGCGTTCGTGCATGGGGACAATGCGTTCTTTGGCACCTTTGCCATGAATTAATAATTTATCACCCAGGTTTGCTGTCATTGGTAATTCGCATAATTCAGAAACGCGTAATCCAGATGCATAAACCAGTTCCAGCATTGCGCGTAATCTGGTTGAATTTTTTGTATCACCCGCTGATGATATTAATAATTCTATTTCGTCAACCGATAAAAATTTCGGCAATGTGCGTGTGCGTTTTGGTAATTCCAGGTTTGCCGTTGGATTTTCCGTAATTATTTTTTCCAGCATTAAAAATTTATAAAACCCGCGCAATGCACTGGCGTGGCGTGCAATTGATGATGCACGATCGGGCAGGTTTGATAAATATTGCTGTATATCATTTGCGGTCGCGCCCATCAAACCATTTGGTAAAATTTCATCCGCATGATGCAAATCACTGGAATAGCTTTCCAGTGTTTTTTTGCTGCGTCCGCGTTCTGCAGATAATGCTTCTAAAAAAACATCTATATAATTCATGGATACAAAACAATTTCCGTCATATGTTGGGATACAGGGAATGATACAATCATTAATATGACTAATACGGCAATCAGTGTCCATATTATTATTTTATTTCGTTTTGTGTTCTTTTTACGCAGTGGCATTTGTGTCCCCCGTGTTTCGTTTTGTGTTGTTATTATATTGTGTCAAAGCTGGTTATGAAAACCCCAGCGCCCGCAATTATTATTAATGGTGGTGCAATTATTGCCAGTAATGGCGGAACAACGCCTGTTGCACCCAATGCACTGAACATATTTACCAGAAAATAAACCGCAAAGCATGTTATAATTCCCATTCCAAATTTTACGCCAAAACTGTAATTGCGGCGCTGGCGCGTTTGTGAAAATGCAACCCCCAGTGTTGCCATGGCAATCATTGTCAGTGGCAAAAACAGCAATGTCCAAAACTGTACCAGATGACCGCGGACAGGTACACCAATTGCACGCATTTTTTGTATAAATTCTGGCAATTCCCAAAATGATATTTGGTCTGGTTGTAAATATCGATCCAGTACAGTTTGTGGGGTTAATAATGTATTGATATGCCAGTCTTGTTTTTTTGGAATGCCATTTGTATCCCATGTTGTTGCGCCCGTGGCATTCATACCACTGTTTGACAGGGTTATTGTCGCAGCCTGGACCCGTTGGATTAATTTAAATTGTGCATTCTGGACATATATGGTTGCATTATCAAATAATAATATGTTGCCAGATTTATGCATGCCTGTGGCATTCATTGTTATATATCCATTTTCAGACGATTCGCGCAACCAAATAGAATTATCAATTAATACCAGATGATCGGATGTTATGTTTTTGGTGCTGAGGCTGACAGAATATGGATTTATAATTGTTGTCGCAACAATACCAATTAATGCCGCGCCAACTAAAAAAGGACGCGCCATTTGATATGGGGACAGACCCGCACTGGCGACAATAATATTTTCACTGGATTTTGTCAGGTTATATGATGCCAGTAATGTTCCCATAAATACCGCCAATGGTAAAAACAAGGGGACGTATTCTAATAATCGGGTCCATGATTCTGCCAATGCCGCCAGTGCGGTTGGATTTGATGGCAGTCGTTCAACAAATGTGACCGCCATTATTATCCCACATACAACCAACATTACCAATCCAACGCCGGAAAAAAATCGGCGCATCAGGAATCTGGTCAAAATTTTTGGTCTGAATATCATATTTGTTGGTCAATCAGAAAAGTATAGCCTGGAAAATAGACAATTGCAAAATTAAAATGAATGCGTATAATTTTGAAAAAATAGGATATGTAAAATGGAAAAAAGACCGATTTCGCGGGCTGGTTTTGACAGCCTGATTAAGGAATTAAAAGATTTAAAAGAAGTTCAGCGACCGGAAATCTTGAAAACTGTTCAATGGGCGCGCAGTTTGGGCGATTTGTCTGAGAATGCGGATTACAGCGCCGCCAAGGAAAGGCAGCGTCAAATTGACAAGCGTATTCAATTTATCGAAGATGTTATAAATAATGCACAAATTATCGATATTGACAGTTTGTCTGGTGACAGGGTTGTGTTTGGCGCGCGCGTGGTTGCCGAAGATGAAGATGGAAATCGTATGCAGTGTCGGATTTTGTCTGATATCGAATCAGATGGACGCCAGGTTATTTCATGTACATCGCCCGTGGGGCGTGCATTAATTGGACGATGCGTTGGTGATACATGTATCGTAAAATTGCCCAGTGGTGAAAAGGAATATGAAATATTAGAAGTAAAATTCAAGGATTAATTCCATAATGCCGATTCGCGTTTTGCCGGATTTTTTAGTAAATCAAATTGCCGCTGGTGAAGTTGTGGAACGACCCGCCAGTGTGGTCAAGGAATTGGTTGAAAATGCGCTGGATGCGGGGGCAAATCAAATTGTTATTGATGTTATTGATGGCGGGCGAACACAAATATCTGTGATTGATAATGGGTGCGGGATGTCGCGTGATGATTTGGGGCGCAGTATAACCCGCCATGCAACATCTAAATTACCAGATGATGATTTATTAAATATTAATTTTATGGGATTTCGTGGCGAAGCATTGCCGTCAATTGCATCTGTGTCTGATATGACAATCGATACATATAATGGGGTGGATGAAAACGGTTGGCAATTGGATTGCACGACCGGGGATGTGCGTCCGTCTGGATGGGATTCGGGAACGCGTATTCGGGTGGCAAATTTGTTTTCTAGGACGCCGGCACGATTAAAATTCTTGCGTGGGGACAGGGCGGAAATGATGTCCGTGGTTGATGTTGTGAAACGGTTGGCAATGTCGCGGACAGATGTTGGTTTTACATTAAACAATAAATGGCGATTCCCACAAAATCAGGACATGTTGGAACGAATTATTGCGGTTATGGGCGATGATGTGCGTGGGCGGATGTTGGCGGTTGATGCGCGGTCGGGGTCTGATGCGTCAATGGAACTGCATGGTTTTATTTCAGAACCAACATTGCGGCGCGCGTCATCAATTGATCAATATTTATTTGTAAATGGGCGCCCGGTCAAGGACAAGGTCTTGGTTGG
Source organism: uncultured Alphaproteobacteria bacterium (assembly GCA_944392565.1). Lineage (GTDB taxonomy): Bacteria > Pseudomonadota > Alphaproteobacteria > Rs-D84 > Rs-D84 > Enterousia. The sequence goes on along the minus strand of CALXWX010000001.1, from coordinate 224,689 downwards.
TGCATTGCGGGCGGCATACATGGATGTTATGCATGCACGCGAATTTCCGTTATGTGCGTTGTACCTGACAATTGACCCGCGGCGGGTTGATGTTAATGTGTCGCCCGCAAAAACCGAAGTGCATTTTTTAGAACCATCGCATGTGCGGGCTTTTATTATAAAGGTGCTGCGTGATGTGTTGGCGCAAACACTGAATAATCGGGCTGTACAAGACACAGTTATCAGCAATCCAAATATTGTTCGTACGCAAACATTGAATTTTAATATGGGGACGCCCCAGGCTGGGCATATGGGACCAGATTCAGCATTCTTGTTCGTGGCATCGCCGCAATTGCGCGCGTTGCCAATAATGGAAAAATCGGATACCAAATCAGATTTTGGTGTTATCCATGAAAAAGATAATGTTGATAATAATGTAAATAATCCGTTGGGGCGCGCAATTGGGCAAATTGGGAATAAGTATATTTTGGCAGAAAGTGGTGAAAATTTGGTTATTGTTGACCAGCATGCGGCACATGAAAGAATTACATATGAACATTTGCGCCGTCATGCAATAAAGGTTCAGCCATTATTAACACCAATAATTGTTCATTTGCGTCCCGAAGATGTGGCGGCAGTGTTATCGATTGCTGATGAAATGCGGGCGTCTGGATTACATATTGATGCGTTTGGTGATTCTGATATTGCAATCTTTGAAAAACCAGCAGATTGGGATTTAAATTGGGCGGATTTATTTCAATCCATCGCGGACGAGGTTCGGGTATACGGGCATTCTGCGCAACTGGGTGAACGGTTGCATTTGAAACTGGCAAATTATGCATGTCATCACAGTGTTCGTGCCGGGCAGAAATTGGATTTGAGTCAAATGAATGCACTGTTGCGTGATATTGAACAAACAACGCGGGGTGGGGAATGTAATCATGGGCGCCCAGTTTATAAAATAATTCCAATTGCGGATATGGATGGTTGGTTTGAACGGTGCTGAATTATCGCGAATTTATAACTATTTTTCTTTACATAATCGGCTTTTTTTACTATTGTGGCAACATAAATATATTTTATTTAAGAAGGAGAATTTACAATGGAACAAACAAATGCAGTTGTTGATACAGTAAATACAGCCGCAACTGGTGCCAATACAGCAGGCAGTTGGTGGGGAATGCTGTTATACTGTTTGGTAATATTTGCAATTATTTATATATTTATGGTGCGTCCAAATAAAAAGCGTATGGCAGAATATCAAAAAATGCTGGATTCGTTACAGGTTGGAAATCGTATAATGGCGGCGGGCATTTATGGTACGATTAAAAAAATTAATGAAAAAACAATAGAAATGGAAGTTGCACCAGGCGTTGTTATCGAAGTTAATAAAAACGCAGTGGCAAGTGTTGAATAAAGGGTTTGGTTATGTTTAAAAAACTGGCGATAATTTTTGTTGCTGTATTTGGTGTGTTATTGGCGGTTCCAACAATGGCGCCCAGTTTGGCGCCGTATTTTCCATCATGGATTCAACCAATACCATTGGGTTTGGACTTAAAGGGTGGGGCGCAATTGTTGTTAGAGGTTGATACCGATACAATGATGAATGAAAAGACTGCCCAGCTGTATGAAGATGCGCGTGCCACATTGATTGATAGGGATAAAGGTGTTATCAGATTTTCAAATATGCGAAACAAAGACGGTGTTGTTTCGTTCGTTGTTCGTAATGATGATGATGTGTCCAAGGCACGCGGGCGTTTAAGAAGTGTTTTTGGTGATACGGTTGATATTTCTGTTGATGGGCGAAATGTGTCGCTGTCTTATTCGCAAAAGGCAAAAGATGAAATGGTTCAAGATGCATTGTCGCGCAGTATTGAAATTGTGCGTCGTCGTATTGATGCGTTGGGAACTAAAGAACCATCTATTCAAAGCCAGGGTGGAAAATACATCATGGTGCAATTGCCGGGTGTTGATAATCCAGAACGAATCAAGGAATTGATTGGTCAGACCGCAAAGATGACATTTCATTTGGTAAATGAAGATATAACGGCAGAACAGCTGGCGTCTGGTCGTGCGCCAAATGGTACAAAATTCTTGCCGTATATGGATGCGCCAGATCAGAAAATCCCGGTCTATACACATGTTGAGGTATCTGGTGAATCATTGAAAGATTCCCAGGCGGATTTTGATCAAAATAATATGCCTGTGGTGACAACGGTATTTGATGCCGCGGGTGCGCGTAAATTTGCCAGATTGACCACAGAACATGTAAATGAACGGTTTGCAATTGTGTTGGATGATGTTGTTTTATCGGCACCAACAATACGCGAACCAATTCCGGGGGGGCGCGGTCAAATTTCTGGTGGATTTACATTACAGGGCGCCAAAGATTTAGCGGTATTATTGCGCAGTGGCGCATTGCCGGCACCATTACAGGTCATTGAAGAACGGTCGGTCGGTGCCGGATTGGGGGCTGATACAATTGCGGCGGGTAAAATTGCGTCTGTTATGGGTGTCATATTTATTATGATATTTATGATTTTTTGCTATCGCACATTTGGTGTCATTGCCAGTTTTGTGTTGCTGGTAAATTTAGCAATGATTATTGGAATTTCTGCGTTCTTGGGGGCGACACTGACATTGCCCGGAATTGCAGGTATAATATTGACATTGGGTATGGCGGTCGATGCAAATATTTTGCCGTTCGAACGAATGCGTGATGAAATACGCGCCGGGGCAACCCCATTGCATGCGGTCGAGGCAGGATTTCATCGTTCTATGAAGGCTGTATTGGACGGAAACCTGACAAATTTAATCTGTTCGTTGGTGTTGTTCCAATTTGGGGCGGGTCCGATTCGTGGATTTGCGGTAACGCTGTCGGTTGGGGTGTTAACGACATTATTTACATGCGTTTCATTGTCCAAGGTTATTATTGATTGGTATATGAATGGCAAAAATAAAAAAATCGGATTTGTAAAAAGTAAGTAAAGGATTTGGGTTATGAAACTGAAATTTATGAAATATCGCAAATTATCGTACTGGATTGCGGGGGCGTTAATTGCGTTGTCAATAATATCGTTGTTTGTGCGTGGATTAAATTATGGTATTGATTTTGCTGGTGGTATATCGATGGAGGTTAAACCACTGTCCGCAGAATATACAATTGATAAAATGCGTACTGAATTGGAACAATTTAATCCGGAATTGCAGTCTGTTGGAAATGATGGGGCGATTTTGGTACGCGTTGGTTTACCAAAAGGCGCAACAGACGCACAGCAAAATCAGCGTGTCGCAGAAATTAAAAATATTTTAGGCGACAATGTTGAATATTCCCAGGTGCAGATTGTCGGTCCAAAAATTGGTAATGAATTAATCCGTGGTGGTATATTGGCGGTTTTGTTTTCTTTTATATTAATGTCTGTGTATGTATGGGTTCGTTATCGTGGTGGATATGCAATCGGTTCGTTTATTTCGTTGTGCTTGGACTTTGTTATAATGTTTGGATTCTTTTCCATTACAGGATTGGAATTTAATCAAACAGCCATTGCGGTTATTTTGATGGGGGTTGGATATTCCATTAATGACAAGGTTGTAAACTATGATCGAATCGAAGAAAATATAAAGCGATATCATAAAATGCCGATGGATGATTTAATTGATTTATCTGTAAATGAAATGATGCGTCGTACGATTATGACAGGGTTGTCCACAATACTGGCAATGGTTGCATTGTATTTGTTTGGGGGACCGGCATTGCGCGATTTTGCAATCGCAATGACTTTTGCAGTTGTAATGGGAACATTTACCAGTATTTATATTTCAAATGTAATACTGTATCACTTTAACCTGCGCGATAGTGATAAAAAATAAAAGTGTTGCCGCCCAGGATATAGGAGGGGAAAACAAAAATGAGAATAATTAATTTATTTACATGTATGTTTTTATCCTGGGTGGTAATGCCGGCGTGTGCAGACAGTTTGTTCTTTGAAGATGAACCGGTGCAAGATGGGTTAAATGTTTTTGATGTTTCTGCAACTTTTGCCGATATTTATGAAAAACTGGATGGGGTAAAGTGGGGCGGAAAAAATATAAATGTGGCAATTGAAAGTTTGGAAAATTTAAACTCTAATGCACATATTGCCGCCACCGATGAACGCGTTGTTTTGGTGTGGAAAGACGCAATTATTGCAAATTATCCACGACCGGCGGATAATGATTGGAATGCGTTCGGTGAAATTACAACAGCGTTGGTTTTAAAATTGCGCGCGAACGATCCGGTATTGCATGCGGCATCGACCAGTGAAATGTATCAATTGGTTGTTGACAGTTTAATGCGCGGAATTGATGAAAATGGTCGATATATTTATTCGCGCGCCGCAGAAATTGCCGAAGATGGACGAATTTTGACCAGTGTTGGTCTGACGGGTGTGCGTGATGCGCGCGGTAATTGGCGTGTTGATGGTGTGTTCAAGGATTCGCCGGCGGATGTCGCGGGGATGCGTGCAGGGGATTTGATTGTTGCAATAAATGGGCGCGCGGTTGCAGATATGTCGGATGCAGAATTGGCAGCGGTTATGACGGGGTTTAATTCTGGGACAGCAAAAATAAAATTGTTAACCCCCAGTGGGGATAGAGATGTCGTTTTACGCCGTGCGTCAATTGTATTGGCGGATGCAGATGTTGTTCATCGCAGTGATGCGGATGCGGGCGCCATATTGGAAATTGTTGTACACAAGGTTTCTGATAATGCGGCATCTATTATTAATGAAGCATTGGCAAAATATTCTGATGTGTCCGGGATAATTTTGGATTTGCGTGCGGCAACGGGTGATGATGAACGGGCGGCGGCAAAATTGGCGGGGCTGTTTATTGGGGCGAAACCTGTGATGCGAATTGTCGAAACAGCAATGGATGAAGTAGAAGTTGTCCCGGGTGGCAGTGCCGCAACAGATGCGCCAGTTGTTGTTTTAATGTCAAATATGACCCGTGGCACGGCGGAGGCAATTGTTGCCGCGTTTTATGAAAATGCGCGCGGTGTTTTGGTTGGTACACCAACCGCCGGCAGTGCGCGAATCGCATCGCGTATAAATTTGGAAAACGGTGGTGCGTTGGAATTATTAAACAAATCGATAAAAACAGGCACAGGGCGCCAGATTGATGGACGCGGAATATTTCCAATTGTTTGCCTGTCAAATATCAGGTCGGTAAATCAGCAAAATGCGTTTTTCTTGAATGTGATAAATAATGATTTTAATGCCAAAGATTTTAATCAAGACCCGGATGTTGATGCGGAATCTGTTCGCCGGGGGTGTCCAGTGATTACCAGTGGCGCAGATGAAGATGCGTTATCGATGGCGGTCGCGGTTAAAATATTGACGGACAGCAAGGTTTATAATAGGCTGGTTGCAGAAGAATAATACAGAAAAACGGGGAAGTGATATGTTCTTGACCAAAGATAATAAAATTAAATGGAAATGGTTAGGATGGGGGGTGGTAAGTACGGCAATCTTGGTATTTATGGGGATTGCGTGGTTTGACAAACCATTGTATTTATTCTTGCGGAATTTTGATTGTTGGTTGTTTCGGTCGTTTGGCGCGGTATTCAGTGCGGAAATGTGGATAACAGTTTCGGCAATTGTGTTGGTTGTTTTTTATATTAAAAAAGCAATAAATTCAAAACCACGGTTCAGAGATAATAAAAATTCTGTCAGTATAAGTGTGTTTTTTAAAGATTGTTGGGTAAAGGTTAGAAACAGTTATGCAATATTTGTTTTGACATCTGTTGTTAGTGCCAGTTTAATTGGTTGGGTGTTAAAGGTTTTTATTGGTCGTGCGCGTCCCGTGTTTTACGAGGCGTTGGGTATGACCGGATTTTTTCCGCCATCGTTTGATTGGGCGTTTAATTCGATGCCGTCGGGGCATACGGTTGCATCGTTTGCGGGGTTGGTAATGTTGGGATTGTTGGCGCCGCGTGTAAAATGGTTTACATGGACGCTGGCAATATTTATTGGATTGTCGCGCGTGTGCGTTGGGGCGCATTGGTTAACAGATGTTATTTTGGGGGCGTTTATCGGTATGGTGGTCGCTGACTTTACCAAAGCCGCGTTAAAACATCATGGCGCAGATGTATTAAATTAATTTTTGTGCATGCTATCTTTATTTGCATTTTTGTGATAGAATGCGGTTGATGGAAAAAGAATCTAATTTTTTACCCAGTCGGATTTCTGGCGCATTGCGCGTATTTGTAAAGCGTGCATTTGGTGGGCTGTTGATTGCGATTGGTTTATGGGCAGTTTGGGCGCTGGTTTTTTATAATCCATATCTGGATGGGTTTGGCGCAGCCAGTACATTTGGTAATCAATCTGTTATGGGGAATATTGTTGGTTTTTTACGGCACATGATTGGTTTTGTCCCGGCATTGTTTTTAATTTTATGTGTTATTCGTTGGGGGTTGTCGTGGTTGATGCGCTGGGATGATGGGGCGGCGCCAGAATATAATTTTTTGCGGTGCTTTGTTGCCGTGTGTGTTGGTGCGACGGGATTGGGTTTGATTGCCCCATCGTATGCGTTTGGCGGGTTGTTCGGGGCGGTGGCATCAGTTGACATTACATCATTGATTGGTAAATGGGGAATTCTGGTTGGTGTTGTTTTAATATGTGTGTTTTTATTATTATCCGCCAGGTTATTGCATATAAAGTTTGCCCATATAAAAAACGCGCTGTATACATGTTGGCGTGGGGTGCGTTGGATTTTATCTGTGTTCCATTTGATGTCGCCGGGTGCAGATGCGAACGAATATGATACAGATGACCCAGATGATGACGAAGAATATGATGATTCAGACGACGCAGATGATGCAGAATCAGATGACGATACACCAAAAACAGAAAAAGTAAAATCAAGGCGTACGCAGAAGCGCGTGCGGCGTGCGGCGCGTCGTGATTTGGATTCTGGGGTGCATGAATATGAATTGCCGGATCCGGCATTTTTGGAACGGTCTAATTTTGGTAAAAATATTATTACACCGGAACTGAAACGCAATGCCGCCGCGATGGAGGTGCATTTTGCCGAATACGGTGTTCATGGCAAGGTTGTTGGTATTCGACCCGGTCCAATTGTGACACTGTACGAATTTATGCCAGACAGTGGTGTGCGTATGGTTGACATCAGCAAGACTGTCAGTGATATGACACGCGCCATGGCCACAGAAAATATTCGTATTGCGCATATTCCGAATACTCAACTGATTGGTGTTGAAATGGTGAATATTACGCGCCAGACGGTCAGATTCCAATCTTTGATCGATAATGATACTTTTATAAATTCAAAATATAAAATTCCATTGGCATTGGGCGTGGATATCGGCGGGCATCCAATGTATTTTGATTTAGCAAAAATGCCGCATATGTTAATCGCAGGTCGTACTGGGTCGGGGAAATCGGTGTTTGTTCAATCTATTATTATGTCAATTGTTTATCATTTTACGCCAGACAAGTGCAAACTGGTAATCATTGATCCAAAGGGTGTTGATTTTGGTTTCTGGGATGATATTCCGCATTTGATAACCCCGATTGTAAAATTAGATCCAGGGGCGGCGGTAAATGCACTGAAATGGGCGGTGCGCGAAATGGAAGATAGATATAAACAATTACAAACGGTGAATGCCCGCAATATAGAAAGTTATAATGAAATCGTTGGGCAGAAACGCGCAGCAGGCGAAAAATTAACACGCCAGGTTGCGGTTGGTACAGATGAAGAAACAGGTGAATTACTGTTTGAAACCCAAGAAGTTGATTTATCTGATATGCCATATATCGTCATTATTATTGACGAGGTTGCCGACCTGATGAGTATGGCGCGTAAAGAGGTTGAGGCATGTGTTCAGCGTATTGCACAAAAGGCGCGTGCAGCAGGAATTCATTTGGTTATGGCGACACAACGACCAGATGCAACAACAATTACGGGCGTTATCAAGGCGAATTTCCCGACACGCGTTTCGTTCCAGGCGCGCAGCCGAATTGATTCAATGACAACACTGGGTGAAAAGGGCGCAGAACAGTTGTTATCGTGCGGGGATATGCTGTTTAGCGAGGCTGGACGCGTTCCGGTTCGTATACATGGCGCGTTTATATCAGATGAAGAAATGAACCGGGTTGGTGATTTCTTGCGCGCCCAGGGCGCACCAGAATATGCAGATGGCGTGACCGATGGTGAAGATGGGGGCGCGGTTGGCGTCGGTGGTGTGTCCAGTGCCGCCCAGGCAAAGGCAGACAAGGATTCTGATTTATATACCCAGGCAAAAGAAGTTGTTTTGCGTGATAAAAAGCCGACAATTTCATATATCCAGCGCAGATTGGGAATTGGCTATAATAAAGCCGCCGGATTTATGGAAAGAATGGAAGAAGAGGGTATAGTCAGTCCGCCAGATGCAAATAATAAACGGCATATATTATAGGAATAATCGCCATATGGCGGTTTTTCTTTTTTGCTTTTAATTCTTTTTTATATGGGGTTTTTATGATATAATTTATATTAAAAGGAGAATTTTATAATGAAATATCAGATGTCATTATTTGCAGTTGCGGCGGCATTAATTTCAGCAGTGCCGGCGATGGCGGATACTAATTCGGGTACGCGTGCGGCATCCAGTGCCGATTTAACAGGTATGCCTGCTGTGCGCGAGCGTACAAATGTTAACTATGAAAAGTATGAAACGCGTACATCAACCAGAACATATGATGCGGCAGATGCAAAAAATATTTATTATACGCAACCGGCAAATCGCAGCGCGTTGTATAAACAATATGCGGGCGGCGATTCATCGGCAACTGTTCGGACAACACGGGCAGAAACATATCGCAGTGAACTGAAACGCAAATATTATTTGGCACATCCATTCTTTCAGCCATTGGCGGGGGATTTTGGTTCGGTGACGGATTTATCATATACGATGAATTCGTATGATATATTGTTAAGTCCGCTGGGCGATGGTACTGTGTCTGATCCAAATGGTAAATGGGATATGGGTCAGTTTTCTATCAAAGAAGATTTCAGTTATGGTATTACCGACCGATTTGCTGTATTGGCAATGGCAAAATATGATATGTCAGAATACAAATTTGATTGGTCAACCGCGCCCGATGATTCAATGGATGACAATGGGTTTAATTTGTTTGGGTTGGGTGTTCAGTGGCGCTTTGCCGATACAACGGATTGGATTGCGACATTGTCTGCGTATTATCAATACCAACATGACATATCCAACAATGTTATTTTAGATTTAAAAGCAGGGTACAAGGTTGGTTCATCCACAATATATGGGCTGGCACGTGGTTGGTATGTTGATTTTGATGGTAATTCATATGGTAATGGAATTACCGGTGTCACCGAAGATGGAACACCAGCAACATTGTTCTTGGCATATAATACAGATGTAAATAGTGTGTTTTATATTGAGGGTGGATTGGGGATATTCAGTGTTTTAGATGAAGATTGGACCCTGAATTTCGAAGCAATATTTGGTAATTACGATTGGCATAATCAGTTAGGGCTGAAAGCCGCAATTGGTTGGCAACCAAATGATTGGTTCGCATTAAATCTGTATGGAAAAATGGCGGTGTATGATTCCGCAGATGGTAAAGATTTGTCGTATTGGGGAACAGATTATGATACTGGGGCGTTCGTTCATATGGGGACGGCACATATAGACAATTATTCCGAGGCAACAATCGGATTACAGGCAATCTTTTCATTTTGATACATAAATTTGATGGATTTGGGTCCCGGTATGGGACCCAAATTGTCGAATCTTTAAAGTAAGAATTGCGGATAGAACAATAAATAAAGCGAGGCAGAGAGAATGCGTAAATTTTTATATGGTTTTTTAATTGCGATTATTGGAATTATGCCAACAATTTCTGGGGCGCGGGCAGATGTTTTAGAACGCGATACATCAGATCCGCTGTATATGCAGGCAATTGGCGAAGTTTTATCAGAAACAACACTGACATATTGGGATAATGTGTTAAGTTTGGGTGAACGGTTATCGTATGGGATAAATAATCGTTTGACAATTGCGGCAAATGTTCATTTCCAACAGGATTTTGATGGTTCCGAAGATGGATTTTCCGCAATTGATTTAGGCGGTGTTTATCGTGTTGGGGTGGCATCCGGAAACAGTGCGCATATAATTTCTGATGTATTGTTTGGATTAAAGTTTGGTGGTTCATCGCATGTCAGAACGCCATATTATGCGGATTCAACATATTATGCGGGATATCGTTTTGGTCGTCAATGGGCAGGGATGACATTGGCGGCGACAATCCAATCAAACTGGATTTTTGATGATGCGCGCGGTATGGCGTATATTGACTTTGTCCCAGAGGCATATTTTCGCATAACCGAAGATTGGCGTTTGGGCGCGCAATTTACACTGCGCAAGGCAACCAATCCGCATTATGACCAAGAATGGTTGGGTGGAAAAATTGTTCGTCAATATGGGCGCACGCAATATGCCGGACATTTGGATTACGAATTCGAAAGTGATGAATTACAGGTTGGTTTGGATGTAAATATATTGTTTTAATTCTTTTTGTGTTGAATTTCCCTGTGTAATGCAGGGATTTTTTATGTTATAATAAATTGACATTTTTAATTTTGGTGTCATAATTGTCGCTATGATTACAGAAAAAATAGCATTTGTTTTTCCCGGTCAGGGCGCCCAACGGGTTGGTATGGCAAAAGATTTATATGATGAATATCCGGTTGTTCGTCATACTTTTGAACAGGTGTCTGATATTTCACACAAAGATATTGCAAAAATTTGTTTTGATGGTCCCCAGACCGAACTAAATAGACCAGATGCAACATCGTTGGGGACATTTGCGCATTCTGTGTCAATTGCCAGAATCATAGAACACCATTTTAATGATATACCATTGTATAATATTGGGTATGCAATTGTTGGACATTCGATGGGGCAATATTCTGCACTGCAATGTGCGGGCAGTTTGTCTATGACAGATGCAGTGAATTTGTTATCTGCGCGTTCAACATATATGTCAATGGTTGATAAAAATGGTGGTGGTATGGCATGTATTGTTGGGCTGGACAAGCGTGCAATTGAACAAACATTAATCGCCGCCAGTGGCCACGGATTCGCGGCAATTTCAAATCATAACGCGCGTGATCAATTTGTTATCAGTGGTCAGAACGAAGCGTTGGATGTTATTGTTGCCAAGGCGCATGCGCGCGGCGCGCGAATCGCAAAAAAATTAAATGTATCAGTCCCGGCACATTGTGCATTGATGCAGAACGCAGAATATCTATTGCGGCGTCGTTTGGAAAATATAGATGTGAAATCACCAAAAACAAACTGGTTTTCAAATCAAACAGCAAATGTTATGTCCAATCCCCAAGATGTAAAAGATGCATTGGCGGATCAAATGACGCATGGGGTACGCTGGCTGGAAATTATGGAAAAATTTCCGGAATATAATATTACATGTGCATATGAATTGGGACCGGGGCGTGTATTAACCGGATTGATTAATCGTGCAAATGTTGGATGTCATGCCAGTTCAACAGATTATTTGAAAAATGTTCGTGCGATGTTGACTGAATTGGAAAATAAATTTTCACGCTAGTTCTTTTTTGAATTTATTTTTTTACGCAATGCGTCCCAATATTCCAGACGCTTTTTAATTTCGCGTTCAAATCCGCGTTCAATTGGATAATAAAATTTTTGTCGTTGCATTGATTCTGGGAAACAGTTTTGACCACTGAATCCGGATGCGGTATCTGGTTCGTATATGTATCCGGCACCATATCCCATGTCTTTCATCATGCGGGTTGGGGCATTTAATATATTTTTTGGGGGCATCAGACTGCCTGTTTCGCGGGCGGTGCGATATGCAGATGTTTGTGCGCGATAGTTTGCCGTGCTTTTTGGTGCCGTCCCCAGATATATAACCAATTCTGTTAATGCCAGGTCGCCTTCGGGACTGCCCATGCGTTCATATAATTGCCACGCCGCCAGTGCCATCTGCATAGCGTTTGGATCCGCCAGACCGATATCTTCCATTGCGAATCGCGCCAGACGGCGGAACAGGTACATTGGATCTTGCCCAGATGTCATCATGCGTGCCGTCCAATACAGGGCGGCATCAGTATCACTGGCGCGTAATGATTTATGTACTGCAGATATTAAATTATAGTGTTCATCGCCTGTTTTATCTGATAATGGTGCGCGTTTTTGTATCGCGTTGTCCAATGTGTCTGGGGATAATTTCTTTTTAAAATTCGCATTTATTAAATATTCGACCGTGTTTAATAAAAATCGGGCATCACCATCAGACATTTGCGCCAGATGTATGCGCGCATTTTCGTCCAGTGGTAATTTCTTGCCCAGGAATTTTTCAGCCCGCGACATTAATGTTAATAAATCTTCACTGGACAGTGATTGCAAAACACCGATATGACAACGCGACAGTAATGCATTATTTAAATTAAAACTGGGGTTTTCGGTTGTCGCACCCATAAATACAACAGTACCATCTTCGAGATATGGTAATAAAGTATCCTGTTGCGTTTTATTAAAACGATGAATTTCATCAATGAACAGCAATGTTCCACGACCAATTTCACGATTCATACGCGCGGCATCCATTGCTTTCTTTATATCCGCGGTGCCAGAAAAAACGGCAGACATTGCAACAAAATCCATATCGACTGATTTTGCCAATGCGCGGGCAATTGTTGTTTTGCCGCATCCGGGCGGACCCCATAAAATTAAATTTGATAATTTATGGTTATCCACCATTCGGCGTACCAGACCGTTTTCGCCCAATAATTGACGCTGACCCACGATTTCGTCAATCGTGGCTGGACGCATTAAATCGGCAAGTGGTCTGTTTTCAGATTGCATTTTTTATATTTTACTTTGATTTTATTTAATCTTTATTTGTGATATAATGAATTTTAGTAAATAAACAAGAGGATATCAAGTTGGTTAATTCGACCAAAGATTCTGAACTTACATTGGCGATTGCTAATCTGGCGGCGGCGGCAATTGCGGCAAATCCAGCGCTGTCGATGGCAGAGGCAGTTCGCACCGCGCGGGAAAGTTTGCGTGGGGCGTCAATCAGTCGCCAGCAGATTGCTGCGTCAATTCAGCCTGACAGGATTCAATGTTTGGAAGATGGCACATGGCACATTATGTTGCGTCGGTATATTAAACGCAAATTTAATATGACGCCACAGCAGTATCGTGAAAAATGGGGATTGCCAGATGATTATCCGTTTGTTGCGCCAAATTATGCCGCGCGGCGATCTAAAATTGCAAAAAAAACAGGACTGGGGCGCAATAAAATAAAAGGGAAAAAGTAATGGCAGAAAAATTTAGAAAAATTGTCGCAACGCCAGAGGAAGCAGCAAAAAAATTGCGCCAGAAAATTGCCGAAAAAAATCCAGCTGAATATATTCGTGCGCGTCGTACTGCAAAAAATGCGGCAAATCAAATTGACGAAAACGCTGAAATAAAAGATGCGGCGGCGATTATGGGGCTGCGGACCGCCAAGGGCGCGGCATGGCTGGCGGCGGGTGGGGCGCAATTTCTGTTAATGCTGGCGCGGTGGTTGACGCTGGATAATGCGGCGTTGCGCAAAATGGAAGAAAAATTTGCACAGTTAAATGTCGGAAAAAATAAACGCGGCAAGCCAAAAAAATTATCCAGTTTTGCAAAAAAATATCCGAATTTATCGGCGCATATTTTGTGGCTGTTTGGATTGGGGTTGGTTGCCGGTGGCGGATATTTAGGTACAGAAGTTGTGCCGGATAAAATAGAACAGTTCAAAGAATGGCGGAATGTAAAACGAAATACAATGGCGTTCGAAGATGTAGTGTTAAATCCGCGTGCATCTGATGAAGAATGGCAACGCATGGTGGATGCGGTACATCCTTATGTGTTGGCTCATTTGGTGTCCAGCGAAGAATATATCGAACAAATTTATGATGATAATTTTGGACGCGGTACAAAAACAATTGGTATGGGATTTGCCTTGATGGATGAAATACATCGTAAATTTGCTGCGCGTGTGTTGAATCAGCATGTCGGAAACGGATTTAGAATTACCAAAGAGCAAAGCCGCGATTTGGCATCGGCATGGTTATATGAAAAAGTGTATCCAAAAATTAAACAACATATCAAGGTGCCGATGAATGCCAGGTTATTTGTTATATTGGCTGTGGCTGGATATAACAAAGGGGAAAACACCTGGGCGTCAGGTAACACGGGGCATATTGTTACACGCGCCATTAATGCAGGACAAACGCCCCAGGATATCGCAAATGCCTATGTTCGTGCTTTTGCCGCAATAAAGGGTACCAGTTGGGGGGGATTGCCGTATAAGTTTGGTGTGTTGGCATCGTATTATTTGGGTAATGTTTCTGACCAAGATTTATTAAATTCTATTGCAGGCGCCCCATATATGATGGATGAATATGTGCCAGATGGATTGTTGGTATATGACAGCAATTCACCGAAAGCACGTGCCAAGGCTGTCCGTCATATCGATAATTTGGGTGATTTGTTACAAATGCCACGGTATCGTGTCACAAAAGGTACCAAACAAAAACCAATAAGAGAATATCTTACAAATGAACAGGTTGATTTAATTGCGAATGGGTATGTGAAAATAGGGGATGTCACAGTTAATTTCGAAGATTTTATTGACAGACCAGCGCCAGAAAAATTAACCATGGCACAGCAATTGAATGCAGAGGGCGAAGATTTGTATTTCAACGAAGACTATAAAAAAGCGATAAATAAATTCAAGGCGGCGTTGGATAAAGATCCTAAACTTTATATCGCATACAGTAATTTATCGTTATGCTATTACAAAATGGGACAATATGAAAACGGATTGCGTGTAGTGCAAGATTTAATAGAATCAAAATATTTTAATGGAATGCCAAACGATATTCGTGGGTATACATATTATAATGCTGCATTGTGTCGGGCTGCGCTGGGGGATAAAAGTAAAGACGCTGGACAGCGGCATGAACATTATGTTATGGCAATGCGGAATTTGGAATTAGCTAAAAAATTTAGTGGAAATCAATACAACGCTTTTTCTGAAGAATTGCAAAAAAAGTTGGGCGAAAAAATTACAGCAATGCGTGCCGGAATTCAAAAGATAGAGCAGGCGGATAAACATAATGCAATTAATTTTGTAAATGTGGTTGAAAAGAACAAAGTCATGTCTTGATATTAAAGCGAATGAAAAATGAAAGTATATGTTAATTATAATGATGCGCGGTGGCGTAAATATAAAATTAATTTTGTACAGATTGCAAATGCGGCGGCATTGCATGTATCCAAAGATGCAGAGGTTTCTGTTATATTGACCAATGATGCGGAAATACATGCGTTGAATAAAAAATATCGCGGTATTGATAAGCCAACAAATGTGTTGTCGTTTGAATTGGGTGATGATGTTTTGTTGGGGGATATTTATATATCATTGGATACAGTTTTGCGTGAAGCAGATACAGAAAATATATCTGTTGTTGATCATGCGGCGCATATGGTTGTGCATGGAATGCTGCATCTGCAAGGCTATGATCATATAAATGATGATGATGCAGAAATAATGGAAAATAAAGAGATAGAAATATTAAAAAAATTAGATATAAAAAATCCCTATGTGCAGGATTCTGCCGTATGCAGCGATTTATCATGTTGTCCAGGACAAAAATTTTTGTCGCGTCTGCATAAATTTAAAATTCCAACGGGCGGCGTTGTTCGTGCAATAATAATGTTTGCGTTGGGTGCAATTGCTGCATTGGGATTTGCGCCATTTAATATGTGGTGGGCGACATTAATTGCCATTGCGGTGGCATATAAGTTATCGGTGTGTGGTGAAAATAAAATCAGTGCATGGCGTGCATTTTTACGCGCGGCACCGTTTGGTGCAGCATATGCCATGGCAATGTTTTGGTGGGTTTTAAATTCTATTTATGTGGTGCCAGAACTGGCGACACAGTTTGCAATATGGACCATTCCGGCATTAATTGGAATTGGGTTGGTGGGAGCGATTATATTTTCTGTGCCATTTATTGTAATTTCGTGTATACGCACATTTCCGGCATGCAGACCGTTTTTGTTTGCCGCGACATGGGTGTTTGTCTTATGGTTGCGTGAATGGTTGTTTACAGGATTCCCATGGAATCCGATTGCAAATATTGCGATGCCGTGGCTGGGGCTGGCAAATTCAATGTCGTTGTGGGGGGCATTGGGGTTAAGTTTTATTATTATTGGTGGAATTGCTGCATTGGTTGAAGTTTTAACCAGGTTGCGTGATAAATCGTGTTGGTTAATATTTTTTATATTTATAATTCTTGGTGGAATTGGGTTGTTTGTGGGATATAGAAATATTGAATTGTCTGGGGCAAATAATAATATGTCGCCGGTTATTCGAATTGTTCAACCCGCACGCAGCGCTGCGCAAAAGGCATCGCATTCGCGCGAAGATGCAATGCGAAATGCAGTTGCGAATATTCATGCATTGATGGATTTGGCGGGTGCGCCGGGGAATCCAGATTTAATCGTTTTCCCGGAAACATCGTATCCATTTGTTATCGTTGATGGTGATAATATTTCATTGGCGGATGCATTGGATAAAAATATTATCTTAGGTGCGACATCATATGCGGACGATAATATATTTAATTCTATGGCGGTTGTATTACCAAATGGTGATATACAAACAATTTACAGCAAATCACACTTGGTGCCATTTGGTGAATATCGACCGTTTGGGGATATTATTCCAACCCCAGGACAATTGACGCCAGGCGGCGGACCAGATGTTATTCATGTTAATATAAATGGAAATGATTTTTCATTCGCGCCGGCGATATGTTATGAAATAATTTTTTCTGATTCGGTGGTGCCAAAAGATACCGCGCCTGATGCAATAATAAATATAACAAATGACACATGGTTTGGGCGAACGCCGGGAACATATCAACATTTGGATATGGTGCGTCGTTATGCAATTGAGGCAGGTTTGCCAATTATTCGGGCAAACTATTCGGGTATCAGTGCATTTATAAAATCAGATGGTACAATTGCATCAATGATTCCAATTGGGCGCGCCGGGTATGTAGATGCGGTCGTTTCAGGTGCGCATGAAACACTGTATCGTTCAATTGGTCGTGATGGATGGTTGATAATTATATTAGCATTTTCGTGTTTATGTGTTTTGACAATGTATTGGGTAAAGATGCGTAAATAATTGTTTGTAAAAATGCTGTATGTGCAGTAAAACATGCATATACAGCGTTTTTTTAATGCATAAATTTTTGTAATATCCATACCCGAATCGCGGATGATAAATTTGTGTCAGGTTTTCGTTTTGCATCAATATTTTCGATAATTGATGCGATTGATTTGTTTTCGCGTTGTGCAATTTTATGCAGTGCATCAATAAATTCTGGTTCCAGTGAAATACTGGTGTGATGACCAGATAAAGATACGGATAATTTTGTCATTATAGTTTTCCTGCAATTAAACAATCGTACATTGCGCGCCATGCGTCATCGTATTTTCGCATAACAGTTAATGAAATGTTATCCAGCATTTCGCATTTGCCAAATGCGTCAAATGCAAACCAAAATAAATCATTTCGACCAAATACAGTTTTATTATTAATTTGTGATATCCCGATTAATTTTTTGTTTATGCTGACGATGTCTGGCACAGGGTAATCTTTGTTGCGCGCAATTTCTGTTGGTCCAAAAATATATCCACAATCCAGTACAATTGCGCCACATTGTGAATATAATTCAATCATAAAATTTGGCAACATCGCAGCGCGCATGTTTTGTAAATTTGTATTTGCCAGAATTATATCAGATGAATCTGGGGGGGGCGCAATTTGCGCATTATATGATTTTATTGATGATAAAAATTCTGTGCATGTCATGTTTTTTCCGTATCTTATTCCATTCCGCGCGATGCTATAATTTGCGCGGCAATCTGACTTAATCGGTCGCTGGTTGCATTGCCGCCATCACCACCAGATGTATTATATGATGGAACATAAACCTTGGATGTTGGATTTGGCAACCATATTGTATCAGCGCCATATTGATTAATTAAAAAAATATCCAGTTGGTGTGAATGTGGAAATGTTCGACACATGAAAATATTATCTGTGTCCAGTGTCCCACCCAATGTTAATGGAATGCGAAATCTGAAAGACATGTTTGGTGGAATTGCACGTCCCATTATTAATGCTAAAAATTCATCCTGGGTCAGATTTAACATTGCCAATTGATCGACAGAATCTGTTAATGTTTTTATAAATTCGCGACATAATTTTTTATATTGTAAAAACCAATCAGCACAAACACATGGATTTACAGGGCGGTATTCCGTTACAGGCATATCACCCATGCCCATATCAGATAATTTTTTTTCAGCACTGTCATGTGTCAGTTGTGTCATAGTAATCCTATATGATTTATAACAGCATCAATATATTGCGAATATGCATCAAACATTCCATCATCATCAGGTGACAGTGGTGGATTTGGTACGCCGCGCATATATTGGCGTAAATCAGATATTGAATTAAACATTAATATGTCTTGGAATTCTGATGTTGCAGCATCTGGGGCATTAACGACAAAACCGTTAACATTTATATATGTTTCGTCCAGTGTGTCGGAAAATATTTGTTGCAGTCTGTCTATGGCGGTTCGCATATCAGTTGTCTTGATACCAACGCCACCAATCCACAATGTTTCGTTTGTGCCAATTGCCAACAGTGCAATCTGGATACCATTTATCTGTGGGGCAGACTTTACCACATATCCGGCGGATTCGAAAATTTCGCGCAGTTCGGACCGATCGTTTTGCACAGAATTTTGTGTTATGTTTTGCGACGGTTGGGTTTGTTGTGGTGGCGTTGAAATATAATTTCTGTTCGACATTGGTAAAACCAGCCGTGGTGGGCGGGCATCCGCATTTGGTGCATTTTTATTTTGTGTGTTGTTTGGTATTTGTGTTTCTGATGGCAATATGTCCAGTGTCGACGAATCGGGGTTTTGAAATTCAGATGTTTTTATTGTCGCATTCGATGGGGTATTATTATTGGTTATAACATTGGGACCTTGTATGCCAGATGGTTTTGATGTTTTGATTATTGGTAATTTAATTTTTCTGGTGCGTGGGCGCATAACCAAATACATGCCAAATATTGTTGCAAATATTATGATAACCATTGATATATAAAATCCAATACGAACGGGGGTGCGACCAGCCTGCATATATGATAAGTATTGCCAATGGGATGCAGAAAATATGTCAAAACCATATACGGTATTGAACCAGAAACTGGCGCCCAGTGTCATTGCCAGCATCCATAATATTCCCAGTAATATGTTATCAAAACGGATTCTCATTTGCTTTTTATTATAACATATTTGTGATAAAGTAAAAAGTGTAATGATTAATGATAGTAATATTCTTGGATGTTTGGAATGCGGTACAGCGATGTGGTGTCCGGCGGGGTTGGATTCTGCGGATTTGGCACATGTGGTCGAACAGGTTATTGCCGATAATATGCGTGCAATATCTGTTGTATCTGACAGTGTGCCGATAATATGGCCATGGTTGGAAAATAAGAATATAAAAATTTTTACCCGCTTTTATATGGATGCGGTATCGGCAGATAGTGTGTCTGATTTAACAGAAAATGTAAATTCTGTATTTAAGCAGGGTGCAGATGGGGCGCAAATTTTTATCAGATTCAAAGATATTGATGCATTTGTTTCACAATTATATATGATTCGTGATGATCTGTTTTTTAACAAAGATTTAATTATTGGTATTGATATTTGTGATGTTGGTCCGTTTGATTGGGGGCATTTGTTTTCTGGGTTAAAGAAAATTCGTGCAAATGGTGTGATGTTGGCGCTGTCGCGTGATACTGGGGATCGGTCTGATTTCGTTGGTCGAATTTATGCAGTGTTAAATGCATGGGATGGTGAATATGATGGAAAATTACAGTTTGCTGTCGGATTAAATCCAATGCGTATTGACCAGGTTGTCAGGTTGACGCGATTAATACAGCCAAATTTATGCAAAAATACAATGTTTTTTGTTAGTTAAGCGCGGATAATCAGATATTTTGGTGCCGATGTGCCAGCCATATTTTTAGTTTGATAGCGGGTATGAATGGTATCTATATCTGGTGTGGATGCATGTAATCCGGCATTTTTTGCGTTTTCAACAATCCAATCAAAATATTCCCAGTGGTCAGTGCCGATGATGATTTCGCCATCTGGGGTCAGATAATTTAATAAATTTTTTAAAAAATCGGCATGCAACAGGCGGCGTTTTTCGTGTCGTGCCTTTGGCCAGGGGTCGGGGTGCAGAATCCAAATTTGTTCAAATTGCGAATCGGTTTGGCGCAAAAAATCGCGCACATCATCGGCAAAAATTCTGATATTTTTATATTCGTCGCGAACAACATTCGATTCGTTCGTAATTGCCGACAACAGGGATGCAACGCCATTCATAAATGGTTCGGCGCCAATTACTGTTTTATCCGGGTTTTGCCGGGCAATTTCGCGTAAATGTTCACCCGCACCAAAACCAATTTCCAGGATTTTGCCGGTATTTGCCGGCAAATTTGTTGGTGAAATTGTCGGTAAAACCCGGTCAATCAGCATCGTTTGACGTGCTGATAATTTTTTGCCATGACGGCGACCAAATGTTCTTAGTTCTTGTTTTTCCATATATTTAGTATAAAATTCAAAAGTTAACAAAACAAGGGTTTATAAAATGTTCGAATTTCCAAAACGCATTCAGTGTGATGATTTTGTCTTGGAAAAAATCAATCCGTCATTTGATAATGCGCGAAGAATATTTGAAATTGTTGATTCTGAACGTGAATTTTTATCTGAATTCTTGGATTGGATTGATGTATCAAATTGCCCAGAAGATATGTACATACACATGTACAAGGTGTCTAAAACAGATAATGGTTCTTATTACATTATTTATGATGGTGAAATAGTGGGCAGTGTTGGTGTCGATATCAGTTCTGGGAAAAATAAAATTGCCGAGATTGCATATTGGTTGTCTAAAAAGTACAATGGTCGCGGAATTATGACGCGGGCCGTCCAGGCAATGGAAAAATTAGCGTTCGAAAATATGGACGTAAATCGAATCGAAATTATTATGGACACGAAAAATTCACGCAGTGAATCTGTGGCACGACGCAACAAGTATCTGTGCGAAGGGGTACGTCGTCAAAGTTATATGTTTCGTGGCAAACTGTGCGATGTGTTCGTGTATTCAAAATTAAAGTCGGAATGGGAAAAGGAAAATAAAAATGCGTAATGGTTTATCGGCTGATTTAATTGCACGGGTGTTGGGCGGCGCGCCAAAATATACTTTGGCGGAATTGGAAGAAAAATTCCCGCCACGCAATTTGCCGGATGGTGCGTTTGTTACGCGTTTTGCCCCCAGTCCAACGGGATATATGCATATTGGTGGGCTGTACCAGGCATTGATTGATTGCAAGTTGGCGTATGATACGGGTGGTGTCTTTATGTTGCGTATCGAAGATACGGATACCAAGCGCGAGGTTGCAGATGCCGTAGAAATTATAAAAAATTCAATGCAGCGATTCGGATTGCAGTATAATGATGTCCCAGAATATGGACCGTATTACCAGTCCCAGCGGCGCGATATTTATCACAGTGTGGCGGCGGATCTATTGGCGCGTGGGCTGGCGTATCCGTGCTTTTTGACCGCGGACGAGATGGCGCGCATTCGTGAAAATCAAAAGGCTGCGGGATTTGCCACCGGAATTTATGGTGAATTTGCGCGCGATCGCGATATCACAGAAGAAGAGATAATTCGCCGTCTGGACGCGGGTGATGTGCCATCGATTCGTTTATATTCGACCGGTAATCCACAACAGCGAATTTTCTGTAAAGATGCAGTGCGTGGTTCAATCGGGTTCCCGGAAAATAACGAAGATATTGTTTTAATTAAATCAAATGATGGTTTGCCAACATATCATTTCGCGCATCTGTGTGATGACCATTTTATGCGTACAACACATGTTGTTCGTGGTGAAGAATGGTTGCCATCGTTTCCATTGCATGTACAATTGTTTCGTATGATGGGATGGATGCCGCCGATGTATATTCATACATCAACAATTGATAAAATTGATGCGGATACTGGAAAACAGCGAAAATTATCAAAGCGTCATGATCCAGAGGCAAATGTTGCGTACTTTTTGGCCGATGGTTGGCCGAGTGAGGCTGTGTTGGAATATTTATTCAATATTGCGGCATCTGGATATGAAGAGGCAAAAAACAAAGGTCAGGTTAAAAATATTTGGGAATACCAATTGCGACCAAAGAAAATCCCAATGTCGGGCGCGCTGTTTGATATGAGAAAGTTGGAATGGTGGGCGCGTGAATTTATTGGAACAATGTCGGTTGAGGAATTAGTGCGGCGCGTTTCATCGTGGGCGATGGAATACGATTCGATATGGGCGGCGCGAATCGGTGGTAATTCAGAATATCTGAAAAATATTTTGGCAATTGAACGCGATAATCCAAAACGGATTCGTAAAGATTTTATTACATGGAAACAGACTTTGGATGAAGTGTCCTATTTCTGGGATGACTTGTTCGTGCCAAATACTGAATACGCGTTTAATCATGATTTGTTGCGCGCGTTTTTGGAAACATTTGATATTTGCGATGACAAGGATACTTGGTGGAACAAAATTGTTGCGATTGCCGCAAATGCGGGTGTTAAAAATGGTGATGTTGCCATGAATCTGCGTGTGGCGGTGACGGGGCGCACAAACACCCCAGATCTGTATTCAATTATGCAGGTAATGGGTGCGGACCGGGTTGGGGCACGAATTGGGGATATAATAAAATGACAAAAACAAAACAGATTGTACGCCAACAATTAAAAGCGGTTAAATCTGATGTGCGTGGGGGGCGGTTGTTGCGTTTCTTGCGGGCAACGGGATTGTTTCGTTGGGAAAGACCCAGTACAAAATCAGAAGAAGCATTAAATATTTTAACCCATGGAATTGGTATTGGTTTGGCAATTGCGGCGTTAACATTGCTGGTTGTGTTTGCGGCGTTGGCGCATAATCCATGGGCGGTGGTATCGTGCGCGATTTTTGGTGCAACGATGATAACGCTGTATTTTGGGTCAACAATGTGCCATGCAACAATTGGACGGCGGGGTGAATGCTTTTTTGAGGTTTGGGACAGTGTTGCCATATATGCATTAATTGCGGGTACATATACGCCGTTTTTATTGGTCAATTTGCGTGGGGCATTGGGTTGGACCGTATTTGGGATATTATGGGCAATTGTAATAATTGGGGCGATTATGAAAATTCGTCGTCCGCGCAGCCAGCCAAAATGGATTGTTGTTCTGTATTTAATTATGGGATGGACGCTGTTATTTATATTGCCGGCGATGCTGCATAATATTCCACCGCGTGGATTGTGGTTTATATTGGCGGGTGGATTGTCATATTCAATTGGTGTTATATTTTATCTGTGGCGGCGGTTAAAGTTTTCGCACGCCGTGTGGCATTTGTTTGTAATTGGGGGCAGTGTGTGTTTCTTTTTTGCAGTTCTGTTTGGTTGCATAATTGATTTTTAATCAGATTGACATTTATTTAATTAAGTACTATCATTTATGGCGTTATGAATAGATTTATTTATTTTTTGACAACAACAACTACAACCCCCGCGGGGGTATAGATTTCTATTTGCGCATTTGCGCGTTCAATGTAATAATTAACAAAAATTCATAATTTAAAATACAAGTAGAGGCGTTTATTATGTCATATCCAATTGAAACTGTACGGCATTCGCTGGCGCATGTTTTGGCGGCGGCGGTGAAAAAATTATATCCAGATGTTAAATTTGCGGGGGGACCCGCTATTGAAAATGGGTTCTATTACGATTTTGATACAGAACACCGATTTTCCGAAGATGATTTTCCAAAAATCGAACGCGAAATGCGTGAATTAATTAAATCAAATGGTCGGTTTGAACAGCGTAATGTATCACTGGACGAGGCAAAACAATTATTCGCAGACCAGCCGTATAAAATGGAATGGTTGAATGAATATAATGCCGCAGGGGAAGATTTATCAATTTATACTTTCCGTGATTTTGTTGATTTGTGTCGCGGACCGCATGTGGAAAGTTCCAAAGATTTGCCACGGGACGCGTTTAAAATTCGTAATGTTGCCGGTGCATACTGGAAGGGCGATGCAAAAAATAAAATGCTGCAACGCATTTATGTTGATGCGTTTGCGACCAAAGATGAACTGGACGCGTTTTTGAAAATGCAGGAAGAAGCAGCTGCCCGTGATAATCGTAAATTGGGTAAAGATATGGATTTATTCCATTTTGAACCAGAATATGCGCCGGGTGCGGTGTTTTGGCATGACAAGGGGTATAAAATTTATCGCAAACTGATTGAATATATTCGCCATCGCCAAGAACGCGCCGGGTATCAGGAAATATCAACCCCGTCTGTTATGGACAGATCGCTGTGGGAACGCAGTGGACATTGGGCGAAATATGGTGAACACAATTATTCTGGAAAAACCCAGGATGGAAAAACATTCTGTGTAAAGCCGATGTCGTGTCCGGGTGGGATGTTGGTGTTTGGGCAGGGGATTAAGTCGTATAAAGATTTGCCGATGTATCTGGCAGAATTTGGCAAGGTGAATAGATACGAGGCAGCAGGCGGACTGTCTGGGTTGCTGCGTGTGCGCGAATTTACCCAGGACGATGCGCATATTTTCTGTACCGAAGAGCAACTGGAAGAAGAGGTTGTAAAAATCCTGCGCTTTATCAAGGATATTTATGCGAAATTTGGGTTTACTAATATTTCTATGAAACTGGCAACCAGAAAAGAATCAGAATTTCGTATCGGGTCTGATGAAATTTGGGATAAAGCCGAAGGCGCGTTAAAGCATGCGTTGGATGCCAATGGTATCGAATATGAAATTGCCCCAGGGGATGCCGCGTTTTATGGACCGAAAATTGATAACTATTTGAAAGATGCGCTGGGGCGTACATGGCAATGTGGTACAGTGCAACTGGATATGAATTTGCCGGAACGGTTTGATTTGTCCTATATCGGTGAAGATGGCGAAAAACATCGCCCGATTATGTTGCATCGTGCAATGTTGGGATCAATTGAACGCTTTATGGGGATATTGTTGGAATCAACGGGGGGAAATTTGCCGTTGTGGTTGTCGCCGGAGCCAGTTGTTGTGACGCCGATATCTGAAAAATATCGTGATTATGCGTTGGAAATTGTTGATGCGTTGCGTGATGCGGGTGTGTATGCACGCGCTGATTTGCGCGATGAAAAAGTTAATTATAAAATCCGCGAATTATCGTTGGCAAAAACGCCAATCATTGCCGTTGTTGGCGAAAAAGAAATGGCGGATAAAACGGTTACATTGCGTAAACTGGGCGTTGAAAAACAAGAAACGGTTGCGCTGGATAAATTTATCGCAGATATGACAGATGCGGTGAAAATGCCGGCATAAACGCAAAAAAATATGGCGCGGCGTGTCCGCGCCATTATAATATGTGTACAAGCAAAGGAATGGAATTATGAAAAAAGTATTTTTATTGTTGGCAATACTGATCGCGCCAATCGTTTTAACGGCATGTGCGGGTTCGTGCGAGACCGAACCAATTGTCGAAGAAAATCATAAATTAATTGTGCCGCCAAATTTTGGACAAATGCCGGAATAAATGGTACAGATATTCTTTGTTAATTGTCGTTTTTTATGATATAATATGCACAAAGAACGATGGGGGATTCCAGATGAATAATGACGATAACTTGGATCTGTTAGATTTAAATGATGATGCCGATTCGATGGATACACTGCCGGATGCGGCACCGTTCGCGCAACCGCGCCCGAAAAAGCCATGGTTGTTGTTGGCGGTTGGTGTGGTTGTAATAATTCTGGCGACATATATTATTATTCGTACGATTGGTGGGGATTCGTCATCAACAATGCAGGTGGATTTAGATGGACCGGCAATCATGGTCGAAGGTGAAGCGGGGGCGCCAGTTAATGTTGCGACTGTCCCAAATGTGCCGGCGAATGTCGCACAGCCCGTGCCACAACCTGTGCCGGCACCGCAACCAGCACCGGTGCCACAACCTGTGGCACAGCCACAGCCCGCACCAGTGGCGGCACCCCAGCCGGCAACAACCCCAGGGGTTCCAGTGCGTGTAATCGAAGACAGAAAAGATGTAACATTTAATCCGGAAAAACCGGTGGCACAAAAACCAGCGGCAAAGCCCGCAGCGAAAAAAGCGCAGCCGGCGCGCCGTGCGGCAAAACCTGTGCAACAGGCACCAAAATCGGCATGGTATGCACAGCTGGGGTCGTATAGTACGCGTGCATTGGCAGAATCGGGACAGCGTCAATTACAAAATGCACATCGTTCATTATTTGCAGGGCGCCAATTTGTAATTCTGGCGGCGCAGTTGAAAAATGGCACAACGGCATACAGATTGCGTGTTGGGTTTGGTACATCGGCAGATGCGAATGCGTTTTGTCGCAATGCCAAATCAAATGGTTTGGAATGTTATGTAACTAAATAATAAAACGAGGATTTATTATGTTTGGACGCTTTGGTTGGGCAGAAATTCTGGTAATTGTTGTTTTGGTTTTGATTTTGTTCGGGCATAATAAAATCCCGGGAATGATGAAAAACCTGGCAGATGGAATAAATGTTTTTAAAAAAGAATTAAAGAACAAGCAGATAAAAAAAGATGATGCAGGTAAAAGTTTAAATAAAAAAGAAAATGGCGATGTAAAAAAAGTCGGGGCGGCAAAAATCAAAAATGCGCCAATTAAAAAAACATCGGCAAAAAAAAGTAAATAAGACAGTAAAAAAATAAAAGTGCTGATTAAAAATCAGCATTTTTATTTTGAAATTTAATACCCCGGATTTTCCGGGGTATTGATTTTTGTTTTATTTCCGTTTTTCGTATTCTTCTTGTTCTTCGACGGTCATGGTTGCCAGTGGACGCGCCAGCATGCGCGACAGACCAATTTCGTCCCCAGAAACAACACTGTATCCATATGTGCCGTTTTCAATGCGTTCCAGCGCCGCATTTATTTTTTTCAGCAGGTTATTATCGCGTTCAGACATGCGCAAATTCATTGTGATTTCTTGTTCAAATGTTGCGTTATCTGATTCGTCACCAACGCCCGCGCTTTCTGTTTTATCCGCCAGACGAACCGCGTTTAATACGGAATCAGAATCTTGCAATAATTCTTCTTTTTGTGCTGTCAATAAATGATAAAAATATGCCAAATGTTGTGGACACATGTATGGTTCAGATTTTTTTGGCACATATTTTGGTGGTAATTCAATTGTTTTATAGTTTTCTGTTGCCATATCAGGATCCTTTTAGTTCACCTATCCAATTCATTAATGTTTCTTCGTCCATCAGTCCGGTTCGTACCTCTATCAATTCGCCATTGCGAAATGCCAAAACAGATGGAATACTGCGTATGCCGAATTTTGCCGGTGTGCGTCGGTTGGATTCATCAATTTCAAATTTGATGAATTTTACATCGGGGGCATGTTCAGATGCAGATTCAAATATTGGACCAAACATACGACATGGACCGCACCAAGGCGCCCAGAAGTCGACCAATGCAATACCTGAACCCAACAGCGATTCAAATGTTGCGTCATTTGCATGTTCCAGTGCCATCTTTTTTTCTCCTTCCTTGGTTGATATTTGCCCAGAGTGTATTATAATCGCCACAAAATGCAAGAGAAAACATAAAATGAATAAAATCATATACTTAGATGCTGCCGCCAGTGCGTTGAAACCCGAATCTGTTATTCGGGCAGAAATGGATTTTTTGCAGAATGACTATGCAAATGCAGGACGGGGAATTTGTGCGCGCGCCGCCGCGGTTGATGAAAAAATTATGGATGCGCGGCGTCAGGTGGCGCGTTTTATAAATGCACGGGCATCAGATAATATTATTTTTACATCGGGTGCAACAGATGGATTAAACCGTGCAATGCGTATGATTTATTCAATGCCGGAATTTACGGCGTGCAAACCAGTTGTTGCAGTGTCTGATTTGGACCATCACAGCGCCCGTATGCCATGGATTGCCGGTGGTGCAGAAATTGCGGTATGCCCATTGGATTCTGGATTTAATTATGATATGGATAATATTCCATATGCAGATGTTTTTGTTATAACCGCCATGTCAAATGTTATTGGCATGCCAGTGCTGGTCGCAGATTTAATTGCGGCGGCGCGCAAAAAAAATCCGAATGTAATAACGGTTGTTGATGTGGCGCAGTATGTTGTTCATATGCCAATTGATGCAGGTGCGTGGGGGGCGGACTTTATATGTTTTTCTGGGCATAAGATTGGTGCGGATACTGGCGTGGGGGTTATGTATATAAAAAATCCAGATTTATTTTATCCTGATAAATTTGGGGGCGGAATGGTGAACAAAATCACAGGTGCAGATACATGGGTGTTAAATGATGCGCCGGAAAAATTTGAAGCAGGTACATTGCCATTAACCCAAATTATTGGATTCCCGGTGGCGATTGATGAATTGGTGCGATATCGTCCAGATTTAAATTTAATAAAGTATATGTATGATAAATTGTCTGAAAATCCGCGTATAAAAATAATAACACCGCGCGATTCAACATTGCTGACATTTTATATTGATGGAATGCATGCGTTAGATTTTGGTGCGTCTGTTGGTGCGCGGGGGCTGTGTTTGCGTGTTGGGAATATGTGCGCAGGTTGGCTGCATAAATTAATGAATTTAACCGGTACAGCGCGGATATCTGTTGGTGCATGGAATACGATGGATGATGCCAAAGCGGCGGTGGATATAATAAATAGTGTGGTTAAGTAAAATGGATTTAACGCAAGAAAATGTTATAGATGCTTTACGCAGTGTATATGACCCGGAAATCCCGGTTAATATTTGGGATTTGGGGTTGGTGTATGATATATCTGTATCGGATAACGCCGTTGATATAAAGATGACATTTACCAGTCCGACATGTCCCATGATGGAAGAATTATTACAGCAGGTTCATGACAGTGTTATGGCGATATCTGGGGGGCGTGATGTTCATGTTGATTTAGTCTGGGATCCACCATGGGATTTATCGCGTATGTCGGATGCCGCGCGGTTGGAACTGGATTTAACAGAGCAGGGATGGTAATGCATATGAATTATTCAGATATGAAAAATATTTTGTTAATGATATCTGACCCGGTTGAAAAATTGGATATGGTTATGGATTTTGGTGCGCACATGCCAGATGTGCCAGAATCTGCGCAATGTACTGAAATTGTTGGATGTGCATCGTTTGCGGAAATTTGCCGTGATGGGAATCGATTTTATGGGCGCGCCGATTCGGCATTGGTACGCGGAATCGTTGCAATTATTACCGCGATGGTTGATGGTAAAAGTGCGGACGAGATAAAAAAAATGGACTTGTGGGGCGAATTTTCTGCGCTGGGGCTGAATTTGGGTACGGGACGCATGGGCGGGGTTAATTCAATGATTCGTTTTTTACAAAATTTATGATAATATTAAAATAAAATATTAGGTATTTTATCTGGCGGAAAGATATGCGTGAAAGCGAAATAATGTTTCGGGTTGGTTGGATTTCAATCGCAGTTGTCGCAATGCTGTTGTCGACATTGCAGGTGTGTTATGACACACAAAATGATGAACGAAATCGCGTGCGTGCGGCAATTGTTGATACCCAGCAAGAAATCGCGGTTGCCCAGGCAAACTTTGCGTCATATGTTCGACCAGAAATATTGCGCAATCTGGTGGTCAGTATTTCGCCAGATGCCGAAGTGGTCAGTTTTCATAAATCAGTAGACATAAATGATTTGCCAAACCGTGAAACATTAGGTGAAGGCATACAACAATAAATGTTCGAAGTTGGTAAAGATATTTTTAAGCATGGTTTTGCCGGTGCGTTCGGTGATCGTATCGGGCGGCGGCGTTTGCGTATAATTTATTTATGCTTTGTTGTGGTGTTTGTTATATTTGTGGGGCGGACGCTGTTGTTGGGAATTCAGGGTACAGATCGGTCGCGTAATTCAGGGGCTGATGGGAAATGGATTATACAACGGGCTGATATAGTTGACAGAAATGGCGATATATTGGCGAAAAATATAATGTCTGGTCATATTATATTACGAAATTCAGTTGTAAAGGATAGGGATGCAGTTGCCACAGCAATACATCAGGCATTGCCATATGAATATAGTTTATCTGATGCATTGGGATTGGTAAATTCTGGGCGTAAATTTATATATGTAAAAAAATATGCATCAGATGCTGCGCGTGCGGTTGTTGAACAAGCCAGATTAGAAGGTTTGGAAATTGAATCAATACAAACGCGACGCTATCCAAAGCGCAGACTGTTTTCACATGTTGTTGGTTTCGTTGGCAGTGATGGGCATGGTTTAGAGGGGGCGGAACGAATATATGATGATTATTTATCGGAAAATACAGATCCATTGCGTTTATCACTGGATTCCAGAATACAGTCGGTGTTTTATGAACAATTGTCCATGGCAATGCAAAAATATCAAGCCAAGGCAGCAATGGGGTTGTTGATGAATTCGCGTACAGGTGAAATGATTGCGATGGTGTCTTTGCCGGATTTTGATCCGGAAAATCTAAATATAGATCCGGCAAAAAATAGAATGTTTATGCCATTGCGCGGTGTGTTTGAAATGGGGTCTATATTTAAAATATTTAATACGGCATTGGCAATGGAAAATGGAATAAATAAAGAATACTATGTCGCGGAACCATTCAAGGTTTACGATAAGTTTGGGCGTGTGGCAGAAACTATACGCGATTTAGCCAGCTTTAAACCAGTGCGACCGAATTTAACAGTTGAAGAAATTATGCTGTATTCATGTAATGTGGGCAGTGCGCAAATTGCGCTGGATTTGCCGGATGGCGCGCAACGCGAATTTTTCAATCGATTGCATTTTGATAACGCATTGGATTTAGAATTTGGAAAAACAGAACATCCGCTGTTGCCGTCGCAATGGGGACCAGTTGAACGCGCAACAATGGCGTATGGTCATGGTATCGCAGTTTCCCCAATGCATTTATTGTTGGCGGTAAATGCAATGACAAATGGTGGAATTTATATTTATCCAACATTATTAAAACGCGATGTTGGTGTTGTCCAAGGGGAACGGGTGTTGTCTGATGAAATATCGGCGCGGTTGCGGGAAATTATGTTCCATGTCGCCGAAGAAACCAGTGGACGCCAAGCGCGAATCGCAGGTATTCAAATCGGTGGGAAAACAGCAACAGCAGTTAAATATACAGATAGCAGAAAAAATTTAACTGCCTTTGTTGGCATTTTCCCGGTCAACGCCCCACAATATACGATTTTGGTGATTTTGGATGAACCGCATGGGACAAAAGATACATTTGGGTGGCGTACAGCTGCATGGAATGCGGTTCCAACAACGGGAAAAATTCTTGATAGTATACTGCCGTTGCTATTTGAATAATTTTTGATTATAATTATTTTGATAATAAAAAAGAGAATAGCGTGAGAACAGTAGTAGAAAAGTCCATGTTGGGGCGAACATGGGCGGTGGCAGAATATCCGGGGACCGATTTTGGTTCAGGGATGGCAGATAACTTGTTGCAAACAATTTTAATGGCGCGCGGTATTGGTGATATGGCTGCCATGGAAAAATTCTTGAACCCCAGTATCAAGGAATATATGCCAAATCCATCCGTATTACATGATATGGATTTGGCGGCAAAAATAATTGCGGACAGTATTTTAAACGGCGAAAAAATCGCGATATATGGTGATTATGATGTTGATGGAATAACATCAACGGCGATATTTGTTAAATATTTGCAATCTTTGGGTGCAGATGTTATGTGGCATTTGCCAACGCGCGAAGGCGAAGGATATGGATTAAATATTAATGCCATTGATGAAATCGCAGATTCCGGTGCTAAATTAATAATAACTGTTGATTGTGGAATCAGTGGCGTGGCAGAGGTTGCACATGCAAAATCCCGCGGATTGCGCGTCGTTGTAACAGATCATCATTCGCCAGATACTGAATTGCCAAACGCAGATGCGGTTGTTAACCCAAAACGGTCAGATGATACATCTGGGCTGACATACTTGGCGGGTGTTGGGGTTGCTTTTTTGGTTTTGGTCGCATTGCGGCGGGAACTAAAATCACGTAATTTATCCCCAGATATGGCAGCGGCAGTGCGAAATAATGATTTGATGAATTATATGGATTTTGTCGCGTTGGGGACAATTTGCGACACTATGCCATTGATCGAATTAAATCGTGCGTTTGTTGCGACCGGATTGAAAGTCATGGGGTTGCGTAATAATCTGGGGTTGCGTACATTAATGGATGTTGCAGGAATTAAAAAGCCGTCTGTATATGCAGCAGGTTTTGCGTTGGGACCGCGATTAAACGCCGCAGGGCGGCTGGATTCTGCATCGCCGGCGTTGGAATTGTTGTTGACGGATAATCCATTGATTGCGAATGATTTGGCACAAAAACTGCACCAGATGAATCAAGAACGAATAGATATTCAAAATGCAATAATGATGCGTGCAAATGAAATGGCACAGAAATCATGCCAAGATGGTCGTTGCAGTTTGTTCGTTTGTGGCGATAATTGGCATGGTGGGGTTATGGGGATTATTGCCGGGCGATTAAAGGATAAATATAATTTGCCATCATGTGTTGCAACGCGTTGTGATGGGGTTATAAATGGTTCTGGGCGTTCAATACCGGGGATTGATTTGGGAAAAATAATACATGATGCGCTGGCAGCGGGTATTATATCCGAAGGTGGCGGGCATGCCGCAGCAGCCGGATTTTCATTGCCGGTACAAAATGAATGTGCATTTTGTGATTTTTTGGAAAGTGCGGTTCGTAATCAGTTAGATGGAACAACAGTTAGTAATGAGATTCTTGCCGATGCGGAAATTGATGCAGGTGGGGCAACTTTAAAATTAGTGAACAAGTTAAGTGCGCTGGCACCATTCGGTCAGGGAAATCCAGAACCAACATTGATTTTAAATGGTGCCGCATTACGATATGCAACGACAATGGGGGGCGGTGCGCATTTGCGTGGGGCGGTCGCAACCAGCAGTGGTAATCAATTGGCGTTTGTTGGATTTAATTTGGCGGGGACACCAGTTGGCGATTTTTTACTGGACGATGCGAATGTAAACACTAAAATAAAACTGTTGGGCAGACTGAAAGAAAATGATTATAACGGTCGTGTCAGTGCGCAATTCTTTGTGGAAGATATAGCGTTATGAAAAAAAATATAGAGATATTTGTTGAAAAAATAAAAAGTGCAAAATCCATTGTTATTGCTGGGCATAAAAATCCAGATGGCGATTCGGTTTGTTCTGCATTGGCGTTGGCGCGATTAATAGAATTAAATTTTGGTGTTAAACCATTATGCGTATATGATGGAAATTTCCCAGATATGCTGGATAATGTACCAAATCGTGGCGCGATGCATTATTTTGGTAATGTTAAAAATGTCGGGCATTTTGATTTGGCGATATTGGTTGATTATGGAACAGTGGTAAATATCGGTGGTGTTATGTCGATGATTAATTCCGCGGAATATGTTGTTGAAATTGATCACCATAAAAATGAAGAGCCTGTATCTGATTTATGCTTAAACGATACTGTTGCGGCGGCAACAGGGGAAATTATATTTAAAATTGCGCATGATTTAAAATGGGTGTGCGATTCGATTATTAATGATTTAATTGCGTTATCAATTTTGACGGATACGGGGTTCTTTAAATATGCGCGTCGTGGTGTGCCGCTTTGTATAATGGCACAATTGGTTGATGATGGCGTAAATATAGAACAATTGTCAAATTTGTTAAATAATAAGCCAAGAAAAGCCGTATTGACAGAAGCGGCGGTTGCATCGCGGGCAGAATTCTTTTTTCATGGTCGTGTGGCATTGGCAACGGTTGAAAAGAGTGATTATAAAAAGCTGGATGGGCGCAGTGATATGATATTAAACCTGTTGGGGCATATACGCGGCGTGGAATATATTATTATGTTAAAGCAGCAAAAAGATACGCAAATCAGTGTGTCGTTGCGCAGTCGGGCAAATCCTGTGGATGGAATTGCAACAATGCTGGGGGGCGGTGGGCATATGTATGCCGCGGGGGCGGTTGTTCGTGATACATTGGAAAATGTTCGTGCGCGTGTTTTGGAACTGTTCAGGGGGGAAATAAAATGATAAAAAGTTTATTTGTCACACTTTGCGGATTATTAATAGCGGGTGGTGCATATGCGGCAGTTAATTCAGATTATGTTGATGCGGCTGAAAAATATTTGAATTCAATAACGGGACTGGCTGGGACATTTGTTCAGACGGCAAATGGCGCACAAGAACGCGGGACTTTTTCTATGCTGCGTCCGGGGCGTGTTCGATTGGATTATGATGATATGCCAATTCAATTAATTTCTGATGGAAATGATTTATACTTCTTTGACAGGTCGTTGGATCAAATTACCACGGTGCCATTAACCAGTACACCCGCAGGAATTTTGATTCGTAAAAATATCGATTTAAAAAATGCAGATATTAATGTTATGGAAACGAATGCCACAGATAATACTTTTTCATTAAAGATGAACCTGCGTGGGCAAGAGGGCATTGGTAATATGACGGTTGTTTTTGATAAAAATCCGGTGAAATTAAATTCTTGGACTGTTGTTGATGCCACAGGGGCAAAAACGGATGTTGCATTTTATGATTTAAAACCAAAAACAAGTTTTGGGTCAGATTACTTTCAGATTCAGCACCACAGAACAATCAGTACCAGTGGTGGCGATTCGTTTTATGATTAAAAATGTTTGGAATCAGTTGGGCGGAATTTTTAGTAATATTATTGGTTGCTGTTGTTGTGATACCGGCGCGTATGTGGCCAGATGTTGCGCGTTTCTTGGCGCGCGTGATAACATTTGTTCGCAAAATGATTTGGAAAATAACGGATGCGTCTGAACAAATTCGCCAGCAAATAGATTTAGAAAAACCAATTGATGATATTATTCGTTCAACGACTAATGATGTCTTGGATGGAATTTCAGAACCATTGCGCGATATAAAAAAATCTGGACGCGGTAAAAAATATTTAGCGCCAAAGTCTGGACAACAAAAAAAGCAAAAAAGCACCAGGGGGCGTAAATGAGTCGTATGACACTAAGCCAGCATTTCGCCGAATTGCGTCGCCGTATTTTATGGACTGTTGCTGTTTTTGTTGTTGCGTTGATTGGGGGATGGTATCTATCCCCATGGATGCAGGAAATTTTAACATTGCCATTATTTAATGTTTGGCCAGATGGGGAATTGCTGTACAGCGGGTTGACAGATGGATTAATGATTCGTTTTTCGCTGGCGGTGTTGTTTGCGTTATTTATTACAACACCATTTGCATTGTGGCAAATATGGGCGTTTGTTGCCCCGGGTTTACATCGAACAGAACGGCGTGTGATATGGCCGATTCTGATATTTTCACCATTGTTGTTTTTGTTGGGGGCGGCATTTGCTTTTTATGTTTTGTTTCCATTTGTATTTGGATTTTTTATTGAATTAAATCAATCGGCACCTGTGCCGTCTGTGGTTTTACCCGCGGCAACGGATTATTTAGCGTTTTCAATTGGTATGTTGAAAGTATTTGGAATTGCATTTCAATTACCGTTGGTTTTAGTATTATTAAACCGATTGGGAATACTGTCACGGGCGCGGGCAATTAAAATGCGTCGTTATGTAATTGTGATGATTGCAATTGCGGCAGCGGTATTAACGCCACCAGATGTCGTTTCGCAAATAGTTTTGGCATTGCCAATGTGGGCATTGTTTGAAGCCAGTTTATTATTTATGCGTGATGATGAAAAATAGATTATATTGGGTGGTTTATTTGTTCTGTTTTTTGTGATATAATCTGTGTGTGAAAAAAATCGTTGTATATTTTGTTGGTTTGGCGGCAATCTTTATAGCGGCATGTGATTTACAGCCAAAGATTGTATCTTTGCCAGATACGGTTGGTGAATTTATTTCGTCGCGTTATCCGGCATTGTTGGCAGATCCAGAAACACAGCCGGAAATTTATAATTCTGCGGCGTCTGACTATGGTGTATATGCGTCGCCAACATTGTACGGTTCGGTTGAAAGTTCTGATTATGTTGAATATGCCAGTGTAAATGATTATATTGTTCCGCCATCAGATAATGAATTATATGGTGTGCCGCCATCTGATGCAGATGTTGATTCCGGTGCGCCAATTGTTGCAGATAATGTTGCGTCATCTGATATGCAGATGGGTGATTATATTCGGGTGCCAATGTATGGCAGTACAACAACAGTGCCGACCAGCACAGAAATAACTGTCGCAGCCGGTGATACATTGTATTCTTTGGCGGTGCGGCATAATATCAGTGTTGATGAATTGGCGCGTGCAAATGGATTGACACCGCCATATGGATTGTATGTGGGACAAAAATTAACAATCCCCAGCGAAGTAGAAGCGCCATTCGTTCAAACGGTTGCGGTACCGGTAAAGTCAGATTCATCAATTACACCAAATACAAAAACGCGGGTACAGTTGCGTGAAATAACTGTTGCAGCCGGTGATACATTGTATTCGTTGTCGCGTCGGTATTCTGTGCCTGTTAATGATTTGGCGGTTATGAATGATTTATCGGCGCCATTTACATTATCAATTGGTCAAAAATTAAAAGTTCCTGATTTAAGTGCTGCGCCAGTTCGCACAGCGAATGTTGCAACAACAGGTGGCGCGGTGTCCGGACATACGCCAGTGGCAGCCAGTTCGTCAACAGTGTCGCAGCAGCCAAAAGAAAAAATATCGTCTGATCCAAACCAAAAATTGCCGACAATAACGGCGCGTTCATCGTCAAAGTTTTCATGGCCGGTTCGTGGAAATATATTGTCGCATTACGGCGCAAAGTCGGGTGGATTATTTAATGATGGTATTAATATTGGGGCGGCGCGTGGTACAGCGGTCAAGGCGGCGGAAAATGGTGTTGTTGCATATGCCGGTAATGAAGTCAAGGGTATGGGAAATCTGATTATAATACAGCATTCTGGCGGTTGGATGACGGTGTATGCACATATGGATGCAATGGATGTTCGTCGTGGAACCAAGGTATCTGTTGGACAAAAAATAGGGACTGTTGGTGCAACAGGCAAGGTTGACCAGCCACAATTACATTTTGAAATACGCAAGGGAACCAAGGCGTATAATCCATCGTCATATTTAAAATAATGAAATGGATGTATGTGCATGAAATCCTGTACATACAGCCGTTTTTATGTAAGTAAAATCCGCACTTCGCACAATGTGGCGCGTTGTACTAAAATTTCTTAAACTCACTGCGTTCGCAATTGATGCGAACTTGTTCTTAACAACTCATAGTCGAACCCTGGGGTCTCGTCCCTGTTTGCCACACAGATAAAAATAAAAAAACCGCTATATGCGGTTTATATTTTTGGTGGGCGCACAGGGACTCGAACCCTGGACCCACTGATTAAGAGTCAGTTGCTCTACCAACTGAGCTATGCACCCGGGTCCTGTTATTTGGCAAATTCGCCATATCATTAACTGTGCGTGATTATAGACTTTTTTTAGATAAATGCAAGATTTTTGTGGGGTGGTGTGATTTTTATATAGGCATCCATACCTATGCAAACTTTATATTTGCTTTGATAGAATAATATTGTTGACATGAAAGTTTTTGCATAACAAAACCAAAAAGGAGAGAAAATGAAAAAATTAGCTATATCAACACTGGCTGTGCTGATTGCATGTCCGGCGTTTGCGTCCAACTATGGCAGTGGCAGCAGTTGGCAATTGTTCGGACTGGAACCATATATTGGATTGCGTGGCGGTGCCAGTTATACAAATCTGAATTATAACTATAACGGTCACAAGGAAACTATGTCGGATATGATTTTCCAGGGTCGTGCAGCATTAGGGTTAGAGGTTTGTGATACTGTCCGCAGTGAAATCGAATGGTCTATATACAGCAAGGCAAAAGATAGCGCCAATTTTGGCACTGTTGGTGATGTCAATGTTGATACAAAAATGCAGACATTGTTATGGAACACATATTGGGAATTCGGTGGATACCAGGTTGTTCGTCCATTCATTGGATTGGGCGCCGGTGTTGCATTCACAGATGTTAAACGCGATGTCCCAGTTATTGGTGATCACAGCGAAAGCAAAACCCGTTTTTCTGCAATGGGTGCATTGGGCGTGACATTCGATATGGAACGTTTCGCAGTTGATATCGCAGCACGTTATAATTATGTTGATATTCAATCTGGTCTGCATAATTTTGGTGGCGATATTGGCATCAGATTTATTTTCTAAAATCAAATGTCAGGGTGCCGTCGCATTTAAATGCGGCGGCATTTTTTTATTGTTTGATTTTTTTTCTATATAGCAGAAATCGGCGGTTTTTTAAGTTTTTCATCCTGTGTATTTAATTTGATATAACTGGTAAAATTTTAGTGTTTAACCAAAGGGGGATTTTATGGCGAAAATTGGAAAAAGCAAAATAAAACGACAACCGGCAAATACAAAAGTTTATATGATTGGGTCTGGAATTGGGTCTTTGGCGGCGGCGGTTTATTTAATTCGTGATGCACATGTGCCAGGAAAAAATATCCAGATATTAGAAACACTGGATGTTGACGGGGGCAGTTTAGACGGCAGCGGTGATGCAAAACGCGGTTTTATGATTCGTGGTGGTCGAATGTTAAATATACCAACATATGAATGTTTGCAAGATGTAATGTCGGAAATACCATCAATTGAATTTGATAATATCAGTCTGGAAGAAGAATTTTTAGAATATAACCAAGAATTTAAAACACATTCACGCGCCCGATTGGTTGACAAAAATGGTAATAAAGTTGATGTTACTAAAATGGGCTTTTCACCAAATGACAGGATGGAAATGGAAAAGCTGATATTGATGGAAACGGAAAAATCATTGGGCGCAAAACGAATCGATCAGGTGTTTGGAAAACATTTTTTTAAAACTAATTTTTGGTATATGTGGCAAACAACTTTTGCATTTCAACCATGGTCCAGTGCGGCGGAACTGCGTCGGTATATGATTCGGTTTATGCATGAATTCCCGCGTATACATACATTGGCAGGTGTTGCGCGTACAGCATATAATCAGCACGATTCTATTGTAAAGCCAATGGTTGAATGGCTGCGTGAACATGGGGTCAAGATTGTTTTTAATGCGCGTGTTGCGGATATAAACTTTTCACAAATGCGCGATGGCGCATATGTTGCAGACAGAATTACATATGTGCAAAATGGTAAAAATCGTAATATAAGTATTGCACCGACCGATATTGTTTTGTTTACAAATGGATGTATGACGGATAATTCAAACGAAGCCGGTACAGACACGGTCGCCAAGTATATCAAAGATGATACCGCACCATCTTTTGAGCTGTGGCGCAAAATCGCAAATGGACGACCAGAATTCGGTGATCCAGATGTATTTTGTGGCCGACCAGACGAAAGTATGTGGATGTCATTTACTGTAACGATTAATAATAATCCGCGATTAATAAATTATATCCAAAGATTCAGTCGAAATCATCCGGGGGGCGGCGGGTTGATGACATTTAAAGATTCGGCGTGGCGGCTGTCTATTGTTGTTGCGCGTCAGCCACATTTTAAAAACCAGCCAATGGATACAGAAATATTTTGGGGATATTCTTTGAATATGTTTGTTGATGGCGATTATGTTAAAAAGCCGATGTATAAATGTACAGGACGCGAAATTATGACAGAATTGATGGGGCATTTGCATATCCCAAAGGCGGAACAATCAGAAATGATGCGTGGGGTGATATGTCGTACATCAATTATGCCGTACATAACATCACAGTTTCAACCACGGCGTCCAGGTGACAGACCAAATGTTATTCCGGTCGGGTATGAAAATTTTGCATTCGTCAGCCAGTTTGCAGAAGTTCCAGACGATGTTGTGTTCACAATGGAATATTCGGTTCGCGCTGCGCAACGGGCGGTGTATTATTTAATGGGGGTTGATAAAGATTTAACACCAATTAATCGGCATCAATATTCGCCGCGTACTATGTTAAAAGCATTTTTAAAGTTGCATAGTTAAGGTGAAAAAAACGCACTTGACCGTTGGAAAAAATGTTTTTTATAATGTCGCGGTTTTGAAAAAGTGAACAACGCGCAGTGTCAATAACACATAAGTCCAGTTGTTGACACTGTTTTTTATGGTAAAAATGGAGGTATAAAAAATGAATTCACGGTATCCGCAAAATTTAAAAGAATCAATTATTTTTGGCATGTCAAATTGCATAGTTATGGTTTGTGGAATGATGGCTGTGAATATGTTTTTTGCTGGTGTATTAACCCCATTAAACTTTATTTCGGGGTTGGGACCAATATTTTTGACTGCATTTTTTGTCAGCGAATTAATTGTTGGACCAATTGTTCATGCGATAACTAAAAAATTTAATGCATATCGTTATATCTCTTTTATTCGTGTTGCGTTTATGGCGGCAATTATGACATTTTTGGCGCCGTTATTACAAACAGGTCATATAATGAATTTCGGACATTATTTAACAGCATTTATATTTAATTATATTGTGGCGTTTTTCTTGCAAGTATTGGTTGCAATGCGATTCGCAATATTTGTGTTGGCACGGATACGCGCATTGAAAAATGTTTCCGGAAATTAAAAAAAACGCCCATTTGGGCGTTTTTTATGATAGCCGTGCCAGTGCCATTTTTCCCAGCATGCCTTCTTCGATTGCGCTTAGCAGTGA
Source organism: uncultured Alphaproteobacteria bacterium (assembly GCA_944392565.1). Classification (GTDB taxonomy): domain Bacteria; phylum Pseudomonadota; class Alphaproteobacteria; order Rs-D84; family Rs-D84; genus Enterousia. Next base: position 183,647 of record CALXWX010000001.1, on the reverse strand, counting down.
ACACATGCCTTCATTCAGTTCGTCATCATTTTGTAATTCTTCCAGATGCGATATAATCGATTCGCACATTTTTACTAAATCTTTATTTATAAATTTTGGATTCAGAATATCAGATTTAAAGACTTTTTTATTATCCATTGCCATAAAATAACCTTCGGCAATGCTGTCAACCCAATCATCTATTTTTTCGGTCAGACGGTCATATAACAGGTGCGGTGCATATTCGTTTGTTGACCAATGGTTTATTTTGCATGCGTATTTAAACGCGATTAAATGTTGCATCAGTTCATACATTTTTATCTCCTTCTGATTGATGTAAAAATAACAATATCATGTATTCAATAATATGATTACAGGATACAATTCAAAATCGCGCTATGTGCATGATTTGTTGGGATTCCTAGGGATTCAAACCTGACGAAAATTGTAAAAAAATATTATACAATCTGTTTCGTAACCATAAGGAAAAAAGGAGACCTTTATGAAAAACTTAGTCAAAAAAATGTTAACCTTGTCATCCATTTTGGGTGTTGTAGTATTACTGACCGGGTGTGCGGGATGCGGACACAAAAATGCAAAACCACAACCAAAACCCCAGCCACAACAAACAGGTACGGTTGTGTTCTATCAGACATATGAAGATGCAGATGTAAGTCATGTTCATGCAAAAATGTATACACACAGCAGTCGTGGCGGTGAATCCAGAATGGGATATATTAAATTCTATGAAACAGATGCGGGTTTAAAGATGGAAGTTGACCTGAAAGATTTACGCCCAGGAAAGGTTTACACGGTTCGCATACATCAATGCAGCAGCTGTAATAATAACAGCATGTGCTGTGATAAAACACCAATGTCTATAAATCTGCCGACATTAAGTGTACAAAGTGCGGGGCGCTTAAAAGAATCATTCATTATTCGTGGGTTAACTGCGGAACAATTGAATAACGCCAAAATATATCTGGAACGCGATGGTGGATATAAAGCCGCGTGGGGTACATTGGAAAAAGGTATGATGATGTAATTCCGTCCGGGCAGTCTAAACATACCCCCAGGATATATCCTGGGGGTTTTATATAAATTTTCTTTAAGAAAAAAATCTTATGTGCTATGCTATAAAATGTTGTGGAGATTAAAAGAGGCATCATTGTTTTTATATTCTCGTATTTGGCGAATGTTTCATTCGCCAGTGCGGATTTTATCGGATTTGATGTTGATTTGCCAAATTATTCAATCGATTCGGATTTGTTTATAGATGATGGTATCAGTTTTAATGTAGACAGTCTGGATATAGTCAGTTCTGTTAGAATTATAAATAATGGCAGCTTTCATGCAGGTGTCAATATTTGCAGTGGTTGCCGGGTCGAATTTAAAAATAGTGGATTTATAGATGCAACATTTAATTTGGGTGAAAATGCATCGATTGTCCAGGTTATAAATTCTGGTGATGATTTAAATTCGCTGGGTATGAATGGCGGATTTGATGTATTGGTTAATAATTCAGAAATTATTTCTTGGAATGCAATTCGCAATGTTGCCAATGGGGCAGATAAAATTATATTGGAAAATTCCGTATTGAAATTGGATGCATTGTCCCCAGGTGTGTTTAATGCACTGGATAACGATATAGAATTGCGGGGCAAAATTGTAATTTATGCAGATAATGTGGATGAACTGTTGGGTGTGCCAGTGTTGTCAAATGTTTATGGTGATGGTGTTGTTTATTTCCATGTTAAAGATGTTAGTCCGTTGTATGCGATTCGTTCATATGTTTCAAATGATTCGCTGTATGCAGAAATGGTTCGTGAAACGGATTATATGAAAATATTTAATAATAAAATGGGTGCGTTTTTAAATATGGTGCGCACAGAAAATCCAAACAGTGATTTTATAAATGCATTGGATAATGCAACATCATTTGATTCTGTGTACAGTATCATTGGGCGGTCGGTAAAATTAAATCCGATTTTGTTAATGAAACCGATTCGGATTTTTAATAATTTTGAAATGGCAAATATTTCTGTGTCAGGTACAGGGATAAGTGCGGCACCGATATATTTATTTTCTGATGTTCTGGATTTTATGGCGATTAATTTTAACGGTTCAATAAAGTTGAATGATAATTTGAAAATCGGGTTGGCGGCATATATTGGTGGCTTTGATTTTTCTGATGATATAAATGAATACGGTGGCACAATGTATGGCGGTAATGCCAGATTTGATTATTCATATGGTGTTTGGTTTGCGCGGGGTGTTGTTGGGGCAACTGCGATGCGCGCAGATGTTGGAATTGTTTTTAATAATGATGAAATTGTTCATAATCCTGGTGGGGCGTCTGTGTATGGTGCAACAGATGTTGGCATTAATTTTATTTATGACAAGTTTATTGTTTCACCGTTTGTCAGGGCGGGTGCGGATTATGCCATGATTTTAGATGATGGTGATATGGATGTGTTTGTCGGTATCGGTGGGGATTTTATGTATGATGCAGGTGGCACAGATATTGATTATAAATATGGGGTGCGTTTTGGGGCGGATTCGCGTGGTTTGTTTAGTGCATCTGTTCGTATGAATGTTATGTCGATTGCCGACAATGCAGGTGGTGATATCAGCATCGGCGTTATTTATGATGATGATTTTGATTTAAATTATAATTTCAGAATAGGGGCAAATTTAAAGTTCTGATGCCCCAATGATTTCGCCGCGCAGTGATGCCTTGTTCGCTGCGGTGATTTTTATTTTTGCGATTTGTGGTGCGGCATCTGTGGGAATATGCACAATGCATGTTTGCATATATGGTGTGCGATAAATTGTGTATTTGCCCGTTTTGTCGGCACCATCGCACAGGCATTCTAGTTCGCGTCCAACGCATGATTCGTTGAATTCGCGTTGTATTTCATTTAACAATGCGTCCAGTTCGTACAGACGCGCCGATTTGATTTTTTCAGGAATCTGGTTCGGCATCAGTGCCGCCGCCGTGTGCGGGCGGGGCGAATATTTAAATGAAAATGAATTGATATATTTGATGCGTCGTGCGATTTCCAATGTCTGGTTAAAGTCATCATCCGATTCGCCGGGAAAGCCGACAATAAAATCACTGGATATCTGAACATCAGGGCGGGCAGACTTTAATTTGTCAACTATATCTATATATAGATCCAGGGTGTATGGACGGTTCATCTTTGTCAATACATTGGGCGACCCACTTTGTATAGGCATATTCAAAAAGGGCAATAATTTCGGTTCGGTTCGGAACATATCAATCAGGTCATCTGTCATTTCGGTTGGATAACTGGATGTGAAACGAATTCTTTTGATGGTATCCAGTTTGGCGGTGGCGCGAATTAAGTCCGACAATCGGTATGTTTGACCTTTTTCGTCCGTGTATTTATATCCGTTTACATTTTGCCCCAAAAAACATATTTCAATTGCACCAGTGTTGGCGGCATGAACGGTGTCGCGCATGACATCATCAAATGGGCGCGATATTTCGCGACCGCGTGTGTACGGCACGATGCAGTATGTACAGCAATGATTGCAGCCTTCTTGGATCGGAATATATGCAACCACGGGGGACGCATCCATTTGTGGCATTTCATCGAATTTTTCCAATCCGCCCAGGTCGATGTTAAACAGACGGGCATCTGGATTTTCCAAAATTTCCGGCAATTTATGATAGCTTTGCGGACCCAAAACAAAATTTAATTCTGGTGCGCGGCGAAATGCATCCGCGCCCGATTCGCGTGCCACGCATCCAACAATACCCATCAGTGCATCTGGTTTTTTTTCGGCGCGTATGCGCCCCAGTGCGCTGAATACTTTATCTGTTGCCTTGGCACGAACGGCACATGTGTTTAATATGATAATGTCCGCATCGGCGTAATTATCTGTTTGGGTGTATCCACGACCGCGCAGCATGGATGCAATGCGTTGCCCATCATATACATTCATTTGACAGCCAAAAGTATGGATGAAAAATTTTTTCATTTTTAACCCAGTTTTTTACGCAGGATTTCATTTACCACGGCTGGATTTGCTTTGCCGCCGGTTGATTTCATAACCGCACCAACAAAGAACCCCAGCAGCCCTGTTTTGCCAGATTTATATTGTTCAACCTGGGGCGCGTTTTTGGCAATTACATCGTCCACAACCGATTCGATTGCGGCGGTGTCGGTTATTTGCTGCATACCGAATTTTTTTGCAATTTCGCGTGGGGTTCCTGTTTCGCCATCCAACATTTTGATAAATATTTCTTTGGCCTGTTTTCCGTTGATTGCATTTTCGGCAATCATATCGACCAATTCAGCCAAATCAGATGGGGTGATAATCCGCGCTGTGCCGCATTCAGATGTATCCAGCGCGTTTTTTACATCCCAATTTTCGGGATGTGCAAACAATTCAGAAATCATCCAATTTGCGATGGATTTCGCGCGTTTTGGGTTGTTCCCGACCGCCGTATCAAACCATTTTGATATGTCTGTTGTTTCTGTCAGACGCGCGGCATCATATTCAGACAGCCCGAAATCATGCACATAGCGCGCGCGGGTCGCCGCCGGCAATTCGGGCATATTGCTGCGAATGCGTTCTATTGTTTCTGCACTGATTTCCAGTGGCAGCAGGTCTGGGTCCGGGAAATAGCGGTAATCCAACGCATCTTCTTTGCTGCGCATGACGGATGTTGTTCCATCAGCCTGGGAATAGCGCATTGTGTCCTGGGACACAGTGCCACCGTTTTCGTATATTTCGATTTGACGGCGGGCTTCGTATTCAATGGCGGATTTAATAAATTTAAATGACACCATATTTTTTGTTTCGGTACGCGTGCGAAATTCGTTGCTGCCAACCGGGCGCACAGAAACATTTACATCCGCGCGCATGGAACCTTCTTCCATGTTTGCCTTTGATACACCCAGTGCGCGGGCAATTTCACGAATTTCACGCAGATAGCGTTCTGCTTCGTCCGGGGAAGATATGTACGAATTGTTTTCCGGGTTCTTTGTGTCCAGGAATGTGACAATTTCTAGCAAGGCAACCCCCGTACGATTATAGTCCGCAAATGATTTTGTTGGATGTACATCGTGTTTTAATTTTCCAGCATCTTGTTCCAAGTGTGCGCGTTCAATTAAAACCTTTTTAGGTTGTCCATCATCGCCCATAATTTCAACCCAGCCGCGACCAACGATTGGTGGTTCTTCGGCAGGTTGGGAAATTTGATATCCCTGGGGCAGGTCAGGGTAAAAATATTGTTTACGGGCAAATTTACTGCGGCGGGATATTTCCGCGTTCAGTCCCAATCCCATTTTTATTGCCTGTTCAACACAATATTCATTTAATACCGGCAACATGCCAGGCATGGCGACATCAACCATTGATACCTGGGTATTGGGGGCGATGGTCGGGTTATAGTCCGCGGACGCGCCACTGAACAGTTTGCTGTTGGACAATACTTCTATATGTGTTTCCAGCCCGATAACCAATTCCCAATCTGTTTTTTTGCCCTTTATCGTAAACATTTTTATTTTTCCTTGCTTTTTTTCTTTTGGTATCTTATTATTCGTTTCGCGTTGGCTAGATAGCTCAGTTGGTAGAGCAAGGGACTGAAAATCCCTGTGTCAGTGGTTCGATTCCACTTCTAGCCACCATTTTTTATTTCCCCATTATTTTTGTTGGACGATTATCGATGCCTGCAAACTGCTCTACATGCTTGGCCAATTGCATTACACGCATATCGTCAAAACGGCGACCAACAACCTGGATCCCCAGTGGTAATCCGTTTTCGGCAATTCCGGCGGGTACACTGCATGCCGGGATGCCAGCCAGATTCATCGCAACCGTGAATAAATCCAACGCATAATATTCCAGTGGCGATAAATCCGAATCCAATGGCATTGCAGTGCCGGCGCCCGCCGGACACAGTATCAAGTCGCACTGTTCAAATGCGGCGTTAAAACTGTCCGATATCATGCGGCGAACGCGCGCAGCCTGCATAAAATAAACCTCGTACGATTCGCTGGACAGCACGGCTGTGCCGATAATCATACGGCGTTGAACTTCGGTTCCAAATCCCGCAGCGCGCGTCTTTTTATATGTGTCGATTAAATCGGCACCGTCCACACGCAGACCATAACGCATACCATCATAGCGCGCCAGGTTTGATGATGCCTCCGCCGGGGCAATGATGTAATATGCCGCCAATGCATCCAATATATTTGGAATTGATACTTCGACCACATCGGCGCCCAATGATTTTAAATCAGCAATTCGCGCATCAAATATCTGTTTCATGTCTGGTGAAATTTCGACATCGGCAAATTCTTTGATTATACCAATGCGCAATTTTTTGCCGTCACCCAAAATTGGTGAAAGTGGTGTATGTGCATGAAATCCGGCATCCGCGCTGGTTGAATCTTTTGGATCGTGACCCGCCATTGCGCTTAATAATAATGCCGCATCGTCAACCGTGCGCGCAATTGGTCCCGGGGTGTCCAGACTGGACGCGAATGCAACACATCCCCAACGACTGCACAGACCGTATGTTGGTTTCATCCCAACCAGACCAGTAATTGCAGATGGAAAGCGAATCGAACCACCGGTATCGGTTCCGGTGCCAGCAATTGCCAAACCGCCGGCAACCGCACTGGTTGTGCCGCCAGATGAACCGCCCGCGGTTAATTTGCGTTCCATTTGCCATGGATTAATGGGTGCGCCAAAGTAACTGGTCTTGCTGAATGTACCCATGGCAAATTCGTCCAGATTTGATTTCCCCAGTAATACTGTGCCGGCATCAATCAAATTCTGTGATACTGTTGATTCGTATTGTGGAACAAAGTTTTCCAACATGTGTGATGCCGCGGTTGTGCGAATACCGCGGGTTGCGAATAAATCCTTCATCGCGATTGGAATACCGTCCAATGGTAATTGGGTGCCAGATGCATATCGGGCGTCAGATGCCGCGGCATCAGCCAATGCGCGTTCAGGCGTGACCGTGATATAGCAATTTAATTCCGTGCCGTATTTTTCAATTCGGTTCAAATACGCGCGTGTTAGTTCTGTTGCGCTGATTTCGCGCGACTTTAATTTTTCCAATGCGTCTGTAATTGTTAAATCTATCATCGTTATTCATCCATTACTTTTGGTACAGCAAAATATCCGCGCGATACGCCGGCGGTGTCTGGGTCGTTTGCCAAAACGGCATCGCGAATATTGCCATCGGTCACCACATCCGCACGGCGAGGCAGTTTATGTTCCGCCGGGTTTAACATTGGTTCAACCCCATTGGTATCAATTTGTTGTAATTTATCCAGCCAATCAATTACGGAATCTATATTCATTTGTTCCAGTTTTTCGTCCGAAATATCAATTCTGATTAAATCGGCAAATTTGTGCAATTGTTGCTTGCTAAATGCCATTTCACATCCTATTCTGTTTATATGAAAATAATACCAGGGAAAATTATACAATGATTTTGTCAAATTTCAACGATTTTCCGCGCAGCGGGCGCATTATTGGAATTGATTGGGGGGCGCGTCGTACGGGGGTCGCGGTGTCTGATAATGAACGGCAATTTGTCTTTACCAGACCAGCAATTATTACACCGCATGGTGATAAATCTGTGGCAAAACAGATTGCAGATTTGGCACGCGCGGAAAATGTGGTTGGAATAGTTATTGGATTGCCAAAATATATGGATGGAACAAGTTCTGAAACAACAGATGCTGTGCGGCGCTGTGCGGCGGAATTGTGCATATACACCGATTTACCGATTGTATTTATTGATGAAACATTAACCAGTGCCGCCGCCCAAGAAAAATTGGGAAAAGTCCGTATTTCTGATATAAAGCGCGAATTGGATTCTGAATCAGCGCGAATTATTTTAGAAAACGCAATTGCCGTAATAAACAGATTAAAATAATAAAAAGCCCAGAAACAGTGCATATAGCGCTGTTCCCGGTATCTTATTCTTCGCGTTTGTCGGGGATATTGCCATCGGCGGATAACAGAATCGCAATCCAACGCGTTGAATCAAATTGTGCGGTTGTGATAAATATTGCAACCAATAATGGCACACTGAAAAACATGCCGGCAATGCCCCAAATCATACCCCAGAAAACCAGGTTTATTAATATTGCCAATGTTGACAAGTTTAATGTTTTTCCAGTTAATTTTGGTTCTAAAATATTGCCAAACAGTATTTGCAATCCAATCAATCCAATTGCTGTTAATATTGGTTGGTGCAGTGATGGCGCGGTTATCAATGAATACAATATTGGTAATGCGCATGCCACAATGGCACCAATTGTTGGAATATAACTGGTTATAAATACAATAAATGCCCAGATGCCTGCAAATTCAACACCAATCATTTGCAGCCAAAAATATGATAAAACGCCTGTAATTCCAGATATCAATGTTTTCATGAATAAATATTTCTTCATGTTGTCATCAATACTGTCGATGATATAGCGGACCTTTTTATATTTTGTTTTGTTTGGAAACAGGGCAGAAAATTTCTTGTTAAATGTACTTTGTTCAATAAACAAAAACAGCATGTACACGAATATCATTCCTGTGGATGTGACAAGCCCCGCCACAGATGCGCCAATGTTTGCAGCGATGTTCGTGATGTTTGGCAGCATGCTGGCATCAAAACGCAGTCCCAATGAATCGGACAAATAATTTCCAAATATAACCAATTTATGTTGCAATACTGGCATTGCTGTCATTAATTCACGGAACATTGGTTGAATTTGTGTTGCAAAAAAGTATATCAATCCGCACATGGCAATGACGGACAGAATGTTTGATGTCCAATCAAATGTTCGTGCTAATACGGGGCGGGTCGCGCGCGCATTTGTTGTATTAAATGGGAACAATTTGCGTACATATGTTGCTGTTGCATTTATTAAATACCACAGAAATGTCGCAACCAGTAATGGTATTAAAATAGAACGACCCAACCACAGGAATAATATTAAGCCTGCAAATAAAATAATACCATTCATAAAAATCTCCTATGCATTGATTTCGTGTATCCAGCGCGTTTTTATATTAATTGAATTGTGGTTTGTGAAAATATCTTGTATGCGATTATTCCGACCAGCATAATAACATTTATTATAATTGCGAAATTCGCATATTTGCCGCTGATGCTGCGCCGAAAGTTTTTATCGCCAACAATGCCCAGCCATATTGCAAATATTGTTGTTAGTATCAATGTTAACAGTACAGATTTATATCCGAAAAAGAATTGCGATACACCAACCATTATTATAAATGACAGGCATGTTATAATGGTATGTGATGTAATCCAGTTTGTGAATTTTTCATACCATTTTGCACGAATTGGAACAACATAGTTTGGTGTGTGATTGTCGGGTAAAATATATCCGGGCGCCCATAACATGCTGAATCCAAATGGCATAGAGCAAATTATTTTCCATGGGGCAATTCCCATTGCGCGGCAACGGCGGTATTTTGCGTACAGGCTGGATAAAAACAGACCGCAAATGTACATAAAATACAATCCAATAATAGACATGATTATTGAAAAATAAGTGTTTGAATGTGCATTCAGCCACATCATTTTTAATATAATCCAATCGTAATATGATGTTGCCAGAATTATAGATATAAAGAACAGGATGGATGCGAGTATTATTTGTGTGTTGGTCAGGGCAACAAAACTGCGTCTGTCAATATTATCACGTGGCATTCGCCAGTACATTATTACAATTGCAGATATAAATGATATTAGCAGCAGTATTGTTGTAATTGTCTTTGCTGATTCTTCGGTGTTTGCAACCAGGGCAGATATTATCCCGGCAATAACCATCAGTACAAATGATATAACTGCAAATTTCAGTGGTTGCCATAATATCCATGACAGCATTGGTTTGGTTGTTATTTTTTTCATGTGGCTTTTCCTTTATATAAAACAGTTTTTATTTTATCACAATTTTCCCATCTGACAAAATGGTTGTGTCGGTTGGCTGAACCAGGTCTGTAAAATTTTTCTGGTGGCTGATGAATAAAAATGTTGTATTTTTCATTTCATGGATTGTATCGGCAATTTGCTGTTGTACCGTTGTATCCGCACCAGAATCTGGTTCGTCCAAAATTGCAAATTTTGGTTCTGTCATAACCAGACGCATCAGCATTAATCGTTTGCGTTCGCCACCAGAAAATCCAACATTTATACTGCGATTCAGCCATTCTTTTGGAATGTTTAATTTATCACGGACAGATTCCAGTTTTGATAAAAATTCACCCATTGATAAATCGTGACCTGTATTAAAATGATGGTGTGCAGCCATGGAATGTTTTAAAAAACTTAATACGGTTAATCCTGGTATTTCTGGGACATTTTGTGCGCCCAGAAAAATTCCCAGTAATGCGCGTGTGGTTGTATTTTCATTTGTGATATTACGACCATCAAAAATAATTTCGCCGTTATTAATGGTAAATTCTGGGGTGCCGGCAATGGTTGCCGCCAATGTTGATTTACCCGAACCATTATGACCCGCCAATAAATGGCGCGCCCCACGGGTAATATTCATATTTATATCGGTCAGTAATTGTTTATCACCCAGCGATACAGATAAATTTTTTATTTCCAGCATAATAAATTTCCTGTTTTAATTATTTATGTTCCAATGCCATTTGAATTAATTGTTTTGATTCAACCAAAAATTCCATTGGCAGTCGCGATATAATCGGTGCCGCTGCCGCGCCAATTATCAGTGCAGTTGCAGTGTCTTCACTGATGCCGGATTGCATTAAAAACTGTAATTGATATTTATCAATGGCACCGGTGGTGGCCTCATGACTTTGCAGGTTTGTGCCATTGCCATGGATAATTGTTGGCAATGTATTTGCAATCGCATTTTCACCAATTAATCGTGTATCACATTTTGATGCGTTTTTACTGTTGGTGCCAGTAAAGCTGACCAAGCTGCGAAATGTTTGGCGTGAATTATCCAATGCAACACCGTATGAAACAATGTTTGATATGGTTTCGTTGCCAATGTGTATCATTTTTGTGCCGGTATCAGCCTGTTGCATGCCACGGGTTATTGCCAGCGAATAAAAATCAGATTTTGCGCCATCATCTGCCAGAATTGTTGATGGATATTTCCATGTCATTGCGGAACCAATTTCAACCTGGGTCCAGTCCAGACGGGCATTTTTGTCGCAACGACCGCGTTTTGTTACAAAGTTTAGTATTCCATTGGGGGCGTCGTTTGATGAAAAGTCGCCTGCATACCAGTTTTGCACAGTTGCGTATTTTACAGTTGCGTTATCGTGTACGATAATTTCAACAACACCACTGTGCAGTTGATGATTTGGGCGGCGGGGGGCGCTGCACCCTTCCATATATGATAAAGATGCACCGTGGTCAGCAATTATCAATGTTCTTTCAAATTGTCCAATTTTTGCGGTTTCTATTCTGAAATAACTGGCCAAGTCAATCGGACATTTTGTGTTTGGCGGAACATAAACAAATGTGCCGTCTGAAAATACTGCTGCATTTAATGCGGCATAAAAATTATCTGTTGCGGGAACAACTGTTCCCAGATATTTCTTTACCAATTCTGGATATTGCACAACAGCGTCTGAAAATGGCAAGAATATTATCCCCAGTTTGTTTAATTCCGCGGTATATGATGTATGTACAGATTTACTGTCGATTACAGTATCCGTTGCCATGCCCATCAGGGCGCGTTGTTCGCTTTCTGGCAATCCCATTTTTTCATATGTTGATTTCAAGTCAGAATTATCAATCTGGCGATATTCATTATAATAATTTAATTCGTCATAGTTTATTGGCTGATAATCAATTTCTGCCCAATGTGGTTCGTGCATTTTTGTCCATGCATCAAATGCCGCCAGACGCCATTCTAGTAACCATGCTGGTTCGTTGCGGCGGGATGATATTTCTTTTATAAGATTGGCGGATAATCGTGGCATTTTATTCTGTTGTTTGTGCGGCAAGTTGTTTTGCCTGGGTGAAAAATGTCAGTGATTGACCCAACAGACCGTCTGTAAATGTAGCAGCCAGAATACCGTCTGGGTCAGTCGTGGTTATATGGTGCAGAAAACTGTCGGCGCGATTCATGTAATTATCAATGCTGCGTGCAACTTCTGAATCCAGTTTTATGCAACGGCGCAGTTTTTCCAGTGCAAATGGATTTTTTGCATATTCGTCCATTATTCCGCCCAATGCACGCCACAGTGGGTGTTCGGCAGTATTTCGTGGCATTACATCAATTGCCGCCATTATCGGTATCAGATTTTGTAATAAATCTTGGTATATCATTTCAGCGTTTTCGGCAACTGCGTTTGTCGCAGATTTGTTTTTTAACACAGATTGTATTTTTACAATCAAATTATATTGATGCGTTAATGTACGTGTCATTTCGCGTACGCGTGTGTTGATGCTGTACATGAATGCCAGTGTACATATGCACAATATTGCAATTATGCCGATGCCAATAAAAAGCAAAATATTTTGCATTAAATGCTCCTGCCGTTGGTTATCAATGTGTAAATTTTAATTCAGTATAGCATCTTTTATCGATTCGTGCGATTTTATCTTGGGGTGGATTTTAATGTGCGTTTTAATCTTGCACAGATTCGGTCAAGTTGATATAATAATTATAATAATATGATAAAATATACAGGAAAGGACGCGTTTATGTTCCGCAAGATTCTTATTGTTGCAATGTTTGCCACGGCTGCGGGGTATTGTTTTGCCGCAGATAATTTACCCCAGATCGTCACATCAGAGGTTTATTACACCGAAGAAACTGTTCCTTATGAAGAACAAACAGTTCAGTATGATGCCGCACAGTATGAAACGGCATCACAATCAATGCCACAGCAAATACCAGTGTGGCCAATCGCGGGGTCAGACGCCGATGTTGAAATTGCATGTGAAAGCGGGGCGTGTTCTAAATCAAAACAAGATGATAATATTCGTATCGTTTCAAAAATTGGTGCGGACCTGGTCGTTGAAAATAATTTTAATCTGGGCAGTGATAGCACAGGATATGGTGGTTGGTCTGGTGGGGCAAATATGCTGCATGGTACACAAATTCCGGCGGGGTTTGATGATGATTGTAATGGTGCAGAAATGCCATTGTTAAATCATGAAATGCTGGAAGATGATGGGGCGTCTGTTTTGACTGTTTCGCGCAGTGGGCGTACGGATTGTACACAATATCGTGATGGGTATGAAGCATTTATGGCAAAATTTGGCATGAGTGAGGAAGAAATCGCCGCCGCAAATCAAGCCGAAGAATCATTGGATGCGGAAATTGCTGTTGATGTATCGGCAGATGCAGAACCGGCGCCAATATTGATAGACCAGGTTCGTTCGTGGGTTGTTGCAAATGGGCAGACTTTGCGTGAAGTGTTACAAGACTGGTGCAATAAGGAAGGATGGGATTTGGTTTGGGCAACATCGCGTGAATACCCGATCGAAGCCAGCGCGGTATTCAAAGGGCGCTTTGTTGATGTGGCGTCTGCACTGGTTCGTAATTTTGCGCGTGCAACACCAATCCCATATGCAAAGTTTTACAAGGGCAATCGCGTATTGGTTATATCAACAACAGAGGAATAATTTGCATATCTGATTTTGCCGTAGGAGAAGATAAAGATGAGCAAACCAATAAAATTTTTTGTAATGTGTGGATTGTGCGCTGTCTTGGCGGCATGTGCCAAGGAAGAATCTGTAAAGGTTGCGTCATCTGTTGATCAGGATTTTATAAATGCGTATGATGCGTTTGAAATGGCAAAAAATCCGCGGGCCAAGGTTGCCAGTGGTGATACGGTATCAATGTCCGAAGGGGTATGGTTGGGTGCGTCGTCAACACTGTTGGAACACAGAAATAATCTGCCGTCACAATTTGAAACGGATACAGGTATTACAATATTATTAAATGAACCGGTCAGTTTACAGCAGGTGGCAAATAATATAACTGCGATTACAAATATTCCGGTAAAGATAGACAGCCAGATTGATTCAGAAAAATTGAAAAAAACTATAAATGTTGCATATACCGGATCTTTATCTGGGTTGTTATCGCAAATCGCAACAGATTTAGATTTGTTGTGGTATTATGATAAATCTGCAATTGTTTTTTATGAAACAGAAACCAGAACATTTACTTTATATGCATTAGGGACAGATGTTTCATACCAGACTGCGGTTGAAACAGATGATGGCAATACGGTATCATTGGAATCAACATTAAAAGAATGGGATGAAATTGAAAGCGCGCTGGAAACCATTATCGGGGATGGTGATAATGCATCATTTACCGTATCGCGCAGTTTGGGAACAATAACAGTGACGGCGCCGCCATCTATATTGGCACGTGTTGGCGATTATATTGAACGCCAGAACAAGCGATTGTCGCAATTGGTGACGATTGATGTAAAAGTTTTACAAGTTTCTATATCAAATGATTCGGCGTTTGGGTTGAATTTGGCGGCGGCAATTAATTCAGCATCTGGGTTGAATATTGTTGCAAATCCAAAGAATAATTTGACCAATACAGAGGCTAGTTCTATGAATATCGCAGTATTATCAAATACGGTATCTGCGGTCACAGGTGCAACCCATATGGAAGGTGGAAGTGAGGTTGCCGGTGCATATACCCAGGATCAAATTCAAAATGGGTCTTTGTCTGGATTGGCGGGGACAGATGCTTTGATTCAGGCGCTGGCAAAGCAGGGCAAGGTTTCATTGGTTACCAATGTTGGTGTTACAACGCGTAACAATCGTGTCGCCCCGGTAAATAATACGCGTACCACTGGGTATATCAAGCGGTTTGAATCACGTAACTTTACGACTGTTGAATCCAGTACGGTTGATCAAGATGATTTGGAAACAGGATTTTCAATGCAATTGTTGCCGAATGTTTTGGAAAATGGCAAGATATTGTTGCTGTTCAGAATGTCGGTGCGTGAATTGTTGCGTATGTCAACCCAGACAATTGGTGAAGTGACATTGCAATTGCCAGAGGTTGAAGAACGCAGTTTCATGCAAGAAGTTATTATGGAATCGGGGCAGATGCTGGTTGTGTCTGGATTTGAAAAGCAAGAAAATAATGATACCCGTTATGGGCTGGGTGATCCGGACTTTATGGCATTGTCTGGTTCGCGTGAAACATCGGCAACCCGTGATGTATTGGTTGTTATTTTGACGCCCCAGGTTTTAATCAGCCCGATGGATACGGAACGAACAATACAACAACATTGGGGCGCGCCACTGAATTAAAAAAATCCCGCATTTGCGGGATTTTTTATTAATGGTGTTTGTTTGTGTGAATTTAATTTTTCAACTTGTAAAATATGCAAAAAATCCATATAATATGGGGCATGTAGGGCGAATTAACTATGCCTAATCCAAAGGGTGGATTAAATTAGCAATATTATTACCAAATAAAATCCCCGATTTCTGCCGCATTTTTACCCCCTGTTGTTGCCGAAATAAACCGACCACTTTTTTTTCTCTTTATTAATTCTGTTGTGTTTTGCATCTGTTGCGGATGCGGCGGGGTATAATTGCCCTGCATATCGTAAATATACTTCGTGCAGCAGCGGATATTATTTATCAGATTGCGGTACATTTTTTAATGGAGGAACCATAACAGACCCCAGTGCTGGAAATTCATGCAAAACATGTCCAACCGGTTCGGGCACCATCAGTTATTCTTGTCCGGGGGGAAATAAATGTCCAAGCCGTGCCATGATAGCAGCAAAAAGAATTACTTATAATTTAAACGGTGGTTCAGGAACTGCACCGGCTTCTTCAATATGTATTACAAACCCTTGCACATTAAACAGTGGTAATACCAACAGTTTTTATCGCGCGGGATATCAATTGGTTGGATGGTCAACCGATCCAGATGCCGAAGACGGCAGTTTTTCAATTACTGTATCTGGCAATACAACTGTTTATGCGGTATGGAAAGAATGTCCGGCGGGTACATACAAGGACAGTTCATTGCATGCAATTGATGCATGTCAATCATGTCCAACGCCAAGTGAGGGATTTGAGTATTACAGTGAGTCATCGGGGGCAACAACAGCAACGGCATGTATACAGACGAACAGCATAACTAATTTTGATGCTGATTGTAGTACTGGTATTATATTGGTGCATGCAGATGATAATACCAGGTGGGAAGAAAATGGTGAAATTTTATTTTTTTCCGCCAATGCTGGGCGTTATATTAATGTTGGCAATAATTTAACGCAAATAAATCCGTTACAATTTGAATTTGATGGTGGTTTTGATTTTTCAAAAGCGTGTGAACCATGCAGTGGCGCAACATACAGCGCGGGTGGTGTGGTGACATCATGTACCGCATGCCCAACCGCGACCAGTGGCTGGACCCAGGGTACCGGTACCGGATGGTCTGGATACGGGCAATGTTTTGAATATCGCAACGCAACCAGTATCAGTTCATATTGCGCATCGGGGCAATTGCGCCGATATGCCAGCAGCGCGACGGCGTGGGCGCCTACGGCATCAGAATATACCGCATTCCGTGCCGACCCGGGCGCATATGTTTCCGGCAGTGGTATAGATACAACATGTACGCAATGCAGTGGCGCCGTATACAGCGCGGGTGGTGATGTGACATCATGTACCGCATGTCCGACAACAACGGTCAGTGGATGGAACCAGGGGACTGGTACCGGATGGGAATCAGAGAATGATTGTTATTTTTATCGCCGTGCAACAGATATCAGCAGTTATTGCGCATCGGGTGAATTGCGGGCAATGTATGGTCAGCCGCCCGATGGTCATACCCCAACTGCGGCAGTAATTATCGAATACGAAGCATTCCAGGCTGATCCGGGTGCCATCGTCACGGGCAGTGGGATAAGTCTGACATGCACACAATGTGGTATTGGTGAATACAGTGCAGGCGGCGATGTTCGCGCGTGTACCGCATGTCCGGCATTAACCCCGGGGTTTGATTACACAGCAAGCGCGGGCGCGTCGTCATATACAGAATGCGCGCAATATACAAATGACCCCAGTGTAGCAA
Source organism: uncultured Alphaproteobacteria bacterium (assembly GCA_944392565.1). Classification (GTDB taxonomy): domain Bacteria; phylum Pseudomonadota; class Alphaproteobacteria; order Rs-D84; family Rs-D84; genus Enterousia. The sequence goes on along the minus strand of CALXWX010000001.1, from coordinate 166,581 downwards.
ATCCAAATTGTATGGCGGATGATACTGCAGATACTGTTGTAATCCTTCAAACAGCCAGCAGCCCAACCAGTTGGAATGGGGGTGTTATTGCGGTTGGCGTTGTGGCAAAACCAGGTGCAATATTGGATTCACAATTCCAGGATGGGGTATTGCATGTAGAAGGTCGTTATCCATTAATAGCGTTATGTAGGAAATGCGACGTGGGTTCGTACAGTGCAGGCGGCACAGCGACATCATGCACCGCATGTCCGGAATTAACCCCGGGGTTTGATTACACAGGAAGCGCGGGCGCGTCGTCGTATACGCAATGCCAACAACTTACCCGTGACCCCAGCGCCGTAAATCCAAATTGTGTTGCAACAAGTCAAAACACAGGAATCTGGCAGCAGGCAGACAGTCCAACCACATGGAATGCTGTTACTCTTGCCCAGGGGATTGGGGCTGCTCCCGGTGCAATATTGGGTTCGGACTTTAATGAATATGGATCAATGGTTGTTGAAAATAGCGCATACGATTTTGATAATATGTGTACCCAATGTGGTGTTGGGACATACAGTGCGGGTGGCACGGCAACATCATGTACCGCATGTCCGGAATTAACGGATGGATTTGAGTACTATGCAGAAACAGGCATGCAGTCGTATACAGACTGCGTACAAATCACCGGTGATCCCAGTGCATTAAATCCATATTGTGTTGCAGCGGATTCAAATACAGTAATATTTCAACAAGCGGGCAGTCCAACCACATGGGATGGTGTTAATCTTGCCCAGCATATCAAGGCTGTCCCGGGTGCAATATTGGATTCTGGTTTTAATGAAGAATATGGTAATATGCAAATTGTGGGCGAGGTATACGATTTTGATAATATGTGTATACCATGCACTGGTAATACATACAGCGCGGGCGGAATGGTAAAATCATGCACATCGTGCAACCGTGATTACACCATCAATGGCACGGCATTAACAAATCATGATTCTGCATCGGATTGTAAAATCACATGTTCTGGTGGTGAATATGTTCCAACGGCGGGTGATGGATGCGTGAATGTCGGTGTTGGATATTGGGGTGCCGGTGGCACAGTATCACAAACATCCACACTGGGGCGTAATGCATGTGCATCGGGATTAACCACGATTGGTTCTGGGCTTGGGGCGGATGAAGCGGGTGATTGCGGGCGTGTGTTAAATGTTGGTGATGAAAAGATATATCTGCGCAGCACGAAAAAGACCACGCCGTCATTGAACATCAGTATAAATGGCGATGTGTTCTATGGGAATATGTCAACGGCGACCAAGGGCAGTCTGCGTATAAATTCGGGTGGTACGACATATTCGGTATATGATGACAGTATGTAAAACACGGGGCGTTGCCCCGTGTTTTACAGAGTGCAGAGTACAAAGTTCAGAGTGCAAATAAAGTCGCGCATTCGCGTGCGTACATTACTTACTGGATTGCCACGCCATCTGTGATGGCTCGCAATGACAGAGGTGTGTGGGGCAGCGTACCCGGGGACAGAATGGGAACGCATTCTTGCATTCTCTGACCACCCCGCCGCTGCGCGGCACCCCTCCACAGAGGGGAACTTGGTGTGGTGCTTTATTTTTTATTGTGTTCTACTAATTTGTCGCATACGTGCGCGCATAATTTACTGGATTGCTTCGCTGCGCTCGCAATGACAAGGATGTAACACTTTCTTGCATTCTCTGACCACCCCGCCGCTGCGCGGCACCCCTCCAACGGAGGGGAACTTGGCACGGTGCTTTATTTTTTTATTTACGCATTTCCTTATCTTGTCATCGCGAGGGAACGCAGTGACCGTGGCGATCCAGTCATAATAAAGTCGCGCATAAGCGCGGGCATAAATTACTGGATTGCTTCGTTTCACTCGCAATGACAAGAGAGGAAAGTGGTGTATGTACTGTTAATTTGATTACAATGCTGCGCGTGACATGACAAAAAAGCACCCCGCAGTTTGGCAGGGTGTTTAATTTTATAATTTACACTGTGGCAATTATGCCATTTTTGCAACGCGTTTTGTCAGACGCGATACTTTGCGTGCCGCGCGTTTCTTTGGCATGATTTTCCCAACTGATTTCATAATTTTGCTTTCTGCATTGCGCAGTGCAGTTGTTGCATTTGACTTGTCCCCAGATTCAACCGCAATTAATACTTTCTTTGCCGCTGTTTTTACAGCACTGCGGCGTGCGTTATTAACGGCATTTTTCTTTTCCGTTACAATAACTCTTTTTTTAGATGACTTATGATTTGCCACTTTATTTTCCTTTTATTTAGAAATGTTTTTTGCTATTTTATAAAAAACAAACATAAAATCAAGGAAAAATACAATGATATCTGTATCTTTTGGCGTTATGACGGTTGGCGCAATTATTATTTCGTATCTGTTGGGTTCGATACCAATGGGGCTGATTTTAACAAAGCTGATGGGCAAGGGGGATTTGCGCAAAGTTGGCAGTGGTAATATCGGCGCAACAAATGTTATGCGTGTCGGGGGACTGCGCATGGCGGCACTGACATGGATTTTGGATATGGCAAAGGCGATTGCCGCAGTGTTTATTGGTGTTGCGGTTGCTGGTGATGTGTTTGGTGCATGGTGCGGTTTTGCCGCAATTGTTGGACATTGCTATCCAATATGGCTGCGTTTCCATGGGGGCAAGGGTATTTCATCTATGTTTGGTGTGTTGTTGGCAACCAGTCCGTTAACCTTTTTATTCTGTGGAATTGAATGGCTGATTGTGGCATTGACATCGGGGTATTCTTCGCTGGGGGCGGTGGTTGCATTTTGTTTGATGCCGGTATTCGGATTTGTTATCAGTGTGCAAATGGGGTTGCCATTATTGGCAATTGCATTGTTGTGCCTGTGGCGGCATCGTGAAAATGTAAAAAGATTGATTGGGGGAACCGAATCAAAAATTGTTTGGAAATGGAAAAAATAAAAATATGGCGCCATGTATTTTGGCGCCAGTATTTATTCTTTATTTTATTGGTATTTTGTGATATAATATCATCAATAAAATGGGGAAGAGAATGATGAAAAAATTCGTTTCTGTAATTGCAATTTGTTTGATTACGGCACCCGTGTTGGCGGCGACGCCAACGGCACAATCACGGCGATCTATGCGTGGACAGATGGTTATGTCCGCACCGCGTACGGTTGCGACCACAGATACGGTTGCACTAGATGTTGCCGATGATTCCAGTTCTGATGCGCGCGCAACAGCGTCTGTAAAACAAATAAATGCAATTGCGGCGGCAAATACGGGGGTGGCAACGACTGATAAATCCAGTATTCGGGTCGAACCAACCAAGGATTCTGTATCAGAGTCAGAAGAAGACACGCGCGAAAAAGAACGGTTGGCATGTATCAGCAATAATATTGGTGTTGGAAATACTTTTGTTTGGGCATCCCGGTACAGCAATACTGCGAATTATGCCACAATGGTCGAAGATACAGAAAATCCAGAAAATAATGTATGTTTTGTAAAGGTCGAAGTAAAGTCCAGCGATTCAAAAATAAATGTTTCAGATATACCCAGTAAGTATTTTGTTATGGGAAATAATATAACATGTGGGTCGTGGGCGGATGAAGAAACATTGCGCCAGCGTATCCTGGATGCAAAAAAGACCGCGCGTACATGGGCAACAGTTGGCGGTGCGGTTGGTGGTGCCGGACTGGGCGTTGGTATAATGGAACTGTTTGGAAATAAATTAATTGGTGGCGCGGTCGAAGGGCAAAATGCACTGACGGGGGATGAATTATTGTTATCACAATTGCGTGTGCTGAAAAAAGACAGCCCCAGTGAATTTAATGATATTATGGATGCATTAGAGGTGTTGGATAAAGAATGCAGCAATCGTATATGGGATAATACAGAAAAGCCGGATGTTTGTGATGATTATAATTATAAATATTTGCTAAATGCGAAACGCGAATAATAAAAGTCGCCCCCGTGTGGGGCGTTTTTTATTATATAAATTAAGTGCTTTTATTATATATGTAAAATTTCTTATAGTATTAATTATGAATAAAGATGATTTGTTTTATAAATTGGTGATTTTGCGTATGCCAGGGGTTGGACCTGTGCGCTATAATGAACTGATTGCACGATTCGGTGATGTGGAATCGGCGGCGCAATCGCTGGTTATAAATTCAGACATTACAGATTCGGTTTCGCGTGAAATTGAACGGGCGCAACAATTGGGTATCTGTTATATATCAGATGATATGAATGAATATCCATCGCAATTGCGAATGGTTAAAAATCACCCGCCGGTCTTGTGTGTGCGCGGTAATGTTGATGTGTTATCACGGTCAACGGTTGGAATTGTTGGTACGCGGCATGCAACCGTGGCGGGTATGAATTTTGTCGCAGATATTGCAAATGCGTTTGCGGCACATGGGTGGGCGGTTGTATCTGGGATGGCAATGGGAACAGATGCCGCGGCACATCGTGGAGCGTTGCGTGCAAATGGAAACAGACAAACAATTGCGGTTGTTGCCGGTGGGGTGGATTATATATGGCCGTTGGAAAACGAATCGCTGTATTGGGAAATAGTAGAGCGGGGCGCAATTGTCAGTGAAATGCCCGTTGGGTTCAAGCCAGTCGCAACCAACTTTGTTCAGCGCAATAGATGGATTGCCGGAATCAGTGAAAAACTGATCATTGGTGAAGCGGATATGAATTCCGGCAGTATGAAAACAGCCCGATTCGGTGCAGAAATGAATCGGCAAATGTGGGCAATTCCATCGCATCCGTCGGATTCCCGCGCGGTTGGTCCAAATACACTGATTCAAAGTGGGGCGGCAAAATTATGTAATGGGGTATCTGATTTCTTTGAATCAGAAAAAAATAATGTCGAAAATAAAAAAAATTACGATTCGGATAATTCATTGTTGGATGCGTTGGGAACAATTCCAGTGTCTGAATCTGTATTGTCAGATATTGTCAAAAAATCTATTTCGGAAATAAAAAGCATTTTGGTTGTCATGGAATTGCAGGGTTTGGTGCGAAAAGTTGATGGCGGTTATGTTCGTGTATAGACAAATTTGTGTCTATACAATGTATATACAAGGCGCGGAAAACAGGGAAAAAAACGAATCGTTGTCAAAAAGTAAAAGTTGAAAAATTTGTTAACAATTGGTTGCAAACTGGAATTAATCTTATAACTTAACGGATGTATCCAAAACGATTGATGACACATCAATCACCAAAAGCGAGAGGGGTTAAAAGTAGGACATAACATAAACACTAAATTTTTATGACGCGTTGAAAAAATTCGTTGTTCAGAAAAATTTAGCGTTTATGCGTGGGTGGTTTTTATACTCTCTGGCGCGGTTGGAAACTCTTTTAGGGATGGGAAGGAAAGGAGAAACATATGCAGGCAGCGGCAAAAAAAATAATGACAAACTTGGAACAAATCAAGGGGGCCGTTGCCGCGAAAATGGATTCTGCCAGTTTTACTTCTTGGATTGCGCCGTTGGAATTTGATGTTTGTGATGGTGTGTTGGTATTGACCGCACAAAATCAATTTTCAGCAGATTTTATCGGCAGTGTGCATGCAAATGTTTTATCATCTGTTGCCGCAGAATTTGGTTTGGGGTTAAAAATTGCTGTGCGTGGTGCATCGGTTGCGGCGGCACCGGTTGCAAATGACAATAATGTTCAATCTTTTGCACCAGCACGCGATGTTGCAACATCACATGATTGCGCGATTGATGCATTTGATGCGTTCGTTTGTTGTGATGACAATGCGTTCGTGCTGTCGGCATGCAAAAAGTTATCAACAGCGGCGGTTCCTTTTTCCCCGCTGTTTATTTATGGCCCGGCGGGTTGTGGTAAATCATTATTAGCAGATTGTATTGAACGCGCGGCGGCGGGGCGCACAATAAAAATGTCGGGCGGTCAGTTTGTTGCAGAATTTGCGCGCAGCTTGCATGACAGAACTGTTTTTGCATTCAAAGATTTCTGTCGTAATTGTGATACATTCATTATGGATGATGTTCAAACATTGGCGGGAAAACGCGCAACATGTGAAGAATTTGCCCAGTTAATTGTTGATTTACGCGCAGCAGGTAAAAATATCGTTTTAACGGCAAATGCGGCGCCAGGTAATTTAAATGGTTTTGATCGTCGTATGCAATCATTATTGGCGTCTGGTTTGGTTGCAGATGTTGCCGCCCCAAATGCAAATGTACGCCGTGTTATGTTAATGCGTGCGGGTGTCGCAGCGGATGTCGCCGATGCAATTGCGGCGCGCACCGCGGCGGATGGTCATTTGATTGGCGGTGTTGCAATGAAAATCAAAACATATGCCGATTTAATGGGTCAGGTTGTTACATTGGATATCGCACAGCATTTATTGGCAGATTCATTGCAAAAGGCGAAAACACCAATTGCAATGGTAAAACAGATGTGTGAAAAATTGGCGGTATCATATGATGCAGTATGTGGCAAGGGACGCAGCCGCGCAGTTGTTCTGGCGCGTCAAATGATGATGGCAGTATTAAAGAATGCAACAAATATGTCATTGACAGAAATTGGGCGTGTATGTGGTGATCGTGATCATGCGACAGTGTTATATGCAATTAATCAAATTGAAAAATTAAAGAAATCTGACTTGGTATTATCGGCACAAATTGACCAGTTAATTGCAGAATACAAATAAAAAAAACCGAACGCCGATGTTTTATGGACATCGGCGTTTTGTTTTCCGCATCTTACTGTTATTGGATACCGACTTGGAACTCGTCACCCCAGCCGGATACTACCTGACCACCGACTGTGCATTGGATATCTTCAAAACCACCTTCTACCTGGTTCTTCTTTACTACATGACTGGTTATTAATCCACCCGCTGTACCCAGTACAACACCAGCAATCGAATCAGATAACAGGCGCGATGTGTTAAATCCTCCCTCCGCATTCTTCCACTTGCTGCGGTCCAGCGTCGATACTATACTCTCTATATCCGATATCGCACCCTCTATCCGACGACGCGATGCATTTTGTTGTTGGGTTAATTGTGCCGCCGCATTTTCCTGGTTTATTAATGCTAATAATTGATTATACATTGCAATAAATGTATTTTCATTCGGTTTACCCTCGCAATACTGTATAATCGCCAATATTTTACCAGATATTGTTGTATTAGATGCATATTGTATCTGTAATGTTGTCGTAAGCTGCGCCATAATTGCAGGATCGCATATGTATGCTGGTTCTGGGTCTGGCTCGGGTTCCGGCGCTGGCGTTGGTGTTGGTAAATCAATGTTTATGCATACACCGCCGTTGCGTGGATTGTCGGCTGAAATAAATGTCTGGTCGTTATCTATACAAATACATTGATAGTTTCTCCAAACTGCAACACTTGCTGGTACATTGCAGCATGCAATACATTCATTCTTTTTACTGCCAGTTAATGCACTGCAGCGCGTCTGTTCACATGATGGTGCTGGCGTTGGTGCAGGTGTCGGTGTTGGCGCAGGCGTAGGCGTAGGAGTCGGTGTTGGCGTAGGCGCAGGTGTCGGCGTTGGTGTTGTGTCAACCGCAACACGACAAATGTCCGTCCCATTTTGTCCAACACAATACCAATTATTAACATAGCTGTTTACAACATTCGTGCAATAGTAATCAAAACGTCCATCTGTTCCAACCTTGTTTTTTCCTGATGTATTGTTGCATACTTGTATATAATCTTTATTATTACTTGCCCATGCATTAGCACCACCGGTTGAACACACGTATACATTCATTCCTTCGTACCTATTATTACGCCAATAATGTTCACCATTTATAAGCACCATAGCACCTGAATCGCATCCGTTTGTCTCCCTGTGTCCACAAACCAGTGCGCGTCCATTTGCATCATTATAGTCCCCATATGTTGGAAATAGAAATTCATTAGATCTTTTAATTGACCAAGCAGAAATTTCTTGAACCTGACAATTATAAGTTGCCGCCAAAGCAGGCAATTGCAAGCCACAAATTATAAAAATACTTAAAATTATTTTTTTCATACGAATCTCTCCATGCCGAAAATAAACCAACCTTTGGATTCGGCAAAATTCGTTATTGGAAAAGCCTGAAAAATGTGATAAAATACAACTAATTAAGTACCATTGGGGTGTCTAAAACAACCCTTGGCTTATTTTCGGCATGGAGAGATAAATGAAAAAACTTTTACTGATATTTAGTATTTGTTGCATAAATGGGTTTGCTTATGCGGGGGCGTGTACACCAATCATATGTGACGAATCTTCATATGATGTATCAGAAATGTTGACAGAAGATGGTATAACAGGTGGTCCTAATAATAACGACGATCGCCGATTTAGCAGTAAAATGTGCTATATGTGTGATACTGGTGGTTCAAATTCACAATGTGATTATGGCGATACTGTTGTAATTGCGCGACCTGGTGGTCAGGGTGCTGCATTTCAATGCGTGGATGATGCTGGACCAGATGATAGTTGGCAACAAATTCCAGAAAGCGCATTATGTACATGTGGGGATTCACCACTGTCACAAATGGATGGCTATATAGAAAACGCGATGTTAACTGAAATACGCGCCGGTCAATGTAATCGCGGCAGTGTTTCAAATGTAATTTATCAAACAGGACCACAATTATCTGTATGTAGATACAGGGGATGTGTGAGGGGGTATAAAAGTCTTAATGGTAATATGTGTGTACCAGAAACTTCCGGTCAGCCGGCACAACCACCGTCAAATAATTCTGTATGCCATTCAAAATTTGGAACTATAAATGTTGGTATGAAGTATCCAGGTGTTGCGACCAAACAAGACTGTTTGGATAGCGGGGCAAACATCTTGGAAGACAAGGGATTAGAATTTGATATGGTATGTCGTGCTGGTCCGACATTAGTATGCAAGGCAACTAAATGTCCAAATGGTTATACACCAAACGGCAGCACTGGGAAATGTGATCCAACAGACAATAACAATGGTAATAACAACAACGGTGGTGGTGGTACCGGACCAAATCAGTGTGAACAGACGCGTTGTAATGGGTTAACTGGCAGTAAATACAACGAATGTGTTGCATGTTGTCATGTATCATCGTCTGTTGCGAACTGGAATGGCAGTGCGTGTATATGTGCACAAAACCCAGACACCAATAAGTTTGTTCCAAACATCAATCCACGCAGTGGTGGTGTATGTGTTCCGCAGCAATCTGGGGGCACACCCCCACCAGTCGAACCAGAACCACCCCTGGAACCAGAATATGAATGCGATCCTGCAAGAATGGCGCAACTGGCATCGTTACAGGTACAATACGCATCCAGTGCAAAAATATCTACTCAAATAATGGCGATTATACAGTATTGCGAGGGTAATCCGAATGAAAATACATTTATTGCAATGTATAATCAATTATTAGCATTAATAAACCAGGAAAATGCGGCGGCACAATTAACCCAACAACAAAATGCATCGCGTCGTCGGATAGAGGGTGCGATATCGGATATAGAGAGTATAGTATCGACGCTGGACCGCAGCAAGTGGAAGAATGCGGAGGGAGGATTTAACACATCGCGCCTGTTATCTGATTCGATTGCTGGTGTTGTACTGGGTACAGCGGGTGGATTAATAACCAGTCATGTAGTAAAGAAGAACCAGGTAGAAGGTGGTTTTGAAGATATCCAATGCACAGTCGGTGGTCAGGTAGTATCCGGCTGGGGTGACGAGTTCCAAGTCGGTATCCAATAACAGTAAGATGCGGAAAACAAAACGCCGATGTCCATAAAACATCGGCGTTCGGTTTTTTTATTTCTTTCTTTGTTTGCGTAATTTTGCAATTTTTGCAATCAGTTGTCGGCGCAAGCGCATTTGATAATCCATATCATGGCGCGTGGCACGATTTAAGTGATTGTACAGGTCTGATATATCATCGCGTACCAATACTTCATTTGTTGGGAACAGTATTGCCACCACTGAATCGTATTTATCGTTATATTCAATGATTGTTGTTGCCAGTTTTAATTCATGGGCGTCCATAAAATCTTTATTTATGGTATAGAAACGAATCATTCTTTTTAATGTTGGATCTTGAATATCCAAATCAATCATTTCTTTGACCTGATTTGGTACAGGCATGCCGTTCATTGTTACCACGGTCAGTGATATTGTGTTTTTAGCAGGCAGGTTTATATTGTGATTTTCAGATATTTTCAGACCATATGTTGTTTTTCTTTTCTTGGTCGGTTTTGCCGATTGATTATTCGATTTTTTATTATCTTTCATAATTGCAGTCCTTTATTAATGCTGAATATATATAGCACAAAATAAAATATAGTCAAGTGCAGATGTCAGGATAATAAACCCATATGGTTTTAGGGGTTATACAAACAAATCCTTGACAAATTGGGCGTGTTCAGTGATGAATTTAAATCGGAATTCCGGTTTTTTACCCATCAGCTCAGATACAATTGTGCGGGTTTTTTCGGTATCTTCGGCGCCATCGTCCGTGCGCGGCGGCAGGTCAACCCGTATTAATCGCCGTGTCTTGGGCGACATTGTTGTTTCTTTTAACTGGTTGGGCATCATTTCACCCAGTCCCTTGAATCGGGAAATTTCGATTTTTTTGTTTTTGTATTTTGTGTTCTTTAATTGTTCCAGTTCCGCGTCCGTATCAACATAAATCGATTCGGTGCCGCATGTTAATTTATACAATGGGGGGCATGATAAATATAAATGACCGCCATATATTAACTGGGGCATAACCTGGTAAAAGAATGCCATCAGCAATGACGCAATATGACTGCCGTCGACATCGGCATCGGTCATTACGATGATTTTTTCATAGCGTAATTTATTGTCGTCCCAATCCCGTGCAGTTCCCGCGCCAATAATATCAATTAATTCATTTAATTCTTTGTTCGCACTGAACCGTTCGTCAGAGTTGGATATGACATTTAATACCTTGCCACGCAGGGGCATTATTGCCTGGGTCGCGCGGTCGCGTGCCTGTTTTGCCGTGCCGCCGGCGGATTCCCCCTCTACTATAAACAATTCTGTGCCGTCGACGCCGTGTTTAGAGCAGTCCGCCAATTTTGCCGGCATGCGCACACGCTTTGTCGGGGTTTTACGCGCGATTTCTTTGACCTGTTTTGTTTTTATTCGTGCATTTGCCAAATTTATAACAAAATCCAGCACAGCGTTCGCTGTTTTGGGGTCGGACGCCAGGAATATTTCCCACGGATCACGCAATGCGTTTTCGGTGTATCTGGCAATTTCTGGATTTGATAATTTTTCTTTGGTTTGACCCAAAAATTGCGGTGTTTTATAAAATACCGATACAATTGCCGCAACGGAATCAAATACATCATCGCTGATTATTGTGGCGGCGGATTTATTGTTTACTTTTTCGCCGTATGCCTTTATCCCCTTGGTAATTGCGGATTTAAATCCGGTTTCGTGGGTGCCGCCATCAATTGTTGCAATTGTATTACAGTATGATGAAAAGAATCCGTCATCAGATGCCGCGCCATTTTCATCGGTTAAAAATGTTAATGCCCATTCCACGCGACCAGAATCATCAGGAAAATCAACAGTGCCACTGAATATTTTTGGTAAAATTCGTGGTTTGTCTTTTGTTTTTTCTTCTAGGAAGTCGGCAACCCCGTTCGGGTAATAAAATTCAGTTTGCGCCGGGATATTCATATCTTCGGTAATTAATTCCGGATTGCATATCCATTCAACGCGAACACCACGTGACAAGAACGATTTTGCCCGTGCCATGCGATAAATCTTGACCGGTTTAAATATGGCGTTTGCGCCAAATATTTCATCATCAATTGTAAATCTGATTTTTGTGCCGTGATTTTTTGTTGGGTTGCCGCGGGTCATTGGACTGGTTGGTTTGCCGCGTGAAAATGTTTGGCGCCATTCATAACCATCGCGCGAAATAACAACAATCATTTCAGATGACAGGGCATTAACAACCGAACTGCCCACGCCGTGCAGACCGCCACTGGTTTTATACACATTATTATTAAACTTTCCACCGGAATGCAGGGTTGTTAATATAACCTCTAATGCTGATTTTCCGGGGTATTTTGGATGTTCGTCAACCGGGATTCCGCGCCCATCGTCTGTTATTTCAATGGTTTTTGAATCAATTAAATTTACACAAATCTTTTTGGCAAAACCGGCGACCGCTTCATCAATAGAATTATCCAGTATTTCCACCGGCAGATGGTGCCATGCCTTTTCATCGGTGCCGCCAATATACATCCCCGGACGCAGACGAACGGGTTCCAGACCTTCTAGGACCTGGATATCTGATGCGTCATATGTGTGTGTATTTTGTTCAACCATAGCATAATATTATTAGTACATTTCCGGGGCGCTTGCAAGTGAAAGAATTTTATCAAATTGGAATTTTGCAGGAAATGGTTTTTAATAATCTTGAATTTTTTTATTAATATACTTATATATTCATGGAAATTATTTAATAGGCAGAAAAAATGAATAAAAATCCGTATGAAGTTCTGGGGGTTGCACGCGATGCGTCTGATGCAGATATTAAAAAGGCGTATCATAAATTGGTGCTGAAATATCATCCAGACAGAAATCCTGGTGATAAAGAAGCCGAAGAAAAATTTAAGGAAGTAAATAACGCATTTGATATATTGAAAGATCCGCAAAAACGCGCAGCATATGACCGATTCGGTGATGCGGCGTTCGCAGGTGGCAATGCATCAGGGGCAAATCCGTTCGGCGGCGGCGCAAATCCATTTGGTAATGGGGCGTTTCACTTTAATATGGGTGGTGGTGCCGGAATGGAAGATATATTACGCCAGGCAATGCGCGGGTTCGGATTCGGTGGATTTGATGATATGCGTAATGGCGGTGCATCTGAACGCGCAGGACGCGATTTGTTGGACGAGGTTGTAATAGACCTGCGTGATGCATATTTTGGTACAACGCATACTGTAAAATTTTCCAGTAATGTGGAATGTGAAAAGTGCCATGGGTATGGTACTGCGGATGGCAAGCCGGCACCGGTTTGCCCACGCTGTCATGGAACCGGATATGTCCAGACCAGTCGTGGCTTCTTTGCAATGCAAACACCGTGTCCAGAATGTAACGGATTGGGGCATAAAATTGATAAAAAATGTACACAATGTGATGGGGCGGGTACTGTACGGAAAAGCAGAACATTGGATGTAAAAATTCCGGCTGGCGTCGAAGATGGCACGCGTCTGCGTTTGGCGGGGCAGGGCGAAGCCGGTCAAAACGGTGCGCCGGCGGGTGATTTTTATCTGGATGTGCATATTCGTCCGGACAAGCGATTCGAACGCGATGGCGCAGATTTGATAACGCGCGCGGATGTTCCATTTACAACATTGGCATTGGGTGGTGAAATAGATGTTGAAACAATTGATGAAAAAACTTTATCGGTAAAGGTTCCCGCCGGTACCCAGGTTGGTGAAAAATTGCGCGTACGCGGTCATGGTATGCCCGGACGCCGTGCGGGCAGCTTTGGTGATTTATACATTGAAATTAAAATGCCGGTGCCAACAAAATTAACAGAAAAGCAAAAGAAATTATTAAATGAATTTGCTGGTACAAAAAGTGCAAAAAAGGGGTGGTTCTAAAAACGCGCTATGTGCAGAAATTCATGTACATAGCGCGTTTTTATATACGAAAAAAATCCCATCGTTTTGATGGGATTTTTAATTACTTTTTTATTTGCTTTAACTTTTGTGCAAATGTAAATGTATATTGGGTTGCCGACCATACAGATGCCAGCAAAGACAGCCACATTCCCCATATACCAATATATGGCAAGATTGTAACCAGCCACATTACCAGGCGACTGTCTGTGTTAACAATCATTGTGCTGATTGCGAACAATAACAAGAATGCAGTTATTGTAATCATTTGCAGGGTTGTTTTTATTTTACCCATTGAAAAGCGTGCCTTTGGTACAGGCATTTCAATTTTCTGGGTCCCCAGGAATTCACGCAGACCACTGATGTATAATTCACGGGCAATCATTAATATAACAGGTACAACAATAAACCATACGGGCGTCATGACAGTTAACATAATTAATGTATTAACAACCAGTAATTTATCACCAATATGATCCATTACACCGCCCAACTTTGTGCATACATTATATTTGCGTGCCAAGAATCCATCAAACCAATCAGATAATGCGCCCAGCAAAAATAAAATAAATGTTGTCCAATACAGTCCAAACATTAATGTTGGTATTATTGCAAATGCCGCAGCAATGCGAAACGCAGATAAAAAGTTAACGAAAAATTTCATAATTTTACTCCTTTATATAACGGGATTATATCACTTCTGTATGGAAATGGGCATAAATTTTTTCGGCGGCGGCATTGCCCAGCCCGGGGACATGACGCAATGCATCCAGGCTGGCATCGGCAATTGCGCGTACAGATCCAAAATGGGTTAATAATGCGCGTTTGCGCGTTGGACCAATGCCATCAATTTCATCCAGTACAGATGATGTCATTTGCTTTGCACGGACGGTGCGATGAAATGTTATGACAAAACGATGCGCTTCATCACGAACGGCGCGCAATAACAAAAACAGACGCGAATCTTTTGGTATATCATGGCAAACAGAACCATTGGGCATTATAAAATGTTCATCGCCATTTCGAACCACGCCCTTGGTCACGCCCAGTATTGGTATGTTTGGTGCGGTTTTATGTGCGATGTTCCATTGGGCGGGTCCGCCGTCAACAATTATTAAATCCAGTTTCGGACCACGCATGGTTGCACGCTGGACAAATTCTGCCATCATGGCAATATCATTGCCTGCGCGTGCGGCATCGCGTAATTTAAAATGTCTGTATCCGGTTTTTATAAATCCATTTGGACCAAATGTTATCATTGCACCAACGGGACTTTTACCGAACAGGTGTGAATTATCAAATACGCCGGCGCATTCGATTTTTAACCCCAACCACTGTTCCATGTCGGTAAATGCGCCCGCCCAGTCAAAATTCGCGCTGGATGCATGATTCCGCCGCATACCGCGATTTGATGTTTGGGTTAATGTTGCGATTTTATCGCGCATAATTGCCGCGGATTCAAAATCCATTGCATCAGAATATTTTTTCATTTGTTTTGTTAAATCGGCAATTATTGGTTCGCTGTCGCCGGTTAAAATTCGACGCGCCAACGCAACATTTTCAGCATAATGTGTTTGGGGGATTGTACATGGCGCACTGCATCGACCAATTTGATATAACAGGCATGGACGCGTACGATTGCGCATAAATGTATCTGTACATGTACGCAGTTGGCATACCTTTTGAATTGTTTTTATTGTTTCGTTTAACGCGTTTACCGATGGGTATGGACCATAAACATCGCGACGCTGGGATATCTTGCCACGGAATTTTAACAGACGCGGGTATTCTGATTGGGTTAATGCAATCATCGGGTACATTTTCCCATCTGTCAGCATTATGTTATATTTTGGTTTCAGCGTCTTGATTAAATGTTGTTCCAATATTAATGCGTCTGATTCTGTGGGGGTTATTTCCCAATCAACCCGCGCAACCATTGTGCGCATTACCTGTTTGTGTGATTCCAGTTTGGATATATCAATATATTGTTTTAATCGATTGGATAAATTTTTAGCCTTGCCAACATATAACAGGTTGTCATCAGCATCGTACATCTTGTAGACGCCGGGGGCGTTGGGACTATTTTCAATCAAATCAGAAAATTGAATATTCATACCAATTATGATAGAATATTAAAAACTAAATAGCAAATAGAGGATATAAAATGATTCAAGAATCTGGTCGTTCGATGATTGAAATGATGGGTGTTTTGGCAATTATGGGGGTGATTACTGTTGGTGCAATTGCTGCGATTTCCAGCGCAATGAACATGCAAAAAAGAAACGAGGTTAATGACGAGGTTTTGCAAATGGTAACCCAGGTTCGTCAAATGTTCAGTGAATTTGATGATTATTCAAATATTAATAATTCAACAATATTTGGTGCAATTGGCATGACGAATAAAAACCCGTATGGTGGATCATATGAAATTTCTGTTAATCCATCAAATACGCGTCAGTTTATAATTTCTATTAATGGATTGTCGCAGTCTGATTGTGAATATTTTATAACCAAGGGATGGGAAGGTTCGGTTGGATATGAAATGTCAAATCGTACAGAAAGCGGTGCGGTTGGTGACTGTGATAACGCAAATGGTGAAAATATTGTTCAAATAACATATGGCGAATAAATCGTGAATTATATCGCATGGCGGAATTAGTTAAAATTTCACAGGTTGAAGACGGAATGCGTTTGTTGCGCTGGTTCTTGCGCCGGTTCCCTGCAATGCCGCAACGCGAATTTTATAAATTGTGTCGTGGGGGGCAAATTCGTGTAAATTCATCACGCGCCCGGGGGCAAGAAGTTTTGCATGCGGGTGATGTTGTGCGGGTGCCGCCAACATTGTCCAGTTTTGCAAAGCCTGTTGCGCATAAAACAGAATCAGGCAGTCATTTTTCATTGGCAGATTTAGAAGATTTGCGCCAATGTATTATTCATAGTGATGATGATATTGTTGTGTTTAACAAGCCGGCTGGATTGGCGGTTCAGGGTGGCACAGGTATTCGTAAATCTGTTGATAAAATGGCGGCGGCGATGTTCCCGTATGATAAAATTGCGCTGGTGCATAGGTTGGACAGGGAAACCAGTGGCGTTTTGGTTGTTGCAAAAAATCAGCGCGCAGCCCAAGCGTTATCCAAAGAATTTCAAGAAAAAACAGCGCATAAAGAA
Source organism: uncultured Alphaproteobacteria bacterium (assembly GCA_944392565.1). GTDB lineage: Bacteria > Pseudomonadota > Alphaproteobacteria > Rs-D84 > Rs-D84 > Enterousia. Next base: position 149,747 of record CALXWX010000001.1, on the reverse strand, counting down.
TATTTAGCGCTATTAAATGGTGATGTAAAACCGGCGCATGGGGTTATTGATAATTATATGGTCAAAGGTCAGGTATTTGACAGCCCCGCCAGAATTAACGGCGGAACAGGGCAGCGCCCCCAGCGGGCAATAACAGAGTATCATGTTTTGTCCCAGGCAGGTGGGCATTTGTCATGGGTTTTATTTTCGCCAAAAACAGGGCGTACACATCAGTTGCGTATACACAGTGCCTTATGTTTGCATGCACCGATTGTGGGTGATATGCTGTACGGTGCAGATAAAAATTTGGATCCAACATTGCATTCAATGTTGGCAACAAATAATTTATTTTTGTTGGCGTATAAATTAACATTTCGGCATCCAACAACTGGTAAGACAATGACATTTCGGGCGCCAATTCCTGAATTTATGCGCCCGGTGATAAAATTTTTAGAATTTCAGTTGCCTTGATACACAGGAGGTATAAAATAAACCCGCAATGGTAAAAAAGAAAAGAAGTATTTTTTTTGCAATTATGCGTGTTATGGTCTTGTTTATTATGGGGCTGGTGGTGGCAGTTGTGATCGCGTTGTCCCAGATAAACTTGGAAACTTTGCGTGGGAATGTATTGGCGGTATTGCGGGATGCCACCGGATTGCCGGTGGAAATTGATGGTGCGGTGTCATGGAAATTATCTTTGCGACCACAAATAGAACTGAATCAAGTGCGTATTCCAAATGCAGATTGGGCATCGCATGATGATGCATTCAGTGCAAAAAAAATAGATGTTACACTGGATTTAATTTCGTTATTCCAAGACAGACCAACAATTCAAGATATAAAAGTATATGATGCCACAGTGTGTATAGAACAAAATGACCAGGGTGAATTATCAATACTATCCAGTATATTAAAAAATTCAGATTCTGGTACAGATAATGCAACGGAAAAGGTGGTGGCGCCATCTGATTATCCATTTGTTGAACCGGGATTGGGCGGAATTGAAATTCAGAATATAAATCTGGATTTATTGGGTGCGAAATATTCAATTAATGGATTTCAGTTAAGATTTATTCCGCGCGATGACAGTCGTGAATACAGTGGGTGGGTAAAATCTGATACAGATGTATTTCCATTTATTATATCGTTTTCAAAATACAATTCAGAACGCAAGGTTTATCCAATGAAGATAGCCTTTGCCACAGGGGGGGATGCGTTAATTGCAAATGTTGCACTGGAAGGAACAAGCAAGGCGCCAATTGATTTTATTGTAAAGGGTGATATTCCAGATATTGCCGCAGTTGGTGATGTATTTAATCTGAATTTGGCATCAATGCCAAAGATGAAGGTTGATATATCTGGTGGATTTGATTGGCAAAAACTGACATTCAGAAATTCATCTGTTACGGTTCGCGGAACGCAAATTGGTTTTTCTGGGGGAATTGATTGGTCTGGGGTGAAACCGGTATTGAATGTGAATTTAGAATCAAAATCTGTGAATTTGATGGAATTGTTCCCAGATTTATATGATAAAAGCTGGCGGCGCCCAGATAGAGAATTAAATGTATTTAAAGATATACCGTTGTTTGGGTCTGAATTCTTGAAATTCAATTTAAATTTGCATGCAATGATAGATAGTCTGGTTGTGTATCGTGATATTGATATCAAGGATATTGATTTGACGGTAAAATTGACAGACGGTGTGGCACGGATTGATACGGCGGTGGAATTTGCCGGTGGTGATGTTAACGCGGCGGCAAATGTGAATATCGGACCAGATGGATGCATGTATGTAAAAATGGGCGGGGCGGGGCGTAATGTTGTTATTGGAACATTGTTGAATCAAATTCATATCAGTGATTTTATTTCTGAATTGCCAATGAATTTTGATACATATGTAGAAGCCAGTGGTTCAACAATGTCAGAATGGATGCAAACAATAACAGGACCTGTTCAGGTATATTCTGTGGCGCCAGGATATGCACATTCGGCATTGGTTGCAAATATGTATGGGACTGATTTCTTGACAACATTGCGGCATAGCATCCAGGATTTGTTCAGTTCAGAAAAAAAGTATAACCAGATAAAAATATCGTGCGCGGTTGTTAATACAAAATTACGCGAAGGTTTGGCAGAAACACAAAATGGGGTTGCCGTTGAAACAAATGCGATAAATATCAGGCTGGCGGGCAGTTTGGATTTAGGTAAAGAAGATATTCAATTGGCGTTGACAACGGTGCCGGTACGCGGATTAAAATTGTCGTTGACAGGAAATGTTGTGAATTCTATTGAAATAACAGGTAATTTAGCAGAACCAACAATTCGTATCAGTGGGGCGGCGGTTGCTGGCAAGGTCGCGTCTGCCACGGGAATTGGTTTGTTGTTGGCGCCATTTACCGGGGGGATCGGTTTGGTTGCGGGTGCCGGGGTTGGATTGCTGGCGGGTGATTTATTAGAAAATTGGTTGGCGGATGATAATCCGTGTGAAACAGCGCTGGAACGCGGTGCGCCGGTACGGCGGGGGGATCCAGAATGGATGGGCAGACCAGTTGCGGATTTAGCATCAGAAATTTTAAATAATAAAAATAATCAGGGGGTATAAAAGTGTTTAATTGGATTGCGTTAATTCAAATATTAATAATTATTGTTCTGTTGTGGCTGTTTTATAGAAGTTTTATTCAAAATACTTCATCAGAACGATTGGTGCGCGGACTGTTTGGGTTGGCATTGTTATGGGGTGTCAGTTTTATATTGACATGGGCGCATTTGGATTTGTTGGGAACTTTTTTGCATTGGACTGCATTGTTCTTGTCCATCAGTTTGATTGTTGTGTTTCAACCAGAATTGCGTAAATTTATGGCGTTGATGGGTAATATTGATGAATGGCGGCGTTTGTTTCGGCGCGGGGGAATTGAAAACAAAGATACCAAATCACTGGATGCGATTGTGTCGGCGGTTGAATATATGTCTGCGAAACATACGGGCGCATTGATTGTTTTTCCAAGTACATTGGATGAAAGCGCAATTGAAAAGCCAGGTGTTGCAATTGATGCGATTATTTCCAGTGAATTGCTGTTGACGATATTTTTTAATAAAACGCCATTGCATGATGGGGCGGTTATAATTGAAAAAAATCGTATCGCGTATGCAGGGGGGATATTGCCGCTGTCGAAAAATAATTTAAATTGGAAATATGGAACCCGTCATCGCGCGGCGTTGGGATTATCAGAAGTTTCCAGTGCAACGGTGTTGGTTGTGTCCGAAGAAAGTGGTGATATTTCAATTGCAGAAAAGGGGAAATTCACAAAATATGATGATATGAAAAAATTGCGCGCGAAATTGGAAAAAGTTATGGCAAAATAAATATTATATTTAAATATAAAGCACCATCATTTTTGATGGTGTCTTTTTTTGTACATAATTTATTTTTGTCGTGTGAATTTGACTGGATTTGTCCTTGCGCCGAATCGGGGTTTTTTGATAAACTGAATTGAAAAGAATGTAGGGACGAAAATATTTATACAGGAGCATATAATGGAATTTTCAGTATTTCGTCAGGTTTTGATTCGTGCGCTGGGGCATATGCAGTCTATTGTTGAAAAACGCGCGACTTTGCCGATTTTAATGAATGTTAAGTTAGAAGTAGCAGATGATTTAATTTTATCGGCAACAAATGTTGATTTGGAATTGGTTGAACATGTTGCTGCGGATATTACATTGGGTGGTAAAACAACTGTTCCGGTACAGATGTTATATGACATTGTTCGTAAATTGCCTGATGATGCAGAAATCAGTTTCAAGCAATCTGGGGATCAATTGGTTGTTTCCAGTGGTCGTGCGGTGTTTCGTTTGCCGACATTGCCCGCAGAAAATTTCCCGGCAATGGCGGGCAGCAATTTAACGACAAAATTCCAAATGACAACAGGTGATTTGGCACACTTGATTAATCAGACAAAATTTGCAATTCCAACAGATGATGTACGATATCACTTGGGCGGAATTTATTTCCATATATCGGATGAAGGCAAGGAAAAAATGTTAACTGCTGTTGCAACAGATGCCCAGCGTATGGCGTTGTGTGCAATGCCGGCGCCGGCGGGCAGTGTGGAAATGCCGTCTGTAATTTTGCCACGCCGTGTGATTGGTGAATTGTCTAAATTACTAGAAGATGCAACCGTTGATGATGTAATGGTTGAATTGTCAGATACCAAGGCGCGTTTTGTTATTGGGGCGGCGACATTGACCAGTAAATTGGTTGATGCGCAGTATCCAAATTATCGTGTCGTTATTCCAAAGGGTAATGATAAAATCGCAATTTTGGACAGAAAGCAGTTCTTGAACGCTGTGGATTTGGTTTCTGTTGCCAGTGTGGATAAAACAAAATCTGTTCAATTGACATTTTCAATGAATAAATTGGTTGTTAATGCGTCCAGCCCAGATGCTGGAACCGCAACCCAGGAATTAGATATTGAATATAATGGGGACAGTTCTTTTACAGTTGTATTTAATGTAAAGTTCTTGATGGATGTTGCCAGCCAGGTCGAAGGCGAAAAATTCCAAATGGAAATGCAAGATCCATTATCGCCAACAATTATTAAGTCAACAGATAAAAATACAGACGCATTATTTGTATTAATGCCGATGCGTATGTAATATGGGGCTGTGTTATTAAATCCCGCATATGCGGGATTTTTTATTTTTGCAAAACAATATTGAAATTTGTATTTTTTATGATAAGATTTGCGCCGGAAATTTATAGATTAAGGATAAAGATTATGACAGCACTAGAAGAAATTGTACCAGGCAAGGAACCACCGAAAAAGATGAATGCAATTATAGAGGTTCCAGAAAATGGTTATGTAAAATATGAAATAAATAAAGAAACAGGTCTGTTGCGTGTTGACAGAATTTTGCATACGCCAATGGCATATCCGGCAAACTATGGGTATTTCCCGGGAACATTGGGGGATGATGGTGATCCGTTGGATTGCGTGGTTGTGTGTAATGCGCCGTTGCGTCCCGGTGTTTTAATCGAAGTGCGTCCAATCGGTGCATTGTTAATGGAAGATCAAGCCGGCGGGGATGAAAAAATTATTTGTGTTCCGCGCGATAATATTGATCCGTTTTACACAAAAACCGAATATATTGAACAATTGCCGGCGATTTTGCGGTCTAAAATAGAGTATTTCTTTCAGCACTATAAAGATTTGCAACCAAATTCTTGGTCCAAGGTTACCGGCTGGGCGGATCGCGCGACCGCGGATAAACTGATTATGGAAAGTATTGACCGTTATTGGGCGCACAAGCGTGCGGGGCAATAAATGTCTTGCACGGGGGAAAGCATAACTTTATAATCTGAACAAATTACAAGGGGGTATATAATGGCGTCATATATTGCAAATGATATGCGTGTGGGTTGGGTTATTTCACACAATGGTAAACGCTATTCTGTTATGTCTATTACCAAGGTTAAACCAGGCAAGGGTGGTGCATTTGTTCAGGCGGACTTGCGCGATATTGATTCGGGAAACAAGGGTAATGATCGTTGGCGTGCCGAAGACAAAGTTGAAAAATTAATGGTCGAAGATATTGATTGCCAATATCTGTATTCAGATGGCACAGATGCATATTTCATGAATTTGACTAATTATGAACAATTCACTGTGTCGGTTGATTCGTTGGGCGAACAAATGAAATTCTTGGCGCCGGAAATGATGGTCAAAGTGAATTTTGTCGAAGGGCAACCGGTATCTGTTTCGTTGCCAAAGACAGTTATTGCGACCGTTGAAGAAACAGAACCAGCGTTAAAGGGACAAACCGTATCCAGCAGTGGCGGCAAACCTGCAATCTTGGATAATGGTGTTCGTGTTCAAGTGCCATTATTTATTGAACAAGGCGAAAAGATAGTGGTAAATACTGAAACCCTGGAATATGTCGAACGCGCAAAATAAATAAAAATAAATTATAATAACATATCTGCCGACAAAAAATTTGCTCATGTATGTTTAATACACTACGTAAATTTTTTGTCGGCATCTATATCATTCTAATTTATTTTGATAGTGTGTTACACTTCGCGTCCGCCAATCTTTGCATCTACAACGTTCTAATTTATTTTGATAGTGTGTTACACTTCACACCCGCCAATCTTTGCATCTATACCGTTCTAATTTATTTTTTATACACTACGCAAATTTTTTGTCGTCATCTATATCATTCTAATTTATTTTAACAGTTGCGATACACTTCACACCCGACAATCTTTGCATCTATACCGTTCTAATTTATTTTTTATACACTACGCAAATTTTTTGTCGTCATCTAAATCATTCTAATTTATTTTATTTTTTATATTAAATCTGATTATTTGATCCCATGATATTTTTTATTTCATCAATGCAATTATCGTATATGTTTTGTTTGCCGGCGCCCAGGTAATCGCGTGGGTTAAATCCAGATGGGGCATCAAACAATGTTTTGCGTACGCCCGCGGTAAATGCCAGGCGGGAATCACTGTCGACATTTATTTTACATATATTCATTTCAACCGCACGGCGTAATTGCTGTGCTGGGATTCCGCGGGCGTTTGACATTTTGCCGCCGTATTCATTAATTGTTTTTACATATTTTTCAGGAATGCTGGATGCGCCATGTAAAACCAGTGGAAAATCAGGCAGCTGGTCGGCGATTTTTTGTAAAATATCGAATCGCAATTCTTCGTTATCTGATTTGCGTTTGTATGCGCCGTGGCTGGTGCCGATTGCAATTGCCAGCGAATCGATATTTGTTGCATTTACAAAATTTACAACATCGTCCGGATTGGTATAGCTGGATTCGGTGCCGTGTGTATTTTCGTCTTCGATTCCCGACAGGGTACCCAGTTCTGCTTCGACAGAAACATTATATTTGTGGGCGTATTCGGCAACAGTGCGTGCCAGGTCAACATTTGCGTCAAATGGTAATTTTGAACCGTCAATCATCACACTGGAAAAGCCCAGTTTTATTGCATTTACGCATGCGTCAAATGATGCGCCATGATCCAGGTGCAGTGCAACGCCGTTTTCTGGTTTTAAATTTAATCCCCATATCATTCCCATCAGTAATTCTGGTCCCATATATTTTAATGCAGATTCAGATACCGCCAGTATTACGGGGCTGTGCATGTCGCGCGCGGCGGAAATAATCGCCGATAATGTTTCCATGTTATAAAAATTAAATGCCGGCACCGCATAGTGATTTGCCGATGCATGTGCAAACATTTGTTTAGTATTGACCAGTCCAAAATCTTTGTAATCCATTTCCAATCCTTTTATTAATATCATGGTAAATTATATCACAAGAATTACTGTGCCGAATGATAATTTTATCGGAATGTTTTCATGATAAAAAGTTGTTGACAAACGGCGTGTTTGTCGTATAAGATTTAAATAAATGGCAAAAAACAATGTGTTTTTGCGGTGGGATATAAAATGAATTGTGTGAAAATGATTTTTCTGAATTCCCCGGGTGGCGTACATCATGCGCCGCCGTGTGGCGATGCGGGGGGAACGGGGAATGCGTTTTCGTGCGATTTTGATGTAAAACAGGCTGAACAAAGTCCGGAATTTTTCCGGGCTTTTTTCGTTTGATACAGGAAATAAATCATATTTTCTGAACAATGGGGGTTGCAAATGAAGTTTATAAAAACATTACCATATAAATTACAGCGGACATTGCCAATATTGGGAATTGCAGGTGCGTCGTTATTGGCGGGGTGTAACAAGGATGATGAACCAGATATGGGATTACATGATACGGTGTACACATGGAATGTTGATGATATGTCCAGAATTTTACCGCCAACAGATATTTGTATGTCTGCAGATTCGGCAAATGTAAATCGCGTAATTTTACAGAATACAGATAAAAGTGGGCAAGGGTATAAAGTCAATGAATTGCGGGATATCTTTGAAAATCAAATATTGGAATATGTTTCGCCAGAAAATCGGCACAAAGTACGCGGTCGGGGCGAGATAAGTGGGTATATGCGGGATCTGGCACGGGATGATTATGGGGTGAACTCGGCGGATAGTACATGGTTAGTGAAATTTGGATTTGTCTTAAAAAATCCTGTTTATATCAATACGCATTCGAAACAACGGTAATGAATTAAAAAAGGGGGCAGCAAATGAAATTTATAAAAACATTACCATATAAATTAAAGTGGATATTGCCAATATTTGGAATTGCGGGCGCATCGCTGTTGGCGGGATGTAATAAAGATGATGAACCAACGCCACCCGGATTACATGATACGGTTTATACATGGACAATGGATGATATGCTTCATATACCAATAGCGGATGTTTGCATGTCGGCAGATTCGGCAAATGTAAATCGTGTAATTTTGAGATATGTTGGTGGGCCCGCATGGCTTAAAGTTTCAACTTTAAAAAATTTTTTGCAAAACACGATAATATCAGAAGTTACATTGCAAAATCAGTATAAAATTCGTGGTGATGGTGAAATTCCAGAAATGGTTATGGAAGCATATACAGATGCTGATTTAGTCAAAGCCAAGGAAGATAGTGTATGGTTGACAAATTTTGGTTTTAAGTTAACAAAACCGGTATATCAATATCTGGATCATATGGAGTATGGAAATAAGCAGCGTTAAAAAAATCTGGCATTTGCCAGATTTTTTTATTAGTATATAATCATGAAATTTTATAATTATTTGTTCCCTTTTATTATTTCTTGTTTTTTTGTTTCTGGTTCGTTTGCGGCGACCGAGGAAAAATCCTATGGACCAACTGGGAAAGAATATGCAGCGCATTTTGGTCAATCGTTGGCAGTGTGTACAAGTCAAGGAAGTGGTGAATGTCCAAGTGGGGAAATCTGTGGGTATGGAGGCTCTAATACATCATGTATTGAAGCAATGTGCGTGGAATGTAGTGAAAAACCAGGCGACGGTTATGATTATTCTGATCCAGGGGCGTACAATAGAGAGGGGTGCTTTAAATATTGTGTGCCAGAAGATGTGAAGGTTGATGGTGAAACAGTTGGTCAGAAAGAGCCGAGGGTTTTGTCTGTTTGTTATCCATCCCTTTGTCCAGAGAATGATTTAATATACTGTAAAAATGAGTCTGATAAATGTAATGGTTATCATGCAGAAGGTGACACTTGTGTCCCAAATATGCATGAATGGTTTGATGAAACAACAGGAGAGTCTGGCTGGGAACAATGGAATGGAACTGGTTGGGTAAAATATACCACTGGTTGTGGTTCAAATAGTCATTTAGAGCCGAATGCGACAAATGCGGATACAAATAGTCCTGAGTGGGCATACATAATATGTACTGAAGATCTTAGCTCTGATATTGCATATGGAAAATGTGTATCAAATACTAGAAATTGTTCCGATTATTTTGGTACGAGTTGTAAAAATAATGACAAAAGTGGTACAGTCGGGGGAAAACCAAGTTGGTCGAAAAATTTAGATATTGGTGATAGTGGATGGAGATTTGATTGGGAAGAAACTGTCAGGGTTGCTGGTGGGGGTTGGGATTTTGGTGAATGTTATTGTGAAATAGAGGGTGTTGAGACCGGGGCTGGTACTGCTACTCAACATTGCTTTTGGGGTGACAGTGGTCCGTGGGGTGAAGATGTTGAGTGGTCTGGTGGTTGTGAAACTGAAAGTTTTACAAAATGTGCCGCCGGGAATTGTGATATAGATAATTCTGGTATTTGCAATACTGCGCCGGCGGGATATTATGGTGATGGAACGATGATGGCATGCCAGCCGTGTCCAATTGGGGCAACCAGTGCAGTTGGGGCAACGGGAATAGATCGATGTTTTATGAGGGGGGACAGCAATTCGCCAACGCGGTTTTGTGATAGTGTTGGATGCTTTAATTTAAAACAGAATATTCCATATTAATTAAAAATGTTTATATCTCTATAAAACTTGACAATCAATATTTTTGTGCAACAATTTAAGTACGAATCGGGGAGCGGGTCAGAGAACGGATAGAGTTTTATAAAGGATGATAACATGAAAAAAGTTCTGGTTTCTGTAATCGCATTAACTGGTTTGGTGGGTTGTGGCGCATATTATGACTATTACAAGGGTGGCGTCAGATATACCCAAGATGGTCAGGATTGTATTTATTACGCCGGCGAATATGGTCGTAATTTTTCACAATATGTCAGTGGTATTGATAATGGTAAAAAGATTGTTTATCGCAATACACGCTGTGAAGATTTATATGCGCGCGATACATTCGGTTTGCCACAGCGTAATGAACGCCAGGTTTTGGCGCCGGCTGCCCAGGAAGTGTCTGCATGCAATTCTTGCAATGCACCCGTAGAAGTTGTATCCACATGTAATTCATGTGCCAAGGCGCAACCAGTTCTGAAACGCAGATATGTTATCGTTCCAGCCATGTAATTAATTTTTGCATGGAATTTATATCCGGCATTGCAACCAGCAATGCCGGTTTTTTATGTGCTGATGATGCTTGAACGGGTTGTTTTTTTATGATAGAATTACAGAAAAGGACAAAAGGGGATTTCTATGAAGGGATTATTAAAAAAGATTGGTTTTGCAGGTGCGGTTATTATGGCGGGCGCATCAATGCCGGCATTGGCAGCCGCGGCGGCGGGTGTATCGAATAATGGATTGTGTGCATTAATTGGTCAAATGTATGGCGTGTTTAAAATATTGCGTACATTGGCGTTTGTTGGTGCTGCGTTTATTATTGCTGGATGGGCATGGGGATATATTAGTAAACCTGCTGATATGAAATTAGATGACTTGAAAACTAAGGGTACAGGGATGCTGGTCGGATTTGTGCTGTTGTTCGGCATAGGTGTTGTGTTAAGTTTCTTCTTGTCATCAACTGGATTGGGAATTATTGGTTGTCCAGAGTTAATTATGAATTGGTAATTGAATAACGGATAAAAATGGGCGGCAAAATTGCCGCCTGTTTTTTATTTATTTTCATCGATATTTGCCAATGAAAACAGAACCGACGATATCAGCAATTGGTATGGCACATGTTGCTGGTCTGCCAGTTCTTTGATTTTTTCCAGTATTTGATGCGGAATGCGCATATTTATAACGCGATCAGATTTATTAAATGCGCGATATGCCGCGTATTCTTTTAATAACGATTCCATGTTCATTACGAACAATTGCTGCATTACATTTGGCATACACAAACCCCTATACGATTGGCAATACCGCCGTCTTTACAACAGACTATATCATTGTATTGATGTTTGTCAATACAAATGTATTTGTGGTCGTAAATACCGGTGTAATCACGGGTGTGTGGTATGTTGTGATGGCGTTTGTGTTGTTGGTGTTTTGTGGCGACTTTTCGTGATTCTTTTTGTGCTTTTTTGGCGTTTTTGCGGCTGGGTGGCTTGCATTTTCAATAATATGCATATAGAATTACCAAATATAATTGGAAAGGAATTTTTGATGCTGAAAAAAATACTGTCATTATTTATTTTGTGCATGGTGTTTGCGGTTCCGGCGCGTGCGGAATTGCGTGTCGATATTATTGCCGGTGCAACAGAACCGATATCGGTCGCGATTCAGAAATTGGAAACCGTTGGTGATGTGTCCAATAAAGATGCGGAAATGATACGCGATGTGGTGGAATCTGATTTAAAACGGACTGGGTTATTCAGAATTGTGGCGCGTGATGCGTTGCCTGAATTTGTCGAAATGGGTAAAATGCCGGATTTTCAATTGTGGAATGCGGTAAAAGCCCAGGTATTGGTCCAGGCAAAATTATCGGCGCAATCCAGTGGGCGGTACAGTTTGGAATTCTATGTTTGGGATGTTGCGGGTAAAGAGCAGATAGAGGCACAAAGTCTGGTTGCATCAAAAAAATCTGTGCGGCGTATGGCGCATATTATGGCAGATGCGATATATGAACGCTTGACAGGCGAGGTCGGATATTTCGATACGCAAATTGTGTTTATTGCAGAAACAGGACCGGTGCATGACCGGGTAAAGCGCATGGCGATTATGGACCAGGATGGCTATGGTTTCAGATATTTGTCTGATAAAGATACTTTTGTTATGTCGCCGCATTTTTCACCGAATATGCAGACAATTGTGTTCTTGTCATATTATGACGATGATCCGTCGGTTTGGACGCTGGATCTGGATACCGGGGAACAGCGGCGCCTGGGGCAGTTTGGCGGGATGAACTTTGCACCGCGGTTTTCGCCCGATGGGACAAAAATTGCATTATCGCTGGTTAAAAATGGTATTACGCATATTTACGAATATGATATTGAAACAAAAAAATTGCGCCAATTGACATTTGGGTATTCGCTGAATACCAGTCCGTCTTATTCACCGGATGGTAAAAAAATGGCGTTTAATTCAGATCGCAGTGGTAATCAGCAAATCTATGTTTTGGATCTGGAAACGGGTGAAGTTGAACGCATTACATATGGGGCAGGGCGCTATGCAACACCGGCATGGTCCCCAGATGGGCAATTTATTGCGTTTACAAAAATTGCAGATGATACATTCTATATCGGAATAATGGATCCGCGCGGGAAACATGAAAAGATTTTGGCAGGTGGCTGGTATATGGAGGCCCCGTCTTGGGCGCCAGGTTCGCGTCGTGTCGTTTATTATGAAACAGAAAAGGCATTGGATGGTATCGAACGCATCAGTCATATTCGCAGTGTTGATATAACCGGGCAAAATATTTATGAAATAGAATTACCAGATGATATAAATGGGGTTGAACCAACATGGTCGCCCCGGTTGCCATAAATAAAAAATGCGGCGGATAATAATCGCGATTTGTGGAATTTTTATTGCCGGTGTCGCAAGTGCGGTGCCGGCAATGGTTGATTATATTATTGATGGGGATACTTTTGCGGCGCGGGTAAGTTTGGATGATGATATTAAAATTACTGTGCGTGTGCGGATTGCAAATGTTGATACGCCGGAATTACATGGAAATTGTGATTATGAAATTCGTATGGCAAATATCGCACGCGACAGGTTGGCACAATTAATCCCAATTGGCAGTATTGTCGAACTGACAGGAATTCATGATGATAAATATCTGGGGCGGATTGATGCAAATGTTTTTGATGTGGCAGGAAATGATGTTGGAAAAATATTGATAAAAGAAAAACTGGGACGCGTGTACAATGGTGGACGGCGTGCAGGGTGGTGTAAATAAAAAAAACGGGAATTATGCCCGTTTTTTATTTTTTATGCACTGTGGCGATTTATTGATTCACTGATTTCATCCAGTGATGCATTGCATGGCAATAATGGTTCAAACCATAAATTTGCCGTGCCACTGCGAATTTTGCCGTGTTTGGGCCAATATAAACCTGTATCTGTGCTGACGGGTAATATTGGTAACTTTAATTGGTGTGCCAGGAACAATAACCCACGGCGTAATTTTATGCGCTGACCCGGTTTGGCACGCGTTCCTTCGGGGAATATAATCAGTGTCTTGCCATCGCGGATTTTCTTTTCAACGGCATGTGTTAATTTTTGCATGTTTGTTGCGCCGCGGGCGCGATTTACCGGTTGCAGACCCATACGCCAAAATGCCCAACCATAAATCGGAATCCATAATAATTCACGCTTTATTATGAAAAATGAATCAGGAATATGGGTTGTTAAAATCGCAACTTCTAAAATAGACATATGTTTTGCCGCAATTATTGATTTGCCATCAACGCGCATGTTTTCATTTGGGGCGGTGGGGATTCCGTTTTCTTCGACCGGGGGATAGTGTATTACATATTTTATGCCGCCAAATATGCGCGCAACCCATAATACCCCGCGTGCGCATGTTATAATTATAAAACGATTTACCCCGTTTGATATTATGAATCCCAGCAATATCAACGGTGTCCATAATATAAAATGCAATGCCAGCATAAATTTAAATATTATTGTTTTGAACATTTTGTTTTTATCCTTTTGTTTAACTTTCTTTGATTCCAATCATTGTGGCGATATATTTTATATATTCAACCGCCCATCGTTCAAGTCTTTTTGCAGGGGGCATCCCAACCAATGGCACCGGGCATGCAATGATTTCTGTTTCTGGTAATTCGTGTGATATCAAATATTTGGCACGATTCATGTGATCTTCGGTTGTTATAATTACAATTCTGTCTAAACCAGCACGGTCAGCAATATCGCGAATTGCCAATGCGTTTTGGTATGTTGATTTCGAATCGGATTCTATCTTTACACGATGTGCCATTTCATAGTTTGATGCACCCGCACCGATAATGTACAGGTCTGAATCTGGGTGTGTATGCATTTTACGCATCGCAAATGGAATGCGGCGCATGTCGCCAGTCAAAACAAATATGGTATCATCATTGCGTATGCCGTCGCATTGACGGGGTGCAGAAATTTTAAATACTATGCCGCCAATAACAAAGCAAAATAATACCAATAAAGACGGTGTTAACAGTTTCATTAATTATTTTTTAATATGTTTAATGTTGTGCGGCGGGTTATCCATATGGCAAAAATTATTATCGCAATTGGTAATATTATCAATAATAACCACCCACCACCAGATATATCCAGCATTGCCATTAATCCGACGCGCGCGCTGTGCGCCGCGCCCAGAATTAATAATAATACAGGTGCGGCAACAATAAATCCAGCCATCCCCGCAATTGCGCATATTTTTGAGATGATAACCTGCATCTGGTGGGCAACATATGAATCACGGGCGCCAATTTGATTTAATATTTCCAGTTCGCGCCGATGTAACATTGCTGTATTGCGGGCAATATATGAAATACAAACACCAATTGTCCCCAATACCAGTATTAAAACAAATGCGGATATCATTATCATTTTCCATCCCGCAGATGTTGGACTGTCCAATGCCTGGGCATGTGTTAAAAATCGTGCATGTGGTGATATTTGTTCGCCAATGGATTTTAAATCATCGACTGTTTTGAATTCCAATTCATACATTTTGGGAAAATAATTTTCTAATGCGCCGCCCCCAGATATCCATGGGCGCATTAAATCATGCATTTGATCGGTTGTTATTTCATTAACTGTTGTTATTTTATCAATGTTCTTATCAATTATTTCTTTGACGGTATCTGTTTTTGTTGGGTTTGTTATTTGAACAGTTGCAAATAAATCCCATTGTGTGTTCCAGCGTATAACGCCGGTGCCAATTGCCAGCGCAATACCCAATGCCAATACCGCCAGAAATGTCAGCAATGACATAATTGCTGTCATAAATATAGATTGGTCGTGAACCAATGAAAATACAATCGGTTTTTTCGTCATTTATGCATTTCCAATATCGTCAAATTGTTTCGATAATTCTGTAAAATAACTTTGCGGTTTTGGACCACGCCATATTTTTTTATTATCTGTATTCTGGCTTTGTACCGGTTTATCGCCAATAAAATTAACACGATGATTTTCAACGCGTATTACCGGAAATTTATATGTTTCCATTAATTTTGTACTGTGTGTTGCCAGAATTATTGTTGTGCCAAATGTTTTATTCATCTGGACAAATAATTCCATTAATCGTGATGCGTTTTCATCGTCCAGGTTGCCGGTCGGTTCGTCCGCCAGCAATATCGCCGGTTGAATTATAATTGCACGCGCAACAGATACGCGCTGTTGTTGCCCGCCAGATAATGTTTTGGGGTTGGCGTCGGCATATTTTGCCAATCCGACCCATTCCAAAACTTTTACAACCAATTTTTTTATTTTTTGTTCGGATATGCCACGAACACGCAATGGTAATGCGACATTATCAAATACAGACATATGGGACAACAATGAATATTCTTGGAATACGATGGCCATTTTGTGACGCAACATCGCAATTTCATCGCGTGTCATATCATTTGTTATGCGACCAAATAATTTTATTTGTCCACGACACGGTTTGTGTAGTTGATATATTAAACGCAATAATGTTGTTTTTCCCGCGCCAGATGCACCCGACAGGAAATAAAAGCCGCCCGCACTGATATTAAAAGAAACATCAGATAAAACTTCGCGGGCATTATCATCGTATCGTGCGCCAACATTTGCAAAAGATATTGCGGTATTATCGTCCATGTGAAAAATAGTATAAAAAAAACTGATAATGGTCAAGAGTCCATAAAAAATAAAAAATGCGCCGATGGCGCATTTTTTTATTCAGCATCAACAACCTTGGTTGTGGAATTTCTGTTCAATGCCCATACTTCTTCGCCTGTGCCGGGGTATTGTGGGCGTTCTTTGCCATATGAAATTGTTTTTATTCTTTCGGGTTCAATACCTTCTGAAATTAGGACATGTGCTGCATTTCCTGCGCGTAATGCACCCAGTGCCAGGTTGTATTCTGTGGAACCGCGTTCGTCACAATGCCCTTCGAGTATAACATTTATATCTGGATTGTTTTTCATATATAATGATTGGCTTTCCAGTTCTGTGCGTGAATCATCAGAAATTGCCGCAGAATCAAATGCAAAGAAAACCTTGTTATCGTCAATATGATCTGGACCCGCGCATGCGACCATGCCTAATGCAATAACCATTAGTAAAAATTTGTTCATGTTTCTTCCTTTCGATTTATTTTTACATATTAAATTTAGCAAATTTTATAAAAAATTGTCAATATGTGTTTTTTATGCTTTTCGCGGATGGGGATTTTATGATATAGTATTAACAAATTAAGGAAGGAAGGAAAGTATGAAAAAGTTAGTTTCTTTGTTTGTTTTGTTGGGGTTAACCGCGCCGGCGGTTGCGGCGCCCAGTTATTTAACGCGTACGGGTGATGGCGGTTATCGTGTAACATATGATTACACGGACAAGGCAAAAACAGGTTGGTATGTCGGCGGACGTGCAGAACTGGGGTTCTGGAACTGGGAAAACAAGTACAGCGTTGACAGTGATTTAACAGGTACGAATGAAAATTTTAACGCTGATAAGTATTCGTTCGAACCTGTATTTGGTGGCAGTATATTTGGTGGGCGTCGTTTTTCTTATTTTTGGCGTGCAGAATTAGAAGCGGGATATCTGGGGTATTTCGAAGATGCGGATGCCGCAGCAAAATTTACAATGCAGATTCCGTATTTAATGGCGAATTTATATTATGATTTTACAAATGGATTGTATATTGGTGCCGGTGTTGGTGCGGCAATGCCAATAACAACAATTGATATGGTGTATTCTGATGGTGGTGATCGCCGTGAATATGGCGTTGCGGCCATGGGGGGATTGATGCTGGGGTGGTCATATGAACTGGATTATAATCTGGTTCTGGATTTGCGTTATCGTTTTGCGATGATGTCCGGAATTGACCAGCGTATCGGAATGTCGGATGATGCGAATGCGTCGCATTGGTTCCAGAATGATATCGATTTCATTATGGATAATTCTATATCAATTGGTATCAGATATGAATTTTAACACAAAATGTTATTGACCCGATTCGTGCAAATATGGTATTATTGTTAAGGTAGAGAGAGTATTGTGAAAAAAGACCTGAGAATTTCGACATTAGCAATTATTTGCGTCTTGTGTGTGGCGGTTCCTGGTGCGTACGGTGCATCGTCTGTTCGCAACCTGGGGGGCAGTGGTACATATACCAGTGTGTCCAGTGCGACATCTGCGGGGACGGGCGGGGCATCGTCTGTTCGTGGTGGGTCGTTACGCGTGACGCCGTCTGCCGGTCAATCGGGGTCCAGTACAACAATTAATACAGGGACAACGACGACGGGGCGTGTTGCAACATCACCGCGTTTGTCGATTGGGCATTACCTGGGTGGGGCAACGTCTGTCAGTGGGGGCAGTTCGTTGCGTCCGCAAACGCCGGGCAGTTCGTCTGGTGGTTCTTCGTCGGGTGGTGATGTCAGTGGTGGTGATTTGGCGGGACTGCGTGATCAGATTGATCAATTGGGGCGTGATGTCGAAGATTTGCGTACTGCGGATGATAATATTAATGATGCGTTGTCGGACAAACAGGATACGCTGTACCCGGGTGAAGATGGCTTTATCATAATTGATGACAACACGAATGAAATCTTTGTTGATGTCGATGCGCTGGAACAAGAATTAGAAATGATTGCGGGCAAGGATGGGCGCGAAGTTGAATTGGGTTCTGATGATACGGATTTGTTGTGGCGCTATGTTGGCGATCCAGAATGGAATATTTTGATTTCCAAGGCGGAAATTACCGGACCCCAGGGACCCCAAGGTGAAAAGGGTGAGCCGGGTGATGCGGCAAATCTGGATGCGTATTCCACGACCGAGCAAATGAATCAGGCGATTGGAAA
Organism: uncultured Alphaproteobacteria bacterium; assembly: GCA_944392565.1. Lineage (GTDB taxonomy): Bacteria > Pseudomonadota > Alphaproteobacteria > Rs-D84 > Rs-D84 > Enterousia. The sequence goes on along the minus strand of CALXWX010000001.1, from coordinate 131,462 downwards.
TGCAATTGCGGCATTGGCGGATGTTTATGCGACCAAGGCAGATGTTGATGCGTTAGAGCGCGAGGTTGCAGCCAAGGCAAATACGCAATATGTAAATGATGAATTGGCAAAAAAAGCAAATGCCGCCGATGTTTACACCAAGGCAGAGGTTTATAACAAGACAGAAGTTGATGAAAAAGTTGCCGATATTGTTGCAGGCGATATGGACGAAGCGCTGGCGAACAAGGCAGATAAAACATATGTTGATGAACAATTGGCGACCAAGGCTGACAAGACAGAATTGGCGAACAAGGCAGACGCCAGTGCTGTGTCAGCATTAGAGACCGAAGTTGGTGAAATTAATGATTTGGCAAGTGATGCTGCATTGGCGGCGGCAAATGCAATCAGTGGTCTGGGTGCCAAAGAAAATATTTCAAATAAAACGCAAACTGTAACAAACAGTGCAACGGAATATCCGTCTGGTGCGGCGGTGACAGCCGCATTGGCGGATAAAGCGGATAAATCCGAATTGGCGAATTATGCCACGAATGATTCTGTTGATACAAAATTAGAAAATTACTATACGATTTCAGAAGTTGATGACAAGGTGGCAGATGTTGTTGCCGGTGATATGGGCGAAGCGCTGGTTGGTAAAGAAGATAAATCAAATAAAACACAGACAATAGATGCATCGTCTACGGCGGATCAGTATCCATCTGCTGCTGCTGTTTATGGTGTTTTGGAACAAAAGGCAGATGCAACAACTGTTGAACAGATTGAACAAAATGTTACCAATGTAACGGAACAGGTTACAAATTTAGGCGACACAATTAATAACGAAGACACTGGTCTGAAAAAGCAAGTCGAAGATGCTGTAAATACTGCAAATGCGGCGCAACAGGCGGTCGCCGGCAAGCAAGATGCATTGGGTTTCACACCAGAAGACGCGGCGAACAAGAGTCAGACGGTTGTTGATGACGAAACAAAATATCCATCGTCTGCGGCGGTTTATGGTGAATTAGAAACCAAGGCAAATGTATCTGATTTGGCGAATTATGCGACGACGGAAACGGTAAATCAGATTGAACAAAATGTTACCAATGTAACGGAACAGGTTACAAATTTAGGCGATACAATTAATAACGAAGAAACCGGTCTGAAAAAGCAGGTTGAAGATGCTGTAAATACTGCAAATGCCGCGCAACAGGCGGTCGCCGGCAAGCAAGATGCTTTGACCGCTGAACAAATGAATGCTGTGAATTCGGGTATTACCGCGGACAAGGTTTCTGTATATGATGGATATGCAGATAAAATTGATGCCAAGCAGGACGCGTTGGGATACACCGCCGAAGATGTGGCAAACAAAACCGATGATATGGCGGTGGATGCTGGGTCCACGACCAAATATCCAACTGTTCACGCAGTCGAGGCATATGTTGCCAACACTGTCGCCGAAGGTGTGGATATTAACACCGATCAAATTGATGACGGTGCAATTACAGAACCGAAATTGAGTCAGGATTTACAGGACAAGATTAATGGCAAAGAAGATAAAGCAAATCTGAAAGCGTTGGCATATAAAGATCAAATCACAAATGATTATGTTGCAGATGATGCGGCGATTGAAAAATCAAAACTGGCGTTGGATGTACAAACAGCGTTGGATAATGCGGCGGATGCGGTCAGTATGTCTGGGGCAACACCGAACAGTGTGCTGGGGGCGGATGATACAGGTAACCCAGTGTGGTATGAAATTGCAATGTAAAGGAATATAACAAATGAAAAAAAGAAATATTGTTTTTTCTGGGTTTATGGCAGCAATTTTGTTCAGTGCGGGTGCTGCGAATGCGGCAACGGCGCGTATCGCCAGCCAGCAGTATGTTGATAACAAAGAATCATCAATTCTGGAAACAGTCAGTAATACATATGAAACCAAAGAAAATGTTCAAAATCTGACGACCCAGGTTACAAATTTGGGCGATACGATTAATAATGCTGAAACCGGTTTGAAAAAGCAGGTCGAAGATGCGGTAAATACTGCAAACCAGGCGCAATCTGATGTAACAGAACTTGGAACAACCGTTGATGGCTTGACAGAAACAGTTGGTAATTTAGATACGGAACTGGATTCTAAATTGGATTCTGCAACCGCTGCAACAACATATGAAGTTTTATCAAACAAGGCGGCTGCAATCAACGAAGGTAATCAAACATCGCCAACAGCATATCCATCGGTCGGTGCAATCGTTCAATGGACTAATAAAAAGATTGCGGATTTGTCGGATACTGGATTACCAGTTAACCCGGGTAATATCGAAGATGGGACCATTTCTGGCAGTAAATTGGAAAATGGTGCGGTCACAACTGATAAAATCGCAAATGATGCCGTAACGGCGGATAAAATTGCGGATGATGCGGTTGGTTCTGAACATATCCAGACGGGTGCGGTTGGAACCGATGAAATTGCCGATGGCGCGGTTGGTAATGCAGATTTGGCGGCAGATTCCGTAACAACAGATAAAATCAAAGATGGTACAATTTCATCGGCTGATTTGGATACGGCATTAAATGCCGAAATAGATGGCAAGGAAGATAAAACAAATAAAGTAACCGCCATTACGGGCAGTGAAGGCGAAGATGCAAATACATTATATCCATCTGTTGGTGCGGTTACTGCATGGACGCAACAGCAAATTGAAAATGTTGAATTTGATCCGTCTGAATTGGCACCGGGGTCAATTGATGGTGATGCAATCCAAGATGGCACAATTACATCAGACCAGATTGCCGATGGTACGGTTGGCACGGGTGATATCGCCGATGGTGCAATCACGGGCGATAAATTGGATGAAACATTGGCGGGGCAAATTGCCGATATCGATGGGAAACAAGACATTGCAATGGGTGTCGGTCACGAAAATCATATCGTGACAACTGATGCGTCTGGTAATATTACATCCGCTGCGACAATTGGTCAGGACAAGGTTACAGGTTTGACCACAGCGTTGGCGGGCAAGGCGTCAATTGAGGATATTCCCACAACAGTCGCGGAATTAACCGATGCATCAGATTATGCAACAACGGGTGCGTTGACGTCTGGATTGGCGGGCAAAGAAGATACATCGAATAAGACCAAATTAATCAATGATGGCAATAAATCGTCTGAAACACTGTTCCCGACAATTGGCGCAATCACCACGTGGACAGATCAACAGATTCAACAGTTATCGACCGAGGGTATTCCCGTTAATCCAGATAATATCGGTTCAAATGCGATTACAACTGATAAAATTGCAAATGGTGCGGTGACAACGCCGAAAATTGCAGACAATGCGGTTACCGAAGATAAACTGAGTGATGATGTTGTCGCAGATATTGATAACAGAATACCAAAACCAACAGCAGCCTGTGTGTCAGATTCGAATCTGTGCGTGTTGTCTGTGACCCCCGAAGGTGATTTGGCATGGGTTGCGGTAACGGCGCCCGCAGAAACCACGGAATAGGTGTAAATACAGTTTAAAAGAAAGAAATAACAAAAAAAGAAAGAAATAACAAAAAAAGAAAGAAATAACAAAAAAAGAAAGAAAGGAAAGAAAAAATGAAAAAATTAACAGCAGGTATTTTTGCAACATTATTGGCGGTTGTATCAACAGGCGCCGCAAACGCGGAAATCGCGTCCAAGGGCTATGTTGATGATCGGGTTGGTACTGTTTCATCAAAGGTTTCAACGTTACAAGGCACAGTATCTGAACATACAACACAAATTGCAGGTAAGGCAGATAAAGCAACTACATTGGCGGGATATGGTATTACAGATGGCGCCACAAAAACGGATTTGACAGAAGGTTTGGCCGGTAAAGTTGATAATGCAGATATTACAGATATGCAGGTTAAATCGAATTTGGTAAAAACAGCTGGTTGGGAGGCAGGTAAGACAGATGACACAAAATATCCATCTGCTGCGGCAGTAAATGATGCAATTATAGAGGCAACCACTGGTTTGGCAAACGAGAGCACAATTACAGAAATTCAAGGTGATATCACGGAAATCCAAGGTGATGTAGCGGGATTACAGACATCAAAGCAAGATGCAGATACCGCCGTTGAAGTTGGTACAGCTGGTACAGCGGTTGGTAGTACAACCCAGCCAGTATATGTTAATGAATCTGGTGTTGTAACACCAACGAACGCGTTGGGTTCATTGGCATGGGAAAGTACAGTTGGAACAGCCGAAATCGAAGATAATGCAGTTACAACCGCAAAGATTGGTGATGGACAAGTAACCGCAGCAAAGATAGCAACCGGTGTTGTGCCAACAGTTACAACAAGTATAGTAACAGGTAATACAGGTGCTGCCCAGGCGGGTGCTGTTGCTGATTTATTGGCGGGCAAGGTTGATGATGCAGATTTAGGCGCCTATTCAACAACAGCGCAAATGAATACTGCTATTAGTAGTGCAACAGAAGATATGCAAACAACAACAAATTTGGTGACAACAATCAGAGATTCTGCAACGGCGACTGATACACAATATCCATCTGAAAAGGCAGTTGCAACAGCGATTGATACCATTACGACTGATGCGATAGAAGGTTTGAATTTAGGTGCATTGGCAACAATGAATACTGTTGGAAGTGCCCAAATTGATAACGGTGCAGTAACCCAAGCAAAAATTGGTGCTAATGCGGTTGGTTCTACTCAAATCGCAGATGGGGCGGTAACAACGGGTAAAATTGCAGATGGTACAATTACCAACGCTGATATCTCTAATACTGCTGAAATCGCAATGGCAAAGATTGCTGGATTAGAAGAAGCCTTGGCAGGTGTTATTGAAAAACCAGAAGGCTGTCAGGGTGCTGGTTCAGATTGTGTATTAGTGATAAAAGACGGGACTATTCAATGGGAAGATGTTGCCCGTGGCGATGCCGAATAATAACGGCGTAACAATATGTGTGCGGTGTTAAAATGTGCACCGCACACAGGTAAAAAAAACAGATTGCGATAAACGAACAGTGGAACGAAACAGTTTTTTTAGGTAGAATACGGATATGATAAAGTCAAAGGGCATTTTCGCAGTTTCATTTATAGCTATGATGGTGGTTGGGGGCGCATATGCAAATATTGCATCCCAGGGATACGTTGATCAACAGGTTGACGCAAAGCAAAATGCCAGCACCGCCGTAAAGGTTGCCACCGCCGGGACCGCGGTGGGGGATGCGACGCATCCGGTCTATGTTAATGCCAGTGGCGTTGCAACAAGAATAGACAAGGTTGACGCCGCAGCAAGCGCGGATACTGCAACCAGTGCAACCAAGGCAACGCAAGACGCGTCAGGAAATGTTATTACAACGACTTATGCCACAAAAACGGAATTAAATGCCAAGGCTGATGCAGAAGATATTCCAACCGTTAATAATGCAACATTGACAATACAGAAAAATGGCGCAACTGTTGATACATTTACTGCGAATGCGTCTGCGAACAAGACAATTAATATCACTGTGCCGACACAAACCAGTCAATTACAAAACAATAGTGGGTTTATTACATCGGCGGATCTGCCAGATGAATATCAGTTAAAGCCTGCAACGGCGGATGCGCTGGGTGGTGTGAAATCTGGGGGTGATATTACGGTTGGTACCGATGGCGCCGTGACCGTGAACAGCGCAACCCAGGCAGATACGGCAACAAGTGCCACCAAGGCGACCCAGGACGCGTCAGGAAATGTGATTACAACCACATATGCGACAAAATCTGAATTAACGAACGGTTTGTCCGGGAAACAGGCGACTTTGTCGGGTGCGCAATTGAATGCGGTGAATTCTGGGATTACGTCGACCAAGGTATCAACCTATGACGGATATAATGCGAAAATAACCGCCGCGCAGACCGCCGCCGATGATGCCGCCGATGCCGCCGCCGCCGCACAAACGGCTGCAAACAGCAAAGTTACTGCAAATGCAGCTATAACCGCTGGGACGGCGACGAAAATTACATATGATGCCAAGGGGTTAGTTACGGCTGGGGCGTCTTTGACGGCCAACGATATACCAACAATTCCATCAACAAAGGTTTCAGGGTTGGGAACATTGGCAACAAAAAGTGCGGTTACCAGTGCTGAAATTACTGATGGGACGATAACTAATGCAGATATTTCCGCCAGTGCGGCAATTGCAAAAACAAAGTTGGCATCAGATGTTCAAACATCTTTGGGCAAAGCGGATACCGCAATTCAGTCAGATGATTTGGCACAGGTGGCAACATCAGGCAGCTATAATGACTTAACGGACAAGCCGACAATTCCAGCGGCGATAACGGTTGATTCTGCGTTAAGTTCAACTAGTACAAATCCAGTTCAGAACAAGGTTGTTAATGCCGCGATAGATGCGGCGCAATCGACGGCGGATGATGCGGCGGACGCAGCGTCTGCGGCGCAAAGTACGGCAACCGCGGCGCAAAATGCAATTAATAATTTAGATGTCAGTACTGCGTCGGGGTCGGGTAATGTTGTAACCAGTGTAACGCAATCAAATGGAAAAATTTCGGTGACCAAGGGGAATGTTCAAATTCCAGTGGGCAGTGCAACCGCAACATCTTATGCCAAAATTTGGGTTCAATAAACCAAGATTGTTGTTATATTGCGGGATGGAAAATGAAATTCGCGGGCGTTTGCCCGCGTTTTTTGTCATTCTGGGGCATTGGGGGCAGCGTGGTAATATTTTCTTGTATTCTCTGACCACCCCGCCGCTGCGCGGCACCCCTCCAACGGAGGGGAACTTGGCACAGTGCTTAATTTTTTATTGTGTTCTATTAATGTGTCGCTCGGACGCGTTGCGTCCTGTGCGTATCCTCGTATTTGTTCAAACTGCGCTGCCGCTTGTTTTCACATACTCGGATTCATCGCGAGGGGAGCAGTGCGACCGTGGCGATCCAGTTATAATAGAGTCGCGCATACGCGCGTGCATTATTTACTGGATTGCTTCGCTGCACCGCGCATGACAAGGGAGTGTGGTCGTTATTCGTTTCTTGTCATCGCGAGGGAGCAACGCGACCGTGGCGATCCAGTTATAATAGAGTCGCGCATACGCGCGTGCATTATTTACTGGATTGCTTCGCTGCGCTCGCAATGACAAGGGAGTGTGTGGGCGTGATAATATTTTCTTGAATTCTCTGACCACCCCGCCGCTGCGCGGCACCCCTCCATAGAGGGGAACTGGGTGTGGTGCTTTATTTTTTTATTGTGTTCTATTAATGTGTCGCTCGGACGCGTTGCGTCCTGTGCGTATCCTCGTATTTGTTCAAACTGCGCTGCCGCTTGTTTTCACATACTCGGATTCATCGCGAGGGGAGCATTGCGGTCGTAGCGATCTAGTGAATAATAAAGTCGCACGCATTCGCGTGCGTGCATTATTTACTGGATTGCTTCGCTGCGCTCGCAATGACAAGGGGGGGGGCGCAATGACAAGGGAGTGTGTTTGGCGCGGGATGATAGAGAAACGCGGCACATTCTTGCATTCTCTGACCACCCCGCCGCTGCGCGGCACCCCTCCATAGAGGGGAACTGGGTGTGGTGCTTAATTTTTTATTGTGTTCTATTAATGTGTCGCTCGGACGCGTTGCGTCCTGTGCGTATCCTCGTATTTGTTCAAACTGCGCTGCCGCTTGTTTTCACATACTCGGATTCATCGCGAGGGAGCATTGCGACCGTGGCGATCCAGTTATAATAGAGTCGCGCATACGCGCGTGCATTATTTACTGGATTGCTTCGTTTCACTCGCAATGACAAGAGAGTGTGGTCGTTATTCGTTTCTTGTCATCGCGAGGGAGCAACGCGACCGTGGCGATCCAGTTATAATAATGTCGCGCATATGCGCGTGCATAACCGACTGGATTGCTTCGTTTCACTCGCAATGACAAGTGTGTGGATTGTGTCGCGGTCCGCAATGACAGATTGTGGATTGCGTCACGCATGACAATGGGGGCGGGGCGGCAGAGGGGCAAGTTAAAACAGGGTGATTAATCCAACCCCCAGGCCGGCGGCGATAATTGCGCCAATCGTTAATGGCCAAAAATATTTCTTTACAATTGCGTTCGCGCGTTCTTGGAAAAAATACAACAGTGTTGCAATTATTGCAAAGCGGCCCGTGCGGAATATTGCGGATACGGCAACAAATATCCACAGTGGGTACCCAATAAAGCCCAGCCATATTGCCAGTAATTTATATGGTATTGGTGTTACAGCAGTCAGAACAATTATCAATATCCCATATTTGCTGAACATCGGCTTTATCGCAGTTTCAATTAATTCGGGGTTTGTAAATGTATTTATTATCCATTGACCCAGTGAATCCCACAGCCATGCGCCAATCATATATGCCAATATGCCGCCGACAATCGACCCCAATGATGCGGCAATCGTTATTGGAACCGCGCGCCGCTTGTTTGCAATAATCGGTGGGGTCATGAATACTTCGGGTGGAATAAATAAAAATATCGATTCGCAGATTGTTAATATAAATACTATCCATGAATATGCACGACTTTCTGATTTGCTGAGTATATATTCTGCGAATTTCATGTGTTTTTCCTTTCCTTGGTCAAAAAAATTTACTTGATTCTAAATTAATATCTTATAATTTACAATATATAATGATGAAACAACAAAATAATTCTAATCGGGGTGCGCGTGTCGCCAGTAAAGTGCAAACACTGGTGGCGGAAATTTTGCGCGATAATTATTCGGATGATAAATTAATTTCTGGGGTGTCGTTGGTTGGGGCGGTGGCACATGGGGGACTGCAATTCGTGCGGCTGTTCTATTATTCGCGTAATGATGATATTGATGCAGTACAGCGCCGGTTAAATGATATTACAAAAACGGTGCGGTATGAACTGGGGGCGCGAATGAATCAAAAATATGTCCCAGATATCCGATTCGAATATGATGACACTTTGGACAGGGCAGAGAGAATAGATAAACTGCTGAACAAATTGGATGAAAAATGAAAACAGGTATACAACAAATTTTTACTGTATCAGATGAATTACTGAAAGACTGTTATATGATTACAGATCAAACCAGACCGGGTGAGGCGGTGGCGTTGTATCATACGCTGCGTGAAGATATTGAAAGACGCGGGCATATTATGTTTGTGTTTAATGGCGCGGCGTTCCCGTTGGGATTTATAAAGGGTAAAATTTTACAGACGCCGGATTTTAAATTGTATACACCATATGGCATCCAGGCAAAAATTGAAAATCTGTATGTCGATAAAAAATATCAGCGGGCAGGTATCGGACATGAATTATTGCGTGCGTATGAAGATTATTGCCGTGATAAAAATGTGTCTGAAATTATTCTGTATGGGGCGCCAACGGTTCAGGCATCTAGTTTTTATGCGAAAAATGGTTTTCATAAGGTAAATGCAAATTTGCTGATGGCAAAGTCATTGGTTAATAAAACACGGTAATTTTTTGATAAAAAAACTGATTGCAAGTTCTGATATACTGGTGTATTATTGCCGCATAGCGTTGGGGTTTGTATGAATCAGAAAAATATCAGAAACTTTGCAATCGTTGCCCATATTGATCATGGTAAATCAACACTGTCGGATCGGTTGATTGAATATACGGGCGGGTTGCAATCGCGCGAAATGAAAGCCCAAGTTCTGGATTCTATGGATATTGAACGCGAACGCGGAATTACAATAAAAGCCCAGACAGTGCGTTTGAACTATACCGCGCGTGATGGGCAAAATTATCAGCTGAATTTAATGGATACGCCGGGGCATGTTGATTTTTCGTACGAAGTGTCGCGGTCGCTGGCGGCGTGTGAAGGGGCGCTGATTTTAGTCGATGCGACCCAGGGGGTCCAGGCGCAAACACTGGCAAATGCATATCTGGCGTTGGATAATGATTTGGAAATGTTGCCAGTGTTAAACAAAATTGATTTACCGTCCAGTGATGTTGATGGCGCGCGCGCCCAAATCGCGGATGTTATCGGTCTGGATGCAAAAGGGGCATTGTGTGTGTCTGGTAAAACTGGTGCCGGGGTGCCGGAATTGCTGGAAGAAATTGTTCATAAATTACCAGCCCCAGATGGTGATGAAAATGCGCCGGCACGCGCGCTGTTGGTTGATTCGTGGTATGATTCTTATTTAGGGGTGGTTATTTTAGTTCGCGTTGTTGATGGGCGGTTGATGCGGGGGCAGAAAATTCGATTTATGGCAACCGCCGCAGAATACACAATTGAAAAAATTGGATATTTTACGCCAAAGATGGTTGATGCGGATTCACTGAATACCGGTGAAATTGGATTTATTATTACAGGTATGAAGACAATTCATGATTGCAAGGTTGGCGATACAATTGTGGATAGCCGCGGTGGCGCAAATTGTGAACCGTTGCCGGGGTTTAAGCCATCGGTGCCGGTGGTGTTTTCGTCATTCTTTCCGGTCGAGGCAGATGATTATCCAAACCTGCGTGATGGGGCAGAAAAGCTGGCGCTGAATGATGCGTCGTTTATGTTCACGGTGGAAAAATCATCGGCGTTGGGGTTTGGCTTGCGATGCGGATTCTTGGGTTTGTTGCATATGGAAATTATCAGCGAACGGCTGCGGCGTGAATTTAATTTGAACTTAATTAATACTGTCCCCAGTGTGTTATACAAGGTGCATATGCGCGATGGCAGTATTATTGATTTAGAAAATCCTGCGGATATGCCAGATGTTACAAAAATTGCATCGATTGAAGAACCATGGGTGCGTGCAACAATTATGATGCCTGATAAATATATGGGCGGAATTATGAATTTATGTTCAGAACGCCGTGGTATCCAGGAAAATATTTCGTATGTCGGGAATCGGGCGGTATTGGTTTATCAGTTGCCGTTGGCAGAAATTGTATTCGATTTTTATGACCGGGTTAAATCATTGTCATCGGGGTATGCATCTTTTGATTATGTCGTTCAGGGATATCAACCGTCTGATTTGGTAAAAGTATCGATACTGGTTAATGAAGAAAATGTAGAACCATTATCGTTTATGTGTCATCGCAGTGCGGCTGAAAAACGCGGGCGACAAATTGTTGAAAAATTGAAAGATTTAATCCCGCGGCATCAATTTAAAATACCATTACAGGCGGCAATCGGTGGCAAGATTATTGCCCGTGAAACAATCGCGGCGTATCGCAAGGATGTAACCGCAAAATGCTATGGCGGGGATATAACGCGTAAACGCAAGTTATTGGAGAAGCAGAAAGAGGGGAAAAAACGAATGCGGACATTTGGAAATGTTGAAATTCCGCAATCCGCATTTATAAATGCATTGAAGGTGTCGAATTAGAAATGAACACAATAAAAACAGGAGTTGCCAATGTTTGATGTTATACAATATTTATTAAATAACAATATCAATTCAATTCGCAGTGATTTTGCAGAATATAAAGCACTGCAGCAAAAGTATAAATCTTTAAAAGCGCGAAAGAAAACCGCGTATGCAAAATTGAAAGAATTTGGTGCCTGTGTGTCGAATTACAAAACGTGTCAAAAATATGATTTGGTTATAGATAATGGTTGTCCACCCGTCATAGAAAACGAAGTTGTTGAAGCTTACACGGAAACATTACATGCATGCGATAATTGGTCTGAAACACTGTGTCTTAACGAGACTTGCCCGCACTTTGCTGAAAACAAAAATTATATCCGCATATTACAGGATTATAAAACAGTGTGTGATATGAAAAAGCGCTTTTGGCGTGAAAAGTTTAACCGTACCAAATAAAAAACGGATGGTGCATTTTGTTGTTCGTTATGTTCTGAAAACACGCCTTTGTCAATTTTGGCGGAGTTTGAAAGTATCTGATTAAAGGAAATAAAATGTTAAGAAATATTGTTGATTATATTTTGGCAAATCCATGGAAAAAAATTTGTGCTGATATAGAAGAATATGGCATTATAAAACGCAGATGTTCGGATGCCTTGTATCGATTGGACGATGCGCGGCGTGTTTTAGTGCGACCATATATTTCACATGAAAAAGAAATAGTATCATGTATCAGACGTGAAGTTAATTTCCCGATGGTTAATGAAGAAAATCAATCTGGGCAACCAATTATTATTGAACATAGTTGTAATAATTTTAATGAACGGGATTTAAAGTGTGGTGATCTGTGTCAAAATGAAATGTGTCCGTCATATAAAAAATATAAACATTACGCAATGCTGAAACGGCAATATGATTTGTTAACAGAAGAAAAAAAGAATTTCTGGAAAAATAAGTTATTGGCGCGTCAGAAATAAGAAATGAGGGTTGTGATGTACGGACTGAAATATATTATTTTTACACCGTGGTCAAAAATTCGACATGATTTTTATGAATACAGAAAGTTATGTCGTATGGAAAATATGCTGCGTGATAAGTATTGGGATGCGTATGATGCGCTGGTTGTGGATTTTGGGGAACAAAATTATGATGCAACCTTGTCTGGCGATGGGTGTATTGTAAAATGTATCCAGGTATATCAAGACTATTTTGGTGGTAATCTTGATTTTCGTATGTGTAAATCGCAATGTGCAAGTTTTAATTTAAATACACCATGTTGTAATCATGATTGTATGTATTTGCCGAATAATGATTTATTCTTTAAATCAAAGCAGATGTATGAAAATATTAAAAATTTAAGAAAGCAATATTGGAAAACAAAATTTAGGGGAAAATAAATTAATGTTTACAGATGTATTTAAATATATCTTGGACAGTCGGGTATGTGATATTTATTCTGATATTACAGAATACAAGGCTGTGTTGGCGGAATGCAAACAGTGCAAACAGATTTGTCGGTATTATAAAAAACTGTTGAATAATGGCATGGGGTGTGTATGTAAAAATGTAACATTCAAAAATCGGTCGCATTATGGTATGACTGATTTTGCAACATACAGAATTTTTAAACCGTGCAACAATGTTTTAAATGGTGCCGAATGTGTTGGTGAAAATTGTGCCGGTTTTGCGGCAAATCAAAAATATATAACGGCATGTGAAGATTACAGAATTATAAAAAATAAAAAGAAAAAATTTTGGATGAACAAGATTCAATGTAATAGATAAAAATTATTGTAAAACAAAAAGGGGAAAGTATGGCACACCAGTTCTTTTTTAATCCGTTTATACTGGATAATTTGCCAGCCCCAAGTGTTGGGTTTGATGTTGTCCAAGATTTATCGGAACCGCGTTTGCGAATGTATATAACCAGTCGTGGTGTTAAAACTTTCTTTGTCAGAAAACGTGTGCATGGGCGCGACAGACGAATTATTATTGGTAATTATCCTGATGTTGATATAGAAACCGCGCGTGGGACAGTCCCAGAAATTTTGGCGCGCGCGATGCAACAGCCTGTCCAGCGGCGCCATAAAATAACATTTAAAAAATTTTTAAATATATATGTGACGAATCGTGTGCGGCGCAATGGTTATTCCCGTGATAAATTGGAACGTGCTGTCCAGCGCCATTTATCACAATTGTTTGATAAAAATTTATCAGATATAAAATCTGATGATATTGTCGCGGTAATTTCAAAAATAGATGGGCGGGCAATTGCGGCGCGGATGCAGGAATTTTTACAAAGTGTTTTTAAGTATGCAATTGAATTGGGATATGTAAAAGAAAATCCAGTTGCGTCGTTGCCTAAAATACAACAGGTGCGGCGTGTTCGCCCATTAAATAAATCTGGGTTTCAACGGTTAATTCGTGCGATTTCGCGTGAATCATCACCGGTATTGCGTGCGGCATTTTTAATGCTGGCATATGGTTTTGCCCCAAAATCCCAGGTGTTTGCAATGCAGTGGCGGGATTTAGATTTTAATCATTATACATGGTGTGATCGACCATTGTCGGATGCCGCTGTTGTATTATTGCAGGATTTGCCCCAGGACAGTCGCTGGGTTTTCCCAGGTCGTGGTCGTGGGCATTTGGCGGATCCGCGTGTTGCATGGCGACGCGTGGCGACGGCGGCAGGTATTCCAAATTTAACAATGGACGATGTTTATAAATTTTTGATGCGCCAGGTTGTTTGGGCATCTGACAAGGAAGAATTTCGTACAAATATGAATAACTTGTTGGTCGAAATTATGGAATAAACATATATTTTCATGTTTGTCAAGCGTTTGTTATCGTTTGTTATAATTCCTTGACACTGTTGGTATAAAATGATAGTTTAAAGTAATGACGCCCATGGTTGGGCCACAAATTTAACTGAAACAAAGGATAAAAAATGACAACTTTTGAAAAAGTAAGAAAAATCGTAGCCGACAAATTGGGTGTTCAGGAAGCGAAAGTCGAAGAAACATCTTCATTCGTTAACGATTTGGGTGCAGATTCTTTGGATGTTGTTGAATTCGTTATGGAAGTTGAAAAAGAATTCGATATTACAATCCCAGATGAAGAAGCAGCAAAATTAACAACGGTTGGTGATGCTGTTAAATATATCGAAGCGCATAAAAAATAATTCTGGGACAGAATGATTTAATTAATTAAATCCGTTGCAGTGGTTTGTTTGGCTGTGACGGATTTTTTTCTGTACCCGCGGTAAAAAACAGGGTATCATGTCAATGTTGTGTTAAACACTTATAAAGGATATAAGGTATGAAAAGAGTTGTTATTACCGGTATGGGAATCGTATCGCCGGTTGGAACAGGTATTGAATATGCATGGAAAAATATTGTAAACGGTGTTTCAGGGGTGCGCAAGATTGACACTTTTGATGCGTCTGATTTAACATCGCAAATCGCAGGGCTGCCAATTATTGGTACAGAACCCGGGCAATATAACCCTGATGCCATTGTTGATGCGCGTGAACAGCGTAAAATGGACAAGTCAATTGTATACGGAATGGTTGCCGCAGATGAAGCGATTCGTGATGCCGGATTAATTGATTATGATGGTGATAAAAATCGTATGGGTGTATCAATTGGTGCCGGTATTGGTGGATTGAACACGATATATGATAATTGCGTTGAACTGTACGCAAATGGTCCGCGCCATATCAGTCCATTCTTTATACCAAAGGTTATTATTAATATGACCGCCGGTCATGTTTCTATTAAGTATGGATTAAAGGGCCCAAATATTTCTGTGGTTACGGCGTGTGCGTCGGCGGCGCATTCAATTGGTGAAGCGGTTCGTTTAATTCAACATGGTGATGCTGATGTTATGGTTGCTGGTGGTGCCGAAGGTGCGGTTGGTAAAATTGGTGTTGCCGGGTTCTGTGCGATGAAGGCGTTAAGTACGCGTAATGATGCACCGGAAAAAGCATCGCGCCCATGGGATAAAGATCGCGACGGTTTCGTTATGGCCGAAGGTGCGGGCATTCTGGTTCTGGAAGAATATGAACATGCGGTTGCCCGTGGTGCAAAAATTTATGCAGAGGTTGCCGGATACGGTCTGTCGGGTGATGCATATCATATTACTGCGCCCGCCCCAGGTGGCGAAGGTGGCATGCGTGCCATGCAGGCGGCGTTAAAAGATGCTGGTATGCAACCGGGTGATGTTGACTATATCAATGCACATGGTACATCAACTGGTTTGGGCGATCTGGGCGAATTAAGCGCGGTGCAAACATTGTTTGCCGGTACAAATGTTTCAATGTCGTCAACAAAATCGATGACGGGGCATCTGTTGGGTGCCGCCGGCGGGGTAGAGGCAATATTCTGTGTCATGGCGATTCGTGACGGTATTGTTCCACCGACAATCAATCTGGAAAATCCAGAAGATGCGGTTGGTGATTTCGACCTGGTGCCGAATGTTGCAAAACAGCGTCCGGTAAATGTCGCGTTAAGCAATTCATTCGGATTTGGTGGCACAAACGCCAGTTTGATTATCAAACGATTTGAAAAATAAAAAACACGGGGCATCGCCCCGTTTTTTCAAAGTGCAAATATTGTGTCGCTGCGCGACAAGTTTTATTTACTGGATTGCTTCGTTTCACTCGCAATGACAAAAAGGTTTAATACAAAAACCACCCGCTGGGTGGATTTTTATTTTGTGGTCTTCGTTCCTGGGGTCCCTCGGCATATAAAATGCCTGCGGGGCAATCGTAACGATTTGACTGCGCGATGCTGGTCAAATCTACTGCTTGTCGAACCGGCATTGTTTCACAATGTGTGGTATCGCCCGTCAACCCCGGCACAAAACAAAAACCACCCGCTGGGTGGATTTTTATTTTGTGGTCTTCGTTCCTGGGGTCCCTCGGCATATAAAATGCCTGCGGGGCAATCGTAACGATTTGACTGCGCGATGCTGGTCAAATCTACTGCTTGTCGAACCGGCATTGTTTCACAATGTGTGGTATCGCCCGTCAACCCCGGCACAAAACAAAAACCACCCGCTGGGTGGATTTTTATTTTGTGGTCTTCGTTCCTGGGGTCCCTCGGCATATAAAATGCCTGCGGGGCAATCGTAACGATTTGACTGCGCGATGCTGGTCAAATCTACTGCTTGTCGAACCGGCATTGTTTCACAATGTGTGGTATCGCCCGTCAAACCCGGCACAAAGCAAAAACCACCCGTTGGGTGGATTTTTATTTTGTGGTCGGAGTGACTGGGTTCGAACCAGCGACCTCTACGTCCCGAACGTAGCGCTCTACCAGGCTGAGCTACACTCCGAAAACTATGTAAGCAGCTGGATTATGCAATTGTTTTGCGAAAAAATCAACCAAATTTATTTGTTATTTTTATTTCACTATGTGAAAAATATCTGCAATACTTTTGTGGGTCAAACGGGGAAAAGGTTAATTAAAAGGATTATTATATGTTTGCATTAAAATTTTTAAAGAAAACCAAATTTGACAATTATGAAGACTATGTTCAAAATGGCGCGCCAATTGTTCCAGATAATTTTAACTTTGCGTATGATGTGATTGATGTATTGGCAAATGAAGAACCGGACAAGTTGGCATTGCTGTGGACCGACGATTCGGGTGAAAAAAAGCGGTTTACTTTTCGGGATTTGTCGCGCATGTCAAATGCGGCGGCGAATTTTCTGGCGTCACGTGGGCTGGGGCGGGGTGATACTGTGCTATTATTTATGCGGCGGCGCTGGGAATATTGGATTTTAATGCTGGCAATGCATAAACTGGGCGTAATTCCAATTCCATCAACAAATCAATTAAAAGCCGAAGATATCGAATATCGTCTGGACCAGGCGGGGTGCAAGGCGGTGGTTGCATTTGATGATGGGCATATCGTTGGCGAAATTAAAAATGCAATTGGGAACAGGGATATTCAATTAATTTCAAACATTGATGTTGCTGATGCGCTGGATAAAATGCCGGATACTTTGGAACGCGTGCCAAATGAAAATACTGATACAATGGTGATTTATTTCACCAGTGGTACAACAGATTTACCAAAAATGGTTGCGCATAATTTTGTTTATCCATTGGGGCATATAAATACAGCACTGTTCTGGCAGCGTTTGCATGATGGTGATATACATTTTACTTTATCCGAATCGGGTTGGGCAAAATGTTCATGGGGTAAAATGTATGGGCAATGGCTGGCGGGGGCGGCTGTGTTTGTATTTGATTTTGCGGGTATTGCAACGGCACACGATTTATTGCATGCGATGGCAGACAATCATATAACGTCATTCTGTGCGCCACCGACTGTGTATAAGATGCTGATACATGCTGATTTCAGTAAATATGATTTATCTGCATTGGAAAAAGCAGATGTCGCAGGCGAAGCATTAAATCCAGAAGTATTTGAACGTTTCCAAAAGGCAACAGGCATTAAATTGCACGAAGGATTCGGTCAAACAGAAACATGTGTTATGTTATTTACGAATCAGTGGATTGAACCAAAACCAGGCAGTATGGGGATGCCGGCGGCGGGTTGGGATGTTATGTTGTTGGACGAAGGGGGGCGCCCCGTCCCAGATGGTACCGTTGGCGAGATTTGTATATCATTGAAAAATGGACGACCGGTTGGGTTGTTCCAGGGGTATCATAAAAACGAGAAATTAACAGCCAAGGCATTCCGTGATGGTATTTATCATACGGGTGATGTTGCGTATCGTGATAATGATGGATATTATTGGTTTGTTGGGCGCAATGATGATCTGATTAAAACATCTGGGTATCGGGTCAGTCCGTTTGAAGTGGAAAGTGTTTTACTGGAACATCCCGCCGTGCGCGAGGTTGCAGTTACCGGCGTGCCAGATCCATCGCGTGGCATGGCAGTCAAGGCAACAATTGTTCTGAATAAATATTTCCAGGCAACAGATGTTTTAATTCGGCAATTGCAAGACCATGTGCGCAGCAGAACAGCCGCGTACAAATATCCGCGCGTAATTGAATTCGTTGACAGTTTACCAATGACAATCAGTGGTAAAATTCGGCGCGCGCTGATACGAACACTGGACAGTGCAAAGGCAAATATTATTGAGCCGGTTAAAAAAACAATTGGTTTGGATAAAGAAGAAGAAAAATAAAAATATGCCCGTCAATTAAATGGCGGGCGATTTTATTTTTGCAAATATTTTTTTATCTGTAATAATTACATGGTCATGAAGAAAAGAAAATTTATTCCCAAAAATAAATATGTAAATATTTTGTGTGTAATTGCGATTATTGTGCTGGTTGCGCTGGTATATGTCTTTGGTGTGTATTCTGTTGTGCGCCAGGACGCTGTTTTTAATGTGTCGCGTGGCGCCAGTGTGTCGGCAATCGCATCGCAATTGGAATCGCGCGGGCTGATTGATATGCCGGGGTTGTTTAAATTGGCGGTGCGTGCCAATGGGGGCAGTGTTCAAACCGGGCAATATGATATACCGCGTGGTGCCAGCGCGTGGCGTATTGCGCGTATGTTTGCACGCGGTAATGTTGCTGCGACAACCATTGTTATTCCAGAAGGATTAACCGTTATTCAAATCAAAGAAATGTTGATGCAGAATCCGACACTGACGGGTGCGGTTGAATGTGGACATGGAACTGATTTGCCCGTATGTAATTTGCATGATGGTGATTTGTTCCCAGATACATATCGTGTTGCGCGTGGTACATCACGGTTGGCGTTTCTGGATTTAATGCGTAAAAAGATGGTGCAAGTGCAAGAAAATTGGAATCGTGCGGGACGAATCGCGCCAAAGCCCTTAAAAAACTGGAACGAAATAATAACTTTGGCATCGATTGTCCAGAAAGAAACACCGCGCGCAGATGAAATGCCAATTGTTGCCAGTGTTTATTTAAATCGTTTAAATGATGGAATGCGATTGCAAGCCGACCCAACAGTTGTTTATGCATTAACGCGGGGGCGCGGTGATATGCAGGGAAAACCGCTGTTGCGTGGGCATTTAAAGATAGACAGTCCGTATAATACATATACTAATTACGGTTTGCCACCGGCGCCAATCGCAAATGTTGGTATGGATGCAATACGCGCTGTTTTGCAACCCGCGGATACAAATTATCTGTATTTTGTTGCTGATGGGCGCGGCGGTCATCGATTTGCACGCACATATGAAGAGCATATGAAAAATCATGCCGACTGGCGCATGATAAAAAATTTGAAAAATAAAAATTAAAAAAGCGTAATCGTTAAATTTTTTAATGATTTAATGTTTTAATAATTTGTTTGGTTTATACTAAAAAAAAGCGCCCGAAATCTGGGCGTTTTATTTGTTAAATGGGATTTTTGTCCGATTCGCGAACGCGCACAGCATAGCATATTTTTCATGAAAAAGCAAAAATCTTTTACCTTGCAAGTATCTCGAATCGCGCGGTAAAATATTCCTAAGCTAGGTAGTAGTGAATCTAGTTTTTTAACAGAACCATAAGGATATAGTATGAAAAAATTAGTTTTAACATCTTTGTTGGCGGTTTTTGCGGCGACTGGTGCGAACGCGGCTATCAATGATAACCCGATGTATCGTCCGGACCAGGGCAAGTTTTACAGCGTAACAGGATTGCATTCATCAACAGATACAACAAATGCAATCGCGTTAACAGAAAATTTCGGATATGGAATTACAGATAGATTATCAATTAATTTGGCAACATCATTGTCCGAAGCAAATTGGTTCGATCAGACAAATTGGAATTCTTTCGGCGTTGGATTGAATTACCGTGTATTTGATGGTGCAAACTGGAAAGCAGATGTGTTTGGTGCATACAGCTTGAATCCAATTTGGGGCTATGGTGAAACATTCTTGGATGAAGATTTCACAACATATAATTGGCAGGTTGGTGTCGTTGTTGGTTATGAAACAGGTTCTTGGACATTCGCAGGTCATGCAATATTTGACTATGAAAATTCAGAATCATTCAACTGGGGTGACGATGGATTCCATACTTTGAAATTGGGTGCTGATGCATTCTTTGCAATGAACAGCAATTGGTCACTGTTATTAGGTGCGGAATATAATGCAGACCTGGACAACTGGGAAGATAATACTGGTTATTGGACCGGAAAGTTGGGTGTAAACTATAACATCGATGATGCCAAATTTGTTGGTGCATATGTTGGTAAAGAAATGACACATGAAGGTGAAGGTACTTGGAAGATTCAAGATGGCTTTGCATATGGTGTTATGTTTGGTGTTGAATTCTAATTTACAACATACAACATATATAATAAAAAATCGCCCGTTTGGGCGATTTTTTATTAAATGGATTGCCGCGCCGCGCTCGCAATGACAGATGTGTAGTACATTCTTGCGTTCTCTGACCACCCCGCCGCTGCGCGGCACCCCGCCATAGAGGGGAACTTGGCACAGTGCTTCATTTTTCCCACTGTGGGCGGCGGGGCAATTCACGATATTGCGCGTTTCGCACTGCCATCATTGCCCATGCGTTATAGAACAATCGTTCCAATACGAATTCAGGTATTAATTCTTTACCACTTTCATACCTTAATAATTTCTTTGGCGTTATACTCAGCATTTTTGCCGCATCGTTTCGTCTTACTTTTGCTGTTTTACGCGCACTGCTTATTCTGTGTCCAATGTATGAATTATCGACCAGTATCATGTTTTCTCTCCACTTGTTTTATTAGGTTAATAAAAACACCGCCGTGATTAAGGGCGGTTGGAGGTTAGTGACTATCAAAAGCAATAGTGCTGTGTATTCGATATATTAACAGCCCTCCAACCGTGGTCGGAGATATTTCGCTTTTAAGAGGGTCACTACACCCCGCATTGGTAATCAGCCAATGCGGGATTATTATATCATAAAATGCGTATGCAATGCAAATACTATGATTTTGTTCCCGTTGCGATTATGTGGGGTGGGGTGCAATTATATTTTTTATGGGGGCGTATATGAAAAAAGTAATTTTAGCATTTGGGGCAATTTTTTGTGCGTTTGGTGTGGATTATGCAAATGCCGCCCGATTGGATGTCAGTCGATTGACACAATCTGGTGAATTTTCGGCAACATTTGGTGCCGCGTTTAAAAGTGGGGAAAATAAAGACGGAACCAGTCAAACCGATATTACTGCTGGACGGGTGCATGAACTGGGGTTGGATTTAGATTATACATTTTTGGACGATTGGACAATTTCATTCAGTACAGATAACGACTATGCGGATTCCCAAGTTGGGATAAAGTGGAAATGGCTGACGGGGGATAGTTTTAAATTGGACTTGATGGCGGATTATGGCATTGCGTGGACAAAAAATGCACGGACTGATAATCGAATTGGTGCAAATAATATTGATTTTGGTGCGCGAATTCATGGTGTTGCATGGCGTGATTTTCAATGGGCATTAAAAGTAATGGGCCAGGTTGTTTTTGCCAGTCCAGATGATTTTTGGAATATTAATCTGAATGCAGAGGCAATGTATTATTTTCGTTCCGATATGGCGACCAAGGTTGAATTAGAATATAACTTTCGACAAATTGCCCAGCCAACACAATATAATCGTGCCGCAGAATTTGGAATTGTTTATAATATGTCGGGAACTGCATCGGTGCATCCGTATATTAAATATCACTTTAAAACAGAAAATGCAGATAATGATAACAGTGTGCCAGATGATTGGTGGAAATTCGGGGTGGAATTTTCTGTGGAATTTTGATTTGTAATGACTAAAAAAAACTTTGTCCAGGCAAACGCTTGCACGAATAAAAAATTTGTCATTTTTGTATAATGGCAAGTTCCCAGATTTTTGGGATTTTCCACCTGTTTTTTTGATAAAAATTCCCAGTTTTCTCTTGACAATGTTGGGGTTCGTGGTTATAGTATGTTCGCTTTCCGTGTAAATAAGGAAAGAAAAAACACAGAAATCTGCGTATCTTGACAGATTTATAATCGCGACATGGTCGTTGAAATAAGTCTGATGGCGGGTTTTGTGCAAGCAAAAATTAAGGAAAAAACAAAGAGATTTTGAATGCCAACAGTAAACCAACTGATTCGGAAACCACGTAAAAAGGTCGTTGTAAAATCTACGGCACCGGATATGATGGAATCTCCGCAAAAGCGCGGTGTGTGTACGCGTGTGTACACAACTACGCCGAAAAAACCTAACTCTGCCCAGCGTAAGGTGGCGCGTGTTAAACTGGCCAATGGTCGTGAAGTGACCGCGTATATCCCAGGCGAAGGGCATAATCTGCAAGAACACAGTGTTGTTATGATTCGTGGCGGTCGTGTAAAGGACTTGCCTGGTGTGAAATATCATATCATTCGTGGTGTTCTGGATACCAAGGGTGTCGACAGCAGAAAGCAGGGGCGTTCCCTGTACGGTGCCAAGGCAGCAAAATAATAATTACACGCGGGTGCGCCCGTGTGAGTAATTCGGCAATGCCGGATGAAGAAACAAAAGGAAATGTAAAATGTCAAGACGCAAAAGTGCAATCAAACGCGAAATTCTGCCAGATTCAAAGTATAATAATCTGGTCGTTGCAAAATGTATTAATGTTGTTATGTGGGACGGCAAGAAAGAAGTTGCCGAAGGTATTGTTTATGGTGCGTTGGATGCGCTGAAAAAAATTGCCAAAGATGGCGATGAATTGGCGGCTTTCTTGGAAGCGGTTGATGCGTTAAAACCATCGGTTGAGGTCAAGGGGCGCCGTGTTGGTGGTGCAACATACCAAGTTCCGGTCGAAGTCAGACCGGCGCGCCAGCAGACATTGGCGTTGCGTTGGTTGGTCGGATATGCGCGTAAACGCGGTGAACGGTCGATGAAGGACAGATTGTTTGGTGAACTGCGTGATGCATTGAATGGTCAGGGCGGCGCATTTAAAAAGAAGATTGATACCCACAAGATGGCAGAAGCCAACAAGGCGTTTGCGCATTTCCGTTGGTAATATAAAAATTGGGCAAGTAAACGAGATAAATAACACAACAGGGAAAGGAATAACATGTCAGTTGGAAAAACCGCACCTTTGCATATGTACCGCAATATTGGTATTATGGCCCATATTGACGCGGGTAAGACAACCACATCAGAACGCATTTTGTTCTATACCGGTAAAACATACAAAATCGGTGAAGTACATGATGGTGGCGCAACCATGGACTGGATGGAACAGGAACAAGAACGCGGAATTACGATTACTTCTGCGGCGACAACATGTTTCTGGCGCGATCATCGTATTAACCTGATTGATACACCGGGGCACGTGGACTTTACAATGGAAGTGGAACGTTCCTTGCGCGTGTTGGACGGTGCGGTTGCAGTGTTCGAATCTGTGTCCGGGGTTCAGCCACAGACAGAAACAGTGTGGCGCCAGGCAGATCGTTATAATGTGCCGCGTATCTGTTTTGTAAACAAGATGGATCGTATTGGTGGAAACTTTTTCCGCTGTGTTGATATGATTCGTGAACGCTTGGGTGCAAATCCATTGGTGGTGAATTTCCCAATTGGTTCGGAATCTGATTTCCGCGGGGTTGTCGATGTTGTCGAAATGCGTGGTATTGTTTGGGAAGACGACCTGGGCAAGGAACCGCATATCATTGATATCCCAGATGATTTAAAAGAAAAAGCAGAAGAACTGCATAACAAATTAATTGAAGAAGTTGTAACGCTGGATGATGATATTATGGAAGCCTATATGGAAGGCAATGTGCCAGATGTTGCAACAATTAAAAAATTAATTCGCAAGGGTACAATTGCGCAAAACTTTAACCCAGTATTGTGTGGTACAGCGTTCAAGAACAAGGGTGTTCAACCGTTGTTGGATGCCATTGTTGATTATTTGCCAAGCCCGCTGGATATTCCGGCGATCAAGGGGACGGCAATGGATAAAACAACCGTTATTGAACGGCATGCAGATCCAAAAGAACCGTTCAGCGCGCTGGCGTTCAAGGTCGCAAATGATCCATTTGTTGGAAACTTGATGTTCATTCGTATATATTCAGGTAAACTGACATCGGGTTCATATATTTATAATTCGAATCGTGATAAACGCGAACGCGTGGGACGCATGTTGTTGATGCATTCTAATCAACGCGAAGAAATCAAAGAAGCGTCAGCCGGTGATATTATCACATTGGTTGGTATGAAAGAAACAATTACTGGTGATACGCTGTGTGATGAAGCAAATCCGATTATCCTGGAAAACATCCATGTTCCAGAACCGGTTATGAGTATCGCGGTTGAGCCAAAGACCAAGGCGGATATTGAAAAAATGTCGCTGGGGCTGCAAGCGTTGGCAAAAGAAGATCCGTCGTTCCGTGTGTCTGTGGATGAAGAATCAGGTCAGACAATTTTGGCGGGTGTTGGTGAATTGCATCTGGAAATCTTGGTGGATAGATTGCTGCGCGAATTCAAGGTTGATGTTAATGTTGGTGAACCGCGCATTGCGTATCGTGAAACATTCCGCAAGGCTGTGACCGAAGAATACACACATAAAAAGCAGTCTGGTGGTTCAGGTCAATACGCCCAGGTAAAGATTGTTTTTGAACCATTGGAACCAGGTTCTGGATATGAATTCGAAAACAAAATTGTCGGTGGGGCAATTCCAAAAGAATATATCCCCGGCGTTGAAAAGGGTTTGAAGATAGCGCAACAGACAGGTGTTTTGATTGGCTATCCAACTGTGGATTTCAAAGCGACATTGATTGACGGTAAGTATCACGAAGTTGACTCTAATGTTCTGTGCTTTGAAATTGCGGCGCGTGCATGCTTCCGTGAAGCAATGAAAAAGGCATCGCCAAAATTGCTGGAACCGATTATGAAATTGTCGGTTAATACACCAGAAGAATATGTCGGTGATATCATTGGGGATCTGAACAGTCGTCGTGGACAAATTAATGGTATTGAAACTCAGTTTGGTAATCAGCTGATTTCTGCATATGTCCCGTTGGCGAATTTGTTCGGGTATGTAAAGACTTTGCGTTCTTTGTCCCAGGGGCGTGCAAATCCGTATATGGAATTGTCGCATTATGACGAAGTGCCGCAGAATGTTGCAGATGAAGTTATAAAGAAACTGACAAAATAAAAAAAGATAAAAAAAGATTGTGATTTTTGATTTCTGGTTTATGATTTATTAGAAATCCAATGAATCGGAAATCAGATTTCATAAATCAAATTAACAAGCCAAGCCTAAGGAGAAAACTATGGCAAAAGAAAAGTATGTAAGAACCAAGCCGCATGTTAATATCGGTACAATTGGTCACGTTGACCACGGTAAAACAACACTGACGGCTGCAATCGTTCATTACTATGGCGTTGGTGCAGACCAAGCCAAGGGTGTTGATCAAATCGATAATGCACCAGAAGAACGCGCACGTGGTATTACAATTAATACAGCACACGTTGAATATGAAACAGAAAATCGTCATTATGCACACGTTGACTGCCCGGGACACGCGGACTATGTTAAAAACATGATTACCGGTGCGGCACAGATGGATGGTGCTATCTTGGTTGTGGCGGCGACAGACGGTCCGATGCCACAGACACGTGAACACATTCTGTTGGCACGCCAGGTTGGTATTCCAAAAATCGTTGTTTATCTGAACAAGTGCGATTTGGCAAATGATCCAGAATTGTTGGAATTGGTTGAAATGGAAATTCGCGAACTGTTGTCGGCGAATGATTTCGATGGTGAAAATGTGCCAATTATTCGTGGTTCTGCGGTTTCTGCACTGGAAGGCAAAAATGATGGTTTGGGCAAAGAATCAATTGATGCATTGTTGAAAGCATGTGATGAATATATCCCATTACCAGAACGTCCAGTTGACAAACCGTTCTTGATGCCAATCGAAGACGTGTTCTCTATCACTGGTCGTGGTACAGTGGTTACCGGTCGTATCGAAGCAGGTACTGTAAAGGTTGGTGACGAATGCGAAATCGTTGGTTTGCGTCCGACACAGAAAACAACAGTTACCGGTGTTGAAATGTTCCGCAAATTGCTGGATCAGGGTGAAGCCGGTGATAATGTAGGTTTGCTGTTGCGTGGTACAAAGAAAGAAGATGTAGAACGTGGTCAGATTATCTGCAAACCGGGTTCTATTACACCACACACAGAATTCGAAGCTGAAGTATATATCTTGACGAAAGAAGAAGGCGGACGCCATACAGCGTTTTTCAGCAACTATCGTCCACAGTTCTATTTCAGCACAACAGACGTAACAGGTACAATTACACTGCCGGCTGATAAAGAAATGGTTCTGCCGGGTGATAATGTCCGTATCACAGTGCAACTGATTGCACCAATTGCTATGGACGAAGGCCGCCGCTTTGCTATCCGTGAAGGTGGACGCACAGTTGGCGCAGGCGTTGTATCAAAAATCATTAAATAATTAAAACAGTCGCGGGTCGGTGTATCTGGATAAAAAAAACGCCAGAGATTACCGACCCGGAATAACGAGATAAGGAAAACGAACAATGGTACCAGCATCTAAAATTCGCATCAAATTGACGGCATTTGACCACAGGGTATTAATGGAATCTGTGGATGAGATTGTCAAAACTGCAAAGCGCACAGGCGCAGATGTAGTTGGACCCGTTCGCTTGCCGACATTGATTAAAAAATTTACAGTTAACCGTTCGCCACACGTTGATAAAAAATCACGCGAACAATTCGAAATCCGTAATCACAAAGCGGTTGTCGATATTGTTAATCCAACCCCTCAGACCGTTGATGCGTTGATGAAGTTGGATTTGGCGTCTGGGGTCGATGTAAAGATTAAATTGTAAAGGTAAATAATGTTTGTGTTGGGTGTAAAACAATGGTGTGTACAGCATCCAACCTACTGACAGAAGAAAAGGCAAATAAAATGAAACGTAGCGGATTAATAACAACAAAAATAGGTATGACACGGTTATATGACGATAGCGGTGTTGCACATCCTGTGACAGTACTGTCGGTTGGTGATTGCACAGTTATTGGCAATCGTACAATGGATAAAAATGGATATGTCGCAAATATTTTGGGTATGCGCGAAGCCAAGGCAAAGCATGTCGCAAAACCACAGGCAGTGGCAGCAGAAAAAGCAGGGGTAAAACCATATCGCAAAGTTGTTGAATTCCGCGTGTCTGATGATTGTATTATCCCAGCAGGTACACAATTATCAGCCGCACATTTTATTGCTGGTCAATTTGTCGATGTCCAGGCAACCAGCAAGGGTAAAGGTTTCCAGGGGGCGATGAAACGCCATAATTTTGGCGGTAAAGAAGCGTCGCACGGTGTTTTAAAGGCGCATCGTTCTATTGGTGGTACGGGTATGCGTGAATGGCCAGGTCGCGTTCTGAAAGGTAAAAAAATGGCTGGTCAAATGGGAAATGAAACCGTTACAGTTCAGAATCTGAAAGTCTATGGTGTTGACGAAGCAGAAAATTTAATATTTGTAGAAGGCGCAGTTCCGGGTGCAAATGGCACTTTTGTTTTGGTTGCAGATGCAATCAAGAAAGAACAGGCTGATTTGCCGGTACCAACAAAAATGGCAACTGCGGAAAAGGCAACCGAACCCGAAACAGAAACTGTTGCGGAATAATAATGGCAACAGAACAGCAAGGTGGATAAAATGCAAATAGATGTTATAAATTTTGATGGCAAGTCAGTTGGTAAAATTGATTTGGCGGACCAGATATTCGGGATTGAACCGCGCGCAGATATTCTGCATCGTGTTGTTACATGGCAACGCGCGAAATCACGCGCAGGTACACATGCAGTGAAAACTGTTTCCGATGTCGCAGGCAGTGGTAAAAAAGCGTTTAAGCAAAAGAAAACAGGTAATGCGCGTCAGGGTGAAAGATACAATGTTCACATGCGTGGCGGTGGCGTTGTTCATGGACCAGTTGTTCGTGATCATTCAATTGATTTGCCAAAGAAGATTCGCGCATTGGGGTTGAAAATGGCGCTGTCGTCCAAGGTAAAAGATGGCAATTTAATTGTTATTGATTCTGAAAAACTGGCATCTGCCAAAACAGGGGCGTTTGCAAAGCAACTGAAAAAGTTGGATTTGAATTCTGCATTGTTTGTTGGGGCAGATGTGTTGGATGAAAATTTCCGTAAATCTGCGGCAAATATCGCAAATGTTGATGCGTTGCCGACAATTGGTTTGAATGTTTTGGATATTCTGAAACATGATAAACTGGTTTTGACAGCAGATGCAGTCAAGGCGGTGGAAGCGCGCTTGGCATAAATTTTGGGCGCATGACGAAAAGGTAAAACAAAATGGCAGAAAAGAAAGTTAATTCAGAGAAAAAAATCGTTGCGACCGCCGGTATTTATGATATACTGCGTCGTCCGATAATCTCGGAAAAGGCAGCAAAACTGTCTGAAAGTAATGGTGTTGCATTCGAAGTTGCGGCAAACGCAACCAAGGAAGATGTTGCACGCGCAGTACAAGCAATTTACAATGTGAAACCAACCAAGGTTAATATTGTTGTTGTCAAAGGCAAAGTGAAAACTTTCCGTGGACGCGGAACAGGAACACAGCGTACTGTTAAAAAAGCATATGTGTCTTTGCCGGCAGATGCAAAATTGGATTTATCGGCAAGCATATAGGATAAACAGCCGCGGCAGAGAACCCAATTACAAGGATGTTAGTGTCGTGGTATAAATAAAAAGGTAAGAAAAAATGGCATTGAAGCATTACAAGCCGACAACAGCGGGTACACGCGGTTTGACATTGGTTGATCGCAGTGAATTGCACCGTGGCGCCCCAGAAAAAGCATTGACAGTTGGCTTAAAGTCCAAAGGTGGACGCAATAATTTTGGTCATGTCACCGTTATGCATCAGGGTGGTGGACACAAACGCAAATATCGTTTAATTGACTTTGCGCGCAAGAAAAAAGGTATTCCCGCAAAGGTTTTGCGCTTGGAATATGATCCAAATCGTACGGCATTTATTGCATTGATTGAATATACAGATGGTGCGCGTTCATATATCTTGGCGCCGCGTGATTTAAAAGCAGGTGATGTCGTTATTTCCGGTGAACGCGAAGATATCAAGCCGGGTAATGCAATGCCACTGAAAAATATGCCGATTGGTACAATTGTTCATAATGTTGAATTGAAACCAGGTGCTGGTGGTCAATTGGCGCGCAGTGCAGGTTGCTATGCGCAATTAATGGGTAAAGACGGTGTTTATGCCCAGATTAAAATGAACAGCGGTGAATTACGCAAGGTTCATTCTGATTGTTTGGCAACTGTTGGTACTGTATCTAATCAAGATCAACGCAATGTTAGCTTGGGTAAAGCTGGACGTGCGCGTTGGTTGGGTATTCGTCCATCAGTTCGTGGTATGGCGATGAATCCGGTTGATCATCCGATGGGTGGTGGTAACGGTCATTCAAAGGGTCATGAACCTGTATCGCGTACAGGTATCCCAGCCAAGGGTTATCGTACACGCAGCAATAAACGCACTGCAAAGATGATTATTCGCAGCAGACATTTGGCAAAGAAAAAATAAAAAACGGAGTAATTGATGTCTCGTTCAGTATGGAAAGGTCCTTATGTTCATCCGTCTATCCTGAAAAAGGTTGCAGTGGCGAATGAAAAAAATGACCACAAGCCAATTAAAACTTGGTCGCGTGGCAGCACGATTGTGCCGCCAATGGTTGGGCTGACTTTTGAAGTTCATAATGGTAACAAATTTATCCCGGTGTCCATTGTCGAAGATATGATTGGGCATAAGTTGGGTGAATTTGCACCAACGCGTACATTCAAGGGTCATGCGGCAAATAAAAAAGCAGCGGCTAAATAATTTTAGGTTATCGCGTAGTATTATAAATATAAGGTAAACAGTTATGGCAACAACAAGATATGGAATAAAAGATAATCAAGTTCGCGCGTTCAATAAATTGATACGCGTCAGCCACCAGAAATTAAATCTGGTATGTGATACTGTTCGCGGTTTGCCGGTTGCGCGTGCAATTGATGTCTTGAAATTTTCAAAAAAGCGCGTGGCAGGTGAAGTTTTGAAAACTTTGCTGTCGGCGGTTGCAAATGCGGAACATAACAAAAACTTGCCTGCGGACAGTTTGTTCGTCAAAGAAATTTGGTGTGGCAAGGCTTTGACAATGAAGCGCATTATGCCCGCATCGCAGGGGCGCGCGCGTCCGATTTTAAAACCGTTTTCTAATTTGACAATCGTTTTGGAATCGGGTGTGGCACCAACAAAAAAAGTGGCAAAAAAAACCACAACAAAGGAAAAAGCAAAATAATAAAAATGGCAAGTGGTATGGATTAAGTTCCTGAATAAAGCAAAATGCTTCAAGAACACTTGCTGTAAATAGTTAAGGAAAAATAAAATGGGACAGAAAGTATCACCTATCTCTTTGCGTGAATTTATTAACAAGATTACGGATTCGCGCTGGATTGCTGGTAAAAAAGATTATGCAAATTTACTGGCAGAAGATATTAAAATTCGCAACTTTATTGAAAAAAAGTTGAAAAAGGCGGGTTTGGCAAAAATTGTTATTGAACGTTTTGCTAAAAAAGTTGTTGTTACAATTCATACATCACGCCCGGGTATGATTATTGGTAAAAATGGTGCAGATATCGAAGCGTTGCGTAATGATATCAAAAAATTGGTAAAAAATGATCAGGTTGTTGTAAATATTTATGAAGTTCGCCGCCCTGATTTAAATGCGCAATTGGTTGCACAAAATATTGCACAACAAATCGAAGGTCGTGTATCGTTTAAACGGGCAATGAAAAAAGCGGTTCAGAATGCGGTTAAAGCCGGCGCCCAGGGGATTAAGGTTATGTGTTCGGGGCGTCTGAATGGTGCGGAAATTGCGCGCAGCGAACAAATCCGCGAAGGTCGCATTCCACTGCATACTTTGCGTGCAGATATTGACTATGCGTCAATTCAGGCAAAAACAACATACGGTGTTATCGGTGTAAAAGTTTGGATTTATACTGGTGATGTCGTGAACAAGGAAAAGTTGGCATCTGAAATGGCACGTCCAGCCGAATATGCCGGCACCAGCGAAAGAAAGAGTAAGTAATTTTTGGCGGCATCTATATGGTGTCGGGACGGCAAAAATTAAACACAGAAATTAAAAGGTTGTTATTATGTTAATGCCAAATAAAACAAAATTTCGCAAACAGCACAAGGGACGCATTCATGGCGTCGCCAAAGGTGGCAGCGAATTGGCATTCGGATCATTTGGTCTGAAAGCTATGAGTCCGGAACGCGTTACTGCGCGTCAGATAGAGGCAGCGCGTCGTGCAATTACGCGTCATATGCGTCGTATGGGTAAATTATGGATTCGTGTTTTCCCAGATGTGCCTGTTACCAAGAAACCAGCCGAAGTTCGTATGGGTAAAGGTAAAGGTGCGGTTGAATACTGGATTTGCCGTGTTAAACCAGGGCGCATCTTGTTTGAACTGGACGGGGTTAAGCCAGAAGTTGCGTATGAAGCGTTTGCGTTAGCGGCGGCAAAATTGCCGGTAAAAACAAAAGTTGTTGAACGCAAAATCAACTAAAAAAAACAAAACTGAATGCACACCGATATTTACGGGTATTTGCAAAAAGGTAAAGAAATGGCAGAAAAAAAAGTTGAAAAAGAATCTTTGACGACAGAAGCATTGCAAAGCAAATTGGAAAATCTGAAAAAAGAACAGATGAATCAGCGCTTTCAGCATGCTGCTGGTCAGATGCCTAAGACACATGTTATGCGTCAGACCCGTCGTGAAATCGCACGTGTGAAAACACAATTAAATGCGACAAAAAAATAAAAATTGTCGATTTTTGTTGAGATTTCTAAAATTTTAGATATCATATGCCGAAATCGATTAAAAAAGAGCAGATTGATTTGCGCAATTTTTATAAAATGTGCAAGTTAATATAACAAATGTAAGGAATAATAGTTATGCCAAGACGTATACTGCAAGGAACGGTAAAAAGTACAGCAAATGACAAAACTGTTGTTGTCGAAGTTGAACGACGCTTTCGTCATCCGTTGTATGGTAAATTCGTAAAGCAGAATAAAAAATACAAGGCGCACGATGAAAACAACGAGTATAAGGTTGGCGACATCGTTGCAATCGAAGAACATCGTCCAATTTCCAAGACAAAATCTTGGGTTGTAAAGGGGCGCGTTGGTGTGTCCAAGGACGAAAGTGTTGAGGTCGCAGACTAAGACGGTTCACAACAGGTTCTTTGAGGTTCGCTTCGTTTAATCGGGGCAGGGCAGTCGGAACCTATAACAAAGCAGTGGGGGATTGCCCCGCGTGCAGGAAATAAGGTGAAATAAATGATACAAAATGAAACAGTTATGACAGTCGCAGATAATTCTGGTGCGCGCAAGGCAATGTGCATCAAGGTTCTGGGCGGTTCTCATCGTCGTTATGCCACGGTGGGTGATAAAATCGTTGTTGCAATTAAAGAAGCAATTCCACGCGGCAAGGTTCAAAAGGGAACAGTGCAACGCGCAATTATTGTTCGTACAAAATTCCCTGTAAAACGACCAGATGGTTCAATCATTCGATTTGATGATAATGCGGTTGTTTTAATTAACAAGAATAATTTTGAACCAATTGGTACGCGTATCTTTGGACCGATTGCGCGCGAAGTTCGTCGCAAATACGATGTTCAGAAAATTGTTTCTTTGGCGCCAGAGGTTATATAATAATTTGGGCATTAATGAAATTTTGGGTCCAAATTTAGACAAAAGGTTATAAAATGAAAATCAAGAAAGGCGATGAAGTCATAGTTATTTCGGGAAAATACAAGGGTGTTAAAGGCAAAGTGCTGGAAGCACGTCCATCTGAATCCCGTGTCGTTGTCGAAGGGGTTAACCGTCGTAAATGGCATGTAAAACCGACCCAGGAACAGCCAGGGCATATTGTTGATCGTGAAGCGCCAATTCATGCTTCTAATGTTGCGTTGGTTGATCCAAAAACAAAAAAAGCAACACGTGTTGGTTTTAAAATTAACGGGGACAAGAAAGTTCGCATTGCTAAAAAATCGGGTGCGGAAATATAAATTTAACAAATTCGTTCCCGCTGTTACGGGAATATAAAGTAAGGAATAAAAAATGCAAAGCAGATTGCGTGAAATTTATGAAAAGCAAATTGTTCCGGAATTGGTAAAGGAATTTGGGTATACAAATCCATTAGCTGTTCCGAAATTGTCAAAGATTGTTTTAAATATGGGTGTTGGTGAAGCGATTTCTGATAAAAAGAAATTGGATGCCGCCGCAGCAGATTTGACTGCAATTGCAGCACAGAAATCGGTTATAACACGTGCAAAGAAATCGATTGCAACATATCGTTTGCGCGAAGGTCAGCCAATCGGAACAAAAGTTACATTGCGCGGTAAAAGAATGTATGATTTCTTGGATAAATTAATTACAGTTGCGTTGCCGCGTGTAAAGGATTTTCGTGGTTTGTCTAAATCAAAATTTGACGGTCGTGGCAATTATGCGTTCGGTATCAAAGAACATTTGATTTTCCCAGAAATTTCTGTTGATAAAATCGAAGCAATTCGCGGTATGGATATTGTTATCGCAACGACGGCGAAAACAGATGATGAAGCGCGTGCATTGCTGACAAAAATTGGATTGCCGTTGGTTTTGAAATAATTAAAAAGGTAAAGAAAAATGGCGAAATTAGCATTAATAAATAAGCAGAAAAAACGCGAAAAAATGGTCGCGCAATATGCAAAAAAACGCGAAGCAATCAAGGCGAAAATGTCTGTGAATGCATCGCCCGAAGAACGGATGGAGGCAATGAAAAAATTAGCCAAATTGCCGCGCAACGCAAACCCAACGCGTTTGCACAATCGTTGTTCTGTAACAGGGCGCGCACGTGGATATTTCCGCTTGTTTGGTTTGTGCCGCCAACAGGTTCGTACAATGGCGTCCGAAGGTAAATTGCCAGGTGTACGCAAATCTAGTTGGTAAAATTTTAATCCCCAGTTGTGGACAATGCTGCTGGGTTAAAACGGATTATCCGTTGCTTACAAGGAGTAAAAGATGTCATTATCACACCCAATCGGAGATATGCTGACCCGTATTCGTAATGGTCAGAATGCCGGTAAAGAATTTGTAGTTGTTCCAAACAGCAAACTGCGTGCGGCAGTATTGTCTGTATTAAAGGACGAAGGTTTCATTACAGATTTCCGCAAAGAACAAATTGACGAACATCGTGCCAATTTAGTTATTGAATTAAAATATGTTGGCGGAAATGGTGCAATTCAAGATATTGCTGTGGTTTCAAAACCGGGACGCCGTGTGTATTCCGGCAGTGCAAAAATGCCAAAGGTTCTGAATGGTTTGGGCATTGCGATTGTTTCAACACCAAATGGTGTTATGACCGATCACAAAGCGCGTCTGATGAATGTTGGTGGCGAAGTGCTGTGCAAGGTTATATAATTTAGAAGTAAGGATTTAATGATGTCTCGTGCAGGAAAATATCCAGTAAAATTGAAAGACGGCGTATCGGCGGCAATTGCAAACGATACACTGACAATTAAAGGTCCAAAAGGCGAAATTAAAATCCCATTGGATACAAAGCATGCCGGTTTGGTTGATGTTGTTATTGATGCAGATCATGTTGTTGTTACACCAAAAGATGCAGAAGATAAAACTTCGCGCGCAATGTGGGGAACGATGACACGTAATGTTCGCGCCGCAGTCGAAGGGGTTTCTGACGGTTTCGCAAAAGAAATGTATATGAAAGGCGTCGGATATAAAGCATCTGTTAATGGTAATAAACTGGTTTTGGTTGCAGGTTATTCACATGATGTTATTATGAATATTCCTGATGGTTTGACCGTTCAGATGGGTGATGCGCCAACAGAATTTATTATTCGTGGTATTGATAAATGTTTGGTTGGGCAATTCGCTGACAAGGTTCATAAAGTTCGCAAGGCTGATCCATATAAAGGTAAAGGCATCTTCTATAAAGGTGAAAGAATTCGCCGCAAAGAAGGTAAAAAGAAATAATTAAATAATGGTTGATTCCCGCTGTTACGGGGATAAGAAAAAAGGAAATAAAATGTTGAAACATTTGTCTGCAGAAGAAAGACGCAAGTTGGCAAATCGCAGTGCGTTGAAAAGAAAAAATCCGGGCAAAATCCGTTTGTCGGTTTTTCGTTCTGGGCGTCATATTGAAATTCAAGCCATTGATGATGTAAAAGGGCATACAATTTGTGCTGCATCGTCCAAGGAAAAAGATTTCAAGGGTAATGGTTGGAATGTCGCTGGCGCAGAACAGGTTGGTAAAAATTTCGCCGCGCGTGCTGTCAAGGCTGGTATTGCTGATAACTGTTATTTTGATCGTGGCGGATATCGCTATCATGGTCGTATCAAGGCGCTGTGCGAAGCAATCCGCGCAGGTGGTGTTAGAATTTAATCAGATGTTTCTGAATATACGGAGTTTATAATGGCACGTTTTGATGATAAAAAATTACAAACGGATAATTTGGTAGACAAATTGGTTTCTATCAACCGCGTTTCTAAAACTGTAAAGGGCGGTCGTAATATGTCTTTTTCGGCATTGGTTGTTGTCGGGGACAAGGCTGGTCGTGTTGGATTTGGCAAAGGTAAAGCGTTGGAAGTACAAAGCGCGGTACAAAAAGCAACAAAAGCAGCCAAAGCAAAAATGATACGCGTTCCATTAAAAGAGGGGCGTACATTGCATCATGACAGCGCGGCAAAATATGGCGCCAGCAAGTTGGTTGTTCGCAGTGCGGTTCCAGGTACTGGTATCATTGCAGGTGGTGCATTGCGTGCAGTATTTGAATGCTTGGGGGTTCAGGATGTTGTTGTTAAATCCCAGGGGTCGAATAATCCAAATAATATGATTCGTGCGGCGTTTTTGGCGTTTGCTAAAATGAATTCACCAAAAACTGTTGCGGCGCGTCGTGGTAAATCTGTTGCAGAAATTATTGCCGGGCGTGACGGTAAGAAATTAGAAAATGCAAACGCAGCAGATGCAAAATAATTTAAATTTGCGCCAATAAAAACGGAGAATTATTATGGCAAAAATAATTGTAAAACAGGTTAAAAGTGTTATCGGTCGTCCATCTGCGCAGCGCAAGGTTGTTGCAGCGTTGGGATTGGGGCGTATTGGTAAAACACGTGAAATAGAAGATACGCCAGCTGTGCGTGGCATGGTTGCCAAAGTTTCACATCTGGTTGAAATTGTTGAAAAATAAATTGTTAAACCGAGTACATCATTTGATGTGCGTAACAGAATCAATTAATTTTGATTCATAGGATAAAAAAGGAAAATAAAAATGAAACTGAATGCATTGATGGATAATTTCGGTGCGCGTGCAAGTACAAAACGTGTTGGTCGTGGTATTGGTTCGGGCATGGGTAAAACATCTGGTCGTGGTAATAAAGGTCAGAAATCACGCAGTGGATCACGCAAGCAGGCAACATTCCAAGGTGGACAGATGCCGATTTTGCGCCGTTTCCCAAAGTTTGGTTTTAATAACCCGTTTGCAAAAGAATATGCAACAATTAACTTGGGCGATATTGAAAAATTTATTGCGTCTGGTAAAATTGATGCAAAATCACCGATTACAATTGATACATTAATGAATGCAAAAATTATTAATCGTACAAAAGATGGCTTGAAAGTATTAGCCAAGGGTGAAATCAAAACATCTGTTAATATTATTGCTGATAAATGGTCAAAGACCGCAGAGGCGGCAATTGTAAAAGCAGGTGGTTCAATTAAAAACAAATAATTAACAATTGCATCCAAATGAATTAATTCGTTTGGATGCAAAACAATTAGAAGTTCAGTCGCATGAAATTTTTGAGAGAATTTTTTGGAAATATGTCCGATTTGCAAAAGCGCATATTGTTCACAATTGGTGCGTTGGTTGTGTATCGAATCGGATCGTTTATTCCATTACCGGGGGTTAATGCATCAGCCGTTTTGCATCTGTTCACTGGCGAAGGCAGTGGAATGATGGGAATGTTTGATATGTTTTCGGGTGGTTCGTTGTCGCGTATGTCGGTGTTGGCATTGAATATTTTCCCGTACATTTCTGCATCGATTGTATTGCAATTGTTGACTGCAACCAGCAAATCGTTAAATGAATTGCGTAAAGAGGGTGAATCAGGGCGTATCAAGATTAACCAGTATACACGATATTTGGCCGTTTTATTGGCGGTTGTGCAAGGTTGGGCGGTCGTTCGTGGTTTGGAATCGATGGCGCCGGTAAACGGTGTTGCCGCGGTTGTAAATCCAGGATTTGCATTTGAACTGTCTGCAATTATTGCGTTGGTTGGTGGAACGGTGTTTGTTATGTGGCTGGCAGAACAAATTACTGCGCGTGGTATCGGTCAGGGTGCATCATTATTAATCTTTGCTGGTATTATTGCAGAAATTCCAGGTGGGGTTGCGCAATTATTCTCGCTGGGGTCGGTTGGACAGATTTCACCGGCAATGATTGCATTGGTGGTTGCGTTCGTTGTTGGTATTGTTGCATTGATTGCATTCTTTGAACAGGCACAGCGTCGTATTCAGATTTTATATCCACGCCAGGTTATGGCAAATGGTGTTATGAATACGAATGCATCATATTTGCCGATAAAGGTTAATATGTCTGGGGTTATGGGACCTGTTTTTGCCGCCAGTATTATGATGTTGCCGGCATTTATTCAGCGATTTGTGCAAAGTGAAAATCCAATTGTTCAATCAATAATGGGATTCTTTACATATGGCACATGGTCTTATATCATCACATACACAATTTTGATTGCGTTCTTTGCGTATTTTCAGACGGCGGTTGTATTTAATTCCGAAGAAACCGCAAATAATCTGAAAAATGCAGGTGGCTATATCCCAGGTGTGCGTCCAGGTGAACAGACCATGCATTATCTGGATTCGGTTGTGTCGCGCACAACAGCAATCGGTGTGTTATATTTGGTTGTTGTGTGTGTTGTTCCAATTATACTGAATACGCATGCAGGTATGCCGTTGGCAATTGGTGGAACCAGTGTGTTAATCGTTGCGGGTGTGGTGTTGGATACCATGAACCAGGTGCAATCATACTTGGTTGCCAAGCAATACAGAAGTGTTATTAAAAAAGCACAGAAAAAGGGACGGTTCCGTTAATATTTATATTAATGGGACAAACAAAAATTTGACTTTTGCGGCATTTTTTATAGAATAATGCGGCAGAATAAAATGCGTCATAAAATTCAACAGTTGTGGTTTTGTGATGTTTGTATCGGGCGTAATTATTACGACCACAGTTAAATAAAAAGGAAAATGAAAAATGGCACGTATAGCAGGTGTTAACATTCCGA
This sequence comes from uncultured Alphaproteobacteria bacterium, assembly GCA_944392565.1. GTDB lineage: Bacteria > Pseudomonadota > Alphaproteobacteria > Rs-D84 > Rs-D84 > Enterousia. Next base: position 92,810 of record CALXWX010000001.1, on the reverse strand, counting down.
CAGAAAAGCGTATTGAAATCGCGCTGCAATACATTCATGGGATTGGCCCGGCAAAATCTGCACAGATTTGCAAGGCGCTGAAATTGAAAGATGGATTGCGCGCCAAAGACTTGACTGACGAAGATGTTATAAAAATTTCAAAATATATAGAACAAAATTTCAAGGTCGAAGGTGATGTTCGTCGTGAAGTTGCGATGAATATTAAACGGCTGCAAGATTTAAAAACTTATCGTGGAATTCGCCATCGTAATCGTTTGCCGGTTCGTGGGCAGCGTACACAGACAAATGCCCGCACCCGCAAGGGCAAGCGCGTTGTCGTTGCTGGTTCCGCGGTCAAGGGTAAATAATATTAACAGGGTAGAGATTAACACGATAGTTAATTGAAGACATCTAATAATAAAGGTATAAAATAATGGCTGTTACAAAAGCAAAAAAGAAAGTCGTAAAAAAAGTATCACACGGTATTGCCCATGTGGTCGCGACAAATAACAATACACGTATTACAATCACGGATCAGTCGGGGGCCGTATTAACATGGGCAACCGCTGGTGCAAATAATTTCAAGGGTGCAAAAAAATCAACACCATATGCCGCAACGGTTGTTGCCGATGCTGTTGGTAAAAAAGTTGCAGAAATGGGCATGAAGACAGTTGATGTTTTAATGCGTGGTATTGGTCAGGGTCGTGAATCTGCTGTCCGCGGGTTGGCAAATGCTGGGCTGATTGTGCAGTCTATTACAGATACGACGCGTATCCCACATAATGGATGCCGCCCGAAAAAAGTTCGTCGTGTTTAATAATAAAAAATCCCGCAAAATGCGGGATTTTTATGTGCCAAATAAAAAAGGATTAATTGTGATTCCAGTTAATAGTTTTAAGTTTTTATCCAGATTGTCAGATATTTGTGACGGGCATCAAGATTCTTATAATTTAGCCCATGAGTCTGGAATATATACTGTGTTTGCGCGAAATATTTTATTAAATGAAATGTCGGGTATTATCAATTTAATTAATTTGACAGCATGTAAAGATTTAGTGTTGGAAAAAGCAAAAGTGGTGCGCGCGCCTTGGCTAGAGTATGCAGAAAATATAGTTTTACCATCTGCGTGTGATGCAGATTTTACATGTTTAAATTTTGGGGATATTTTTGCAATGAATGCAAAGATAATTCGTATATGGAACCCAGGTTATCAGGGCAGGATATATTGTGGTAAAGACACAAAAATAAAATCTGGTAATGGTGCGATTATTCAACGCTTTGATGACTTAGTAAAAGCGCGCAATTTTTATAATAAATTTTATACCAGATAAAAATCCCGCATTTGCGGGATTTTTATGTTATCGTGCGCATGTGCCACAATGTGGATTAGGGGCATCGATATAGCGACGCGTGGTATATTCACCAGCAGGCTTGTATGTAACAACGGGTTGATATACTTGGTAATGATCAATGACTTCGCTGTATGTCTTTACGCGCACAGGGTTTAATTTGCGCGCAACTGGACGCTGATTGCAGCCGCAATTATTGCGGGCAACATCAATTGACGATGCCACGCGACATGGTGTGGTAATGCGTGCCGGTTTTACAGTACGAACAGGCGCGGCATATACGGTATCAACATATGTTACGGTGTCGATGGATATTGTTTCATATGTGTTAATGGTTTCTGTTTCTGTGTACATATCAGATGCATATGCGCCAGTAAAAAAGACCGATGCGAATATGCCAGATAAAATAATTTTCTTCATATTGTATCCTTAAAGTTTTATATTTGTATTTTTAGCATAGGACAATATTGATAAATTGTCAACTTTTTTGTGTGTAAAAACAGGGTGTACGCAATGTCAATAATAGTTTGACTTTTGTTTATTTGTGATATAAAATTCCACGGCGTGTTGGAATGATTCCATGCGCAGCCAATTGGCGAAAATGATAAACTAAGCCGAAGGGGTTTTTTATGATCGAAAAAAACTGGGTTACTTTGATTAAACCCAAAAAATTGAATATCAAAATTGATGAACATAATCCAAATCAAGCAACTTTAATTGCAGAACCATTGGAAAAGGGCTTTGGATTAACATTGGGAACAGCGTTGCGCCGTGTATTGCTGTCTTCGTTGCAGGGATGTGCGCCGATTTATATCAAAATTGATGGCGTTCAGCATGAATTTTCCAGTATTTCTGGCGTTCGTGAAGATGTAACAGATATTATTCTGAATTTAAAGGGCGTATATTTCAAGGCACTGACCGAAGGGCAGCACAAGGCGACATTAAAAGTCAAGGGACCTGCTGTTGTTACAGCTGGGATGATTGAAACATCTGGTGGTGTTGAAGTTATGAACAAAGATGCCGAAATTTGTACATTGGACAAAGGCGCGGATTTAGATATGGAAATAACCTTGTCTACGGGTCGTGGATATGTGCCGGCGTCTGCGCATGCAGATGGTTTGCCGCTGGGGGTTATTCCGGTTGATTCAATCTTTTCACCGATTTTGAATGTTGCAACATCTGTTTCGGAAACCCGCGTGGGTCAAAGTACTGATTATGACAAACTGGAAATGACCGTCAAGACAAACGGTTCTGTATCACCCGAAGATGCAATTGCACTGGCGGCGCGTATCTTGACAGACCAGTTGGTTGTATTCATTAATTTTGAAGATCCGGCGCAAATTAATGCACCAACCGAAGAAGAAAAAGCCAAAGATGCGTTGCCGTTTGATCCGAAACTGTTAAAGCATGTTGATGAATTGGAATTGTCCGTTCGTGCAAATAATTGCTTAAAGAACGACAAGATTAACTGGTTGGGCGAACTGGTTCAAAAGACCGAAGCGGATATGTTGAAAACACCAAACTTTGGCCGCAAGTCTTTGAATGAAATCAAGGTTCAATTGGAAGCAATGGGACTGAGTCTGGGGATGGAAGTTCCAGGTTGGCCACCGGAAAATATTGCGGAGTTGGCAAAAAAATACGAAGACCCCTACAAATAAAATTATTATAGCGTGTCATCTGGCGCGTTTTCCGATTGCTCATGTAGGTTAACTACACTACGCCATCGGAAAACATCGCCATCTGGCGCACTCTAATAATTTTACAATTAAATTTTATGGATGCTTGTCGCGATTGTCGGTTCTTATGTAGGTTTACTACACTGCGAGTCGTCAATCGTTTCCAATCGTCTTATAAACTTTAATTTCTGGTACAGGTCTGGTTGGCGTATTAATTTATTACTTTACAAATGCGCTGGATGTGTTAGAATGCACGGCGCAAAGCGAAGTAGGTTGCGTTACTGAAATTTATTTTGGGGCGCAATGTTATGAAAAATCCCCCGTGTCGGGGCAGAAGATTATAAAAAAGGAGTAGTCATGAGACACATGAGAGCAGGTCGCACATTTAATCGCGATACTAATGCACGCAAAGCCTTGTTTATTGGGCTGGCGAAAAACTTGATTGAAAAAGAACAAATTAAAACAACCCTGCCAAAGGCAAAAGATCTGCGCAGTGTGGTCGAAAAATTGATTACCCGCGCCAAGGTTGATACCGTGGCGAATCGTCGTCTGGTTGCCACTGAATTGGGCAATAATTCCAGCGCAGCGGTGAAAAAATTGTTCACGGTTTTGGGACCGCGCTATGCAAAACGTCCAGGTGGATATACCCGTGTATTAAAGGCGGGGTTCCGTTATGGCGATGCCGCACCGATGGCAATTATTGAATTGGTTGACCGTGATGAAAATGCAAAAAAAATGGTAAAGCCAGCAGCAGAAAAAGAAAATAAAGCAACAGAAAAAGCGGCGGATGCGGCAGATAAAAAAGAAAAAGCATCCAAGACAACAAAAAAGTCTGATGATGATGCCGCGCCGGCTGAGAAAAAGCCGGCAAAGCGCCGCGCCTCATCAAAAAAATAATTGATGAATTTTTAATTAAAAAATGCCCCAATTTGGGGCATTTTTTTATTTATCTGGTGCGTTGGAATATTATCATTTGCGCAGTGTGTGGTAATATTTTGGTTGTTTCATATTCCAGGCGTTCGCCAGATTTTAATTCTATGTATTTGTCATAATTCCGATTTTTATTTTGAGGCAGATATATTAAGCGCCCACCAATACGCATATGTGGTAATAATGATGCTAATGTGTTTGTAATATTGACGGCACCATAATCAAAGATGTTTGATGTGTCAATTAAATCGTATTGATCGGTTAATTGTGTGTATAGATTATCTATTGAACCCAGGTAAAATTTAAACGGTTTTGTTATTTTTGATTTTAGATACATGTATTCTGTTTCTTTAAAATAATTTTGATAGTATGAATGTGCATTCCGCTGAAATGATATTTGATTTATGTATTTATGAATTTCTGCGATGGTTTCCGGGGGTAAATGTTGCATAATCGGTTTTAGTAAAGACATGTTCGACGATGGATTGATGCCAAATTTTTGTATCAGGTCTATATATTCTGAATATGTCAGTATTTGAAGTGCCGCTGTTTTTACGTCTTGGATTATATGGGCGCATCTGGATATATCGTATGTGTCAACATGGGTTGCGCCTGATAAAATGTATGATAATGCCTGATCGCCGCTGCCTGCAACGGTCAGAACGCGTTTTGCGTCGCGGGTCATACCGCGCAATGTTCGCCAATCTTCATTGGTTATTATGTATGCAGGACAAAATTCTGGTGAAAGTATCATTTATTTGTCTCCAACTTTTTGTTAATTTATATTTAATATAGTACAAAAATATTAATTGTCAATATTTTTTGCTTTTAATTATTCGTTTAAAAAAATACTTTTATTAAATTCCTTAAATATGTTAAAATTAGATGAATGTTGAAGGGATTATTATGAAAAGATTATCGATAATTTGTGTACTGTTGATGTGTGGTGTGGGCGTATCGATTGCCGCCCAGGCACCCAACCCGCGTGCGGGTGGCGCGGTCAGTCGTGGGTCATCGGCATCAACAACATCAACGCGTGCGACCACGGCGCGCAGTGCGACCACCGCCCGCAGTGGTGTCAGTGCCAGATCAGCCACCCCGACAACATCAAATGTAACCGCGCGCAGTGCGACAGCGGGTCGAACAACGGTAAACCGTGGTGCCACAACAACGAATGGAACATCGTCATCGACCGCGGCACGCAGTGCGACGGTTAGCGCCCGTGCAGCTGCGACACAAAAGGTTATTGGTACCGGTACCAAAGTCGCCGCCGCAACAGATAATATTATTGTCAGCGAAGAATGCCGCCAGAAATACATGGGGTGTATGGATTCTTTTTGTATGTTGGATAACGACAGTGGTGGCAGATGTATTTGCAGCGACAGAAATGCAGAATTGGATACGGTTTTGGCACAAATAGAAGAATTGGATCAGCGCAGTTACCAGATGGCAACATATGGTGTTGAAAGAATTGAAATGGGCGATTCCGCAGATACAGTGATTGCCAATGCAAATGCGGTGGCGCAATCTATTATTGATGCAGCAGAGGAAGAAGATCGCAGTTTGGATTTATCATTGTGGAATAATCCAAGTTATCTGTATGATACAGATGATGATGTTTTTTCAGATACAGAATTCGCCGATCCAATAGAAGGGAAAGAGGGTGATGCGCTGTATTCTGCGGCGGCGCAAATTTGTACTGCACAAATACCAGAATGTGCAAACGAAATGTCTATGTTGCAATTGATGTATTCACAACAGATAAAGTCTGATTGCACGGCGTATGAAAACAGTTTGAAACAACAAAAGAATTCCAGCCAGCAAAAATTGTACGCCGCAGAAACTGCCTTGCGTGATGCGGCGTTGGAACAATATCAAATTGCGAATAAATATGACTTGGGGCAATGTACTGTTGAATTTAAAAACTGTATGATTAGTACTGGTGGTTGTGGGGATGATTTTTCGGGATGTGCATCAATTGCTGCATTTGATGCAACGAATACCCGTACCAACCGTGATGATGAAGATAGTACATATAAAATCAAGGGAGATGTTACCAAAATCGCAATTCAAAAATCAACATATGATATATTGCTGTCAAAAAAGCCATTGTGCGAAAGCGTTACAAAACAATGCGTTGCAGTTGCGGATCAGGTTTGGGATACTTTTCTACGAGAAGTAGCGCCACAGGTAAAAAGTGCAGAACTGATCGCTGAAGATAACGCCAGACAAAACTGTATCGGTAATATCTCTGCTTGTTTCCAACAGGCGTGTAAAGATACGATGGATCCGAATGACCCTGATGGCTCTTATGATATGTGTCTGACCAGACCAGAAACCATGTTGAACCTGTGTCAGGTACCGCTGAATGCTTGTGGAATTTCAACAGACAGTGCAGAAGAAGCTGCTGAATCTCAGGTCTGGGACTTCGTTCTTGCCAGACTTCAATCTATGCGTGTGAATTCCTGTACCACTCAGGTTAAAGAATGTCTGCAATCCGATGATCGTTGTGGCTCTGATTACACTCAATGTATCGGGCTGGATACTGATGCTATTATTAGATTGTGCCCATATGACACGCTGGTCGGATGCCAAGAAGTCTATGCAGGTCAAGACATTCGTGGCGATGCCGTTTATGAAGAATTGTATGATATGGTTCAAGGCATTATGCTAAATATTGATAACAATATGTTAACTGAATGCCAAAATGCCGCAAATGAAGCAATGATAAAGGTCTGTGGTGATGCCGATAATTGTGAAAATTTAACTGTTGATGAAAATCTGGGCGCACGTTCTCTGCAATACAAGATTTGTGAGTATAGTACGAAAGATAATAAAATCAGCTATAATGATGCAACCTGTGTTGCAGACGCGTCTGTTATATCTGATGCAGATTACCGCGAAAACAGACCACTGGCAGGTATTTTAAGCGGGTTAATATTCTGGGAAAATGTAGATGTTGATGAAAACGGCAATTTATATGATGTTGATACATATTTAACCACCGCCGGTTTAACCGTCAGCGATTCGGAACGTCAATTAATAAAAACAGAATTAGGCAGTCTGCAAAATAACATTAATAATGCCATGGATGCCATAGAATCAGACCAGCGTGTACAATACTGTATGAACGGGCGAACTGTTGACGGCATTCGCAATATTGTTGACCGCAGTGGCACAGAAGGCACAGAAACAACGGGTCGTTTTCCACATTTAACAGACCAAATTCGATTAACGATTGCAAATGCCGCATTAAGAACTGCACGTGAAAATTATTATGCAGAATATGATAAACGAATCGATAAAATGTACGAAGATTTTAAAGTTGTCGGTGAAAAATTACAAGAACTGTCCGAAGAAGATCAATTAAACGCCCGTCGCGAGGCATCGCGCCAGGCATGTATAAACCTGGCGCATGCATCCAATGTGGCAATGTCGCCGGTTTCAACCGCCACAGCATACAGCAACAGTGTCAGTTCAACATCATTGAATCAGGCAACATTAATAATGCCGTATACCAGCGGAAAAAGTAATCTGCAAAGTGCCGAACAATTTAATAAAGCACTGTCTGCGGCAGATTTAACAGGAAGTTCGCGCAGTCAAAATTTAACATTAATCAGAGATGTAACAACAACATTTAATTGGGATACACTGGTATGCAAGAAATGCATTCGAACCCAAACATGCGCCCAGGTCAAAAAACCATGGTTCCGCAGTAAATATTGCGCCAAATGGAATGATGCCGTTGAAACATGCGAAGATGTTCAGTTCTGAAAAATCCCCCATTTGGGGGATTTTTATTTAAAATTGTATATCTTTACAAACCTCGGTCGGTTCGCCCCATTTTTTACAATACATATTGCCGAATAATGGGGTGCGCGTTTGTTCGCAATTTGTTGTACGCGTACATTTATGACAAACCAATGTTTCCCAATTAAAGTCAGATGTTACAACCTCTTTAAAATTCCATTGGTTTGTTTCATGTCGTCCCGACATTGGCAATTCATTAATATCAACCGATGAATTATCGCCAACTGTCAAAGAACCAATCATTCCACCCAAATATCTGGCCCCCCCAGCACCGGCGGCGGCAGCAATGATAGTACTAGTGGACAAAGAAGCGGCAGCTGCAGCTTGTCCAATTTCTATAAGCCCTGTTATAGTACCACTTGCTACCGCTTTGCTTATAGCCGCTTGACCCGCAGCAATAGCGATTCCACCAGCCCCCGCTGTAAAGACCGTAACAACAACTGTTGCCGCAACAACCATCGCCATTGTAATCATTGTCCCCGCCAGACTTTTTGGTGTCGGGGTTTTGGGTAATGAACTCATATCCGCCAATGTAACGCACGCATATCGTGCCTGGTGGCGACGCGCATCCAGCGCATTTTCTTGTTGTATTTCTGCCATGCGTTCAGACATTGTAACATAATCTTGCAACATGCGTTCTGTTAATTCGTCATACTTTTTATAATAATTTTCCTTGGCGATTTTCAGTGCCGAATTTGCAATTATAATGCGCATTTGCTTTGTTAAATTTGGAAAACGCGCACTGGTGCCATCATCCCTGATTGTGCTTAAATTTTTTGAAATGCCTTGTACTTCACGACCTGTAAGACAGAATTGAACACTGGGATCATTTTCGATTGCCTGGATTGCCATATCAATACTTTTTTGCAAATTCCCCAATTCTGTTCGAACCTTTTCTTTTTGTGCATCGGAAATATTTGTTTCACCGATTTTTTCAAAATATTCATCAACAGAACTTAAATGACCTTCACTGTCAATTTCGACACTTTCCCAATATATTACCCCATCTATTATCCCCGCCAATGGCGTAACCGGTCCCAGTTCACCCGTGGTCGAACCTTCAACCCGCCCCAGTTCTGCATCAGTAATTTGTGAAACATCATTTCTGCAATTACCATATGTTAAATCCATTGAATCGGGAACAAATTCATACTGGCATATTTTATATTCCAGTGATCTGGCACCAATATTATCATCAGTAGTTAAATTAGAACACTCTTCGGAATCACCGCAAACGCGTATCATTGATTCATCGGCTACTTTTTGACATTCTGTTAATAGATTATTATCAATGTTTACCATAATGCCCTGGACCATGTTTGCCAGTTCATCATACACATCATCACCCTGAATATTTTCTTCGCCATAAACCTGTTGACATCCGACCAATGATTGATACGGGCACATGCGCATTATTGTATCTGTTTCCAGTCCAATGCATTGGGTATAGTCCGCCCCACACATATCATCAGATTGCAGACATTCTTTGACCTGATTGGTACAGGAATTCACACGCATAGATGCCAAGCGTGCAACGACAAAATCCCAAATCAATGATTTTTCTGCATCTGCGGCACTGGTGGTGGATATTCCGCAGGCGTTCAATGGGACCTGACAGAGGTTCAACATATAGAAAGGTTAATTATTAATCAAGTTCAGATGGTGATGTTATGACGGTAATGCCATCATCACGCCATTGCGCGCGGCGTGCGTCAAAATCCATTATGTTTGTTTGCTCTAAATATAGCACGGGGCGCACGCCGCGCGCCGCGGATATTGATAAAACAGTGTCCGCGGGGGATGGTTTTTGCCGACCGGCGGCGAACCATGTTTCATTGTCTGCAATCCAAAAATCTGGGTCATTATGTGTGGCGATTGCATCGTGGTCTGTTATTACAATGCCGTTTTCAATTGTAAATTTTATGTTATGTGATTCCAGATATTTTATAATTGTTTGATTTTCATCATTGTTTTGCTCGGTTGGTGGATTTATATCGGGTGCGGTTAATGATTCTGGTTTTGTGTCAGGTTCATCAAAGTCTATATCCTGGAAAACAGGGGTAAAGTTTATTGTATTTATATCTGGATCAATATTTTCAGATGGTATATCAAAGTCATTTGGCAGCGGCAATCCGTTCGTGGATTGTGCGGATGGTGGCTGGGTTGATATATTTTTTTCTTGTTCGTTTATGGCGGTTATGTTGGGTGTATCGAATACAGAATGTTGCATTGGTCCCATACTATTTTGGGCGCGTATAAATTGATGTCGCAATTCTGCGGGAATTTTGCGCGGCAATTCGTTCGTGGGTGTTTGCTGTGGCGCGGTTGGTTCCGCGGATTGTGGCGATGTGTCTTGTTTTGTTTCTGGTTTAACATGTGCTTCGTCGGGTACGGGTTCCATGATTTTAGGTAATGGAATAGTGAACAGTGGTTTTTTCTTGCGAATTATAATTGCGGTTGTTGCAATATATAATGGGATTGCCGACAATATTAATAATCCAAATACAAATCCAGGAAATCCATATAATTTAGAATGTGCCAGTCGTATCCAATCTGTGCCAGAAAACATATCGAAATTAAACATAAAATGCAAAATTGCCCACATTACAAAAATATAGCATGCGGTCCATATAAATGCATATTTGTGTGTTTTTAAAAAGTTTGGTACGATTTTCATTTTATATAAATATAGACAATTTATATTATTTGTCAATAATTATTGATATAAATTTCATTGTGTTGGGCGAAAAAGTACTTTTTTTTCATGTATATTTAGGGTATAATTAAAAAGATAATTTTAAGGGGGAGTTTTCATGCCGGGCATGCTGAAAAAATTTGGTGCATCATTTATTGTTTTAGGAATGTGTGCATTTGGATATGATGCGATTGCTGTCAATGCAACGGGACGGGCGGCGTATAATGTAACGCAGCTGAACCGTGCGGGTGTGACACAGTCTGCCGCATCACAGCGTATGCCAACAATGCCGACATTGCCGGGAAATTCGGTCGGAAATTTGTCGCCGAATTTGCCCAGTGGAAATTCAGGCAATGGCGGTGGTGGTGGCGATGAACCAGATAATCCGGATAATCCTGAACCCCAGCCAGAACCAGAATGTCCAGATGGTGGCGTCAAGAATTCTGAATACACAATTGAAAATTGTATGAATGATTTATTAATGTGTATTAATAATGGTGCGTTGCCGGGTGGATTGAATGATATGTTTGATGAAGATGTACGAAATTCAATCATTAATGGTATGGGGCTGTGCCATATTCAGGTTGAAAAATGTATAACTGATGTTCGGCGCGATTGTAAAAATGTTTATCGGTCGTCGTCTGATGTGTGGATTGACTTTAATGCCCGCCGGGTTCAGCCAGAATATTATAATTTTGTATTACGCAAAACGGGGTTGACACCAAATCAGGCGGAAAATACATGTCTGTTATTGGACAGAAACACATATGGTTCATCGTTTAATGCGGTGTCGGGCAGTGGCGGTGTGACCGCAGAATACAACCAGGTTGTTGGTGCGTACAATAATCAAAATGGAAATATGTTAATTAAGACCAAGCCCCAGGGGGTAGAGGTTAATACAAATGGATTAACAGATGCTGCGCGCGGTCATTATGCGCGCTGGGATCCAAAGACGGCGGAATGCTGGCTGCGGGTTGCGGCATATAATAAAAATACGCATATTAAAAACAGTTGGCTGTTTGGTGCCGCCGGTGATGACCAGCCGGCAGAGGTATGGCGTGTTGCCGGGGATACATTTACATGTAATCGCGATTTGTTTGGGTTTTCGTTAATGAATCAAAGTCGTACGGCGGCGGTTGTTGGTGTTGGTGGCGGTACGGTTTTGGGTGCCGGTATTGGGGCAATTGCCGGTCATGGCGCGCGTGCATTTGATTGCAGTCGTGAAAATCACCGGGAAATGCTGACTGAAGAATTACGGGCAGATGGGCAATTTGGCACAATCAGCGAATATTTAGAAAACAGAATACCGGCAACAGTTGATATTATGTCGCAATCACAGTGTGAAGAAGTTGTCGAATTATATGATAAATATGTGCAATTGGAATCAGCATTGAAAATGTGCAATTCTGTGGATGTGGCAACAGAGACAACAATAATTACAGATGTAAATGTTGATTGTTCTAATTATAATATAGTGGAAGATTGTTTTAGCGCGTTACCTATTGCGGCGCCATGTATTGGGAGAAATTTTACGACAGCACAAGAGTGCGCAGAGTATTTAGCAAGTTTGCAAGCAGATCAAGCGTCACAAACAACAGATACAGAAACAGATGATGCGTTGTGTTCGTTTGAACCGTTGAATTTAGCGCGGGCGCGTGGTGAAAGCATTTATTGCGCAAGTGCGGCGGATGAGTCTTGTAAATCAGCGGTTGAGATAGAGGCAGATATGGACAGACTGGATGATGTTTTCACCGCCGAAATTCAGGATCTGTTGCAAAATGGCGAGGCGTCTAATATGTGGAAAAGTGTCGGTATTGGTGCTGGTGTTGGTGCCGGTGCGGGTGGTTTGGCAACGGCAATAACCGCATTTGTTGAACGCAGTAATATTAATTGTCGGGTTGGTGATGATTTGGCGCAAATTGGATATGGCAAGTCTTATACAATTGGTTCGCTGCGCGATTTCTATGTAAAATGGAATTTGAATTTGCCGGATACAATATATCCAACAGGCACGGCGGTTGATTGTGATTCATGGCGGCGCGCATGTGGTACATTGACGAATTTAAATCAATGTGAAAATGCCAAATTGAATTACAAGCCAGCAGATGCCACATCAACAACACTGATAAATTCGGCATGTGTCGTTTCGGGCAGCGTGTGTATAGAAAACTATCCGGTGGCGCGTTCATATGGTGCGTGTGAATAAAATTTATTCGTACAAGGTGTAAAAAATCCCGCATTTCGCGGGATTTTTTATATTTTAAGTTTTGTTGAAATATAATTACGAAACATTCGCCGCAGTTGGCGTGTTGGTAAAAAGCAACTGCATATTTTGGCAATGGATTTTTTTATTTTATTATTTTTCGTATTTTTAATATATTGTGAATATGCTGTTTTATATTCTTGTACGGATTGTGTGTTTTCTTGCAAGTCTGTATCAGAATATTTAAATTTTGCCCAATCAAAAAATTTAAGCAATTGTGGTGTAATGCCGACAATCTGTGGTTGTTGTGAAAAATGTGCCGATGGTACTGGTTCTGTGCTGCCCCAAATCAAAATGAAATTTAATCCAGTTGTTTTATTAATCAGGTTTTGGGCAAATGTATTGTCGCCTATAACAGTGTTGCGTTTTATTTGTATTACTGTACCACCTGGTTTCATAAATGTGGCAAGATGAAGTGCGGTTCCTGCCAGCCCAGCCAAGTATTTGCAATTTTTTATTAATCCGATTTGTTCGGGCAATGGTAATTGTTCCGGATAAATTATTTTATAACCATTTTGTTCAAATATGTTTTGAATTTGTTCTTCGCCAAATGTTTTTCTGTCTCCCATTGCAGTGCGTGAAACATATATTTTATTGAATTTATCATGTGCATTTGTATTTGATGCAATTTTTTTGTATACCTTTGCTTGTATTGTTGAAGAGTAACTTGTGATATCAAATGATTGGTCTGGGATATATACGGTTCTGAATTGTGCGCTGTGATTCAAAACGATTATATTTTCATCTGGTACACCCAGCAGATTTAATAAAGTCTTTGCATAATTAGGTAGTGAATGATTATCAATAAATATTAATTTGCAGTGTTGATATTTTTTATATAAATATGGATAAACACGGCTGAGACCTTCTATTAAAAAGTGTCCGAAATGGTGCATGGTATTGCCACCACAGTATATTACATCAAAATCATATTTTTGAATTTTGTTGATGCAGTTTTTGTTTGGAATATGTCGTTTATGATTGCCGCGTCTGCATATTGATTCATTGATAAAATTTTTATTATTATCAAATACACCAAATGCCTCGTTTTTATTATCTATGGCTATTATTCCATCATGAATTTTGTGTATTTTGGGTTCTGGTTTTATCTTTGTGAATTGTAATATTTTGTTATAGTGATCTGTAACATTTTCAGGGACAAAAGTTTTTATCATATTGATTAACTTTTTTTGTTTATTTTTATTCATCAATTGCAATTATAAAAATACCTAGCTTGTTTGCTTGTTTTATAACAGCAGGTTTATTCACAACAAAACATGTTTTTGTATTAACGATAATTCCACGCAGTTTTGCCGCTGCAACCGCATTTACTGTATCAACACCAATTGCGGGGATGTCTATGCGTAAATCTTGACCAGGTTTTGTCATTTTTGCGAAAACGCCGCTGGATTTTTTCTTTGTTTTACGCATATCAACGACGCGTTCCAGCATTTTGGCGGTGCCTTCGGCGGCCTCAACAGCGATGACCTGTTTGTCAACAACAACGGATGCGCCGATATCGGCGGCGCCAATAGTGTGTGATACATCAATTGCGCGTTCAATGTCGCGTTTATCGCGGGCGCTTGGCTTGGTCTTGGTTTGAACACCCGGTGTTTGGAATGTCAGGTCTGGTGCCACATCCTGGGCGGCAACAATTTCGAAGCCGCGTTTTTCTAATGCCTTGTTTAATGCAACAGCCATAGAATCATACCCCCGTTGATGTTTTAATATACTGAATAATAATCCAATTGACCATAAATCTGGGCGCATATCCCCCAGGTTCGGGTGACCCAATGCGCCAACAAATGTTAATTTTTTTATCCCTCGCCGGCGAAATTCACGAACAGCTGGCCATCCACCCGCCGGACGAACAACAATGTCAGGTTTCAGTCGCGGGTCATAAAAGTTTTTTAATCCCACAACATATACATCCCAGCCAGCACGACGCAGTGCGTCGCGTGTAAAAAATGGCAAATCTAATGCACCGGCAACCAGTGCAATTTTTTTATCTGTATCTTTCTTCATTTTATTCATATGGTACGAATAAATCGGGCTGGAATCAAGTTGCAATTTATGTTATCATTTTATAAGTAATAATTATTGGATGGATAAAATATGAAACAATTATCATATCTGGGGATTTTTATTGTTCTGGTTGTATCGCCGGCAATGGCACAATACACTGATGAAATGTTTATCGATGAAATTACCGAAGGGGTGGATTTGGTCGCCACGCGGGAAAATGTTGATGTGCCGGATGCGGCACCGGGGGAATTAGGACTGGATGTGTATCAGTCGGTTGGTGTGGCGGTGGATGATGATATCCAGATGTTTATTCCGACATCAATGTATTTGCGCGCCGGGGCGGGGTTAAATTTAGGCTTTGCCACGGATTATGCGCATATTGGGGACAGGGGATATGAAAGCTCTGGCAGCTGGACCACCCAAATTGGTTTGGGATGGAATTTGTCGTCGTATGTTCGTACGGAAATCGATTTCCAAGAATCTACATTTGAATTTTCAGATTTGAAAGATGCCCAGGCGACATATCAAACAGTTGGTGGTATGCTGTATTTTGATTTTGCACGGCGATATGTTCAGACCGGTGATATTACGCGTCGTCGCCATTTTGTGCCGTTTATGGGCGTTGGTGCGGCGGCGGGTGTTTACAAGTTTGATGGTGCTGGTGGGGCAGATGGATTTGTTATTGCGGCGCCACGGGCAACAGTTGGATTTAATATAATGCTGAACGATTTGATTGGTATTGATATTATGTATCAATATCAAATGATGATTGGCAATGGATTTGGGTGGAATGTTCGCGCCGGTGGTGTTGATAATATCAGTAATGTTATGGCATCATTCCGTGTGAATTTCTAGCAGATAAATATAGGAAATAAAAATGAATGCGAAAATTTTATTTGGTTTATTGTGTATAATGCCAATCGCGGCAAATGCGGCAATACCATATCGCGTAGAACAGGTTAATATGCCCGCACCGGAATCTGTTGGTGGGCATGATGACCAGGCATTTGCCCGTGTGCGCCAGTTTTATATTGGTGGGGCATATGATTTTTCAATGTGGTCAAATGGCGCGGATGATACAGTGCATGTTGATGGGAAAAATACATCATCTTTTGAAGTTGTTGCCGGCGTTCGTCCGTTTGATATTTTTCGGATAGAGGCAAACTATATTCGTACATCTGCGAAATGGAATGCATTTGAATTAACGGGTGATACAGCGATGTTGAATTTTATACTGGATGCGCGTATCGATAATATTTATCGCCTGTTTTATAATCAGCGATTGGTTCCGTATGTTGGCATTGGCGGTGGTGTATCGTGGAACAGTGTTGATGGTACAACAATAGAAAATAAAATCAGTCCGGTTGCATCCGCAATGGCGGGATTGGGTGTTGAATTAGGCGACAGATTTACGCTGGATTTTGGGTACAGATATATGTATATGTTTTCACCAAAGTTTGAATATATTGCTGATTTTGCACCAACCGCGCATCAATTCCGCGTTGGGGCGCGTGTGAATTTTTAATTTGATATGAATACTTGTCCGTTCTTTGGGATTTGTGGTGGGTGTAAATATGATTTTACATCGCCGGATTATCATGCGCAGAAAATTTCAGAACTGGATGGTTTGCCAATTACTGGGAATGCAATTTGGATCGATGCCGGTACGCGCCGGCGTGCAGATTTTGCATTTGCCGATGGGGTGTTTGGATTCTATCGGCATCGGTCCAAGAATATTGTCCCGGTGCAGCATTGTCCGCTGTGTTGTGCGGCGATAAATGATATATTGCCGGCGGTGGCATCGTTGCCGTGGGGTGGGGCGGGTGCCGTGTTGGTGACAGCGTGTGATAATGGTATTGATATTGCGGTGTCATCGGCTGTGCCGTATTTCAGTTCTGAATTTAAAAATGCAGCGATGCATTTGGATGTGTTGCGTGTGACATGGAATGGGCGCATTGTGATTCAAAGTGCAACGCCAATTGTTAAATTCGGCGATGTCAGTGTGGAATATCCGTCGGGCGCGTTTTTACAGCCAACCGTTGTCGGTGCGGATATATTGCGTAATATGGTTGTTGCTGCGGCGGCGGGGGCGCGCCGATGTGCGGATTTATTTTGTGGATTGGGGAATTTTACATATGCATTGAATGCAGATGGGTTTGATATTGTCGGCGCAGGGGTGCGGCGTGATTTATTTCGTAATCCATTGACGGTCGGGATGTTGAATAAATACGATTGTGTTGTAATGGATCCGCCGCGCGCCGGGGCAATTGCGCAATGCACGGAATTGGTGAAATCAAATGTTGGGCGCGTTATATATATTTCATGTAATCCGCAAACATGGGCGCGCGATGCGGAAATTTTAAAACAGAAATACAGGTTAGTGTCGCTGGTTCCGGTTGATCAATTCGTGGGCAGTGCGCATTGGGAACTGTTTTCCGTGTTTGCGTGATGGACCGCGGGATAACGGGGAATTATAGTTTCCTGGGGTTTCTTGGACCACCCCGCCGCTGCGCGGCACCCCCGCCATAGAGGGGAACTGGGGTTGTACTGCCGCGGGGGCAAGAAGAAACCGGGGCAGGTCCCCGGTTTTATTTATTGGCATGCATTTGGTGAAAATCCGATTTCAACCCGGCGACAGTTTTTATATCGTATACCATCGGGGACAAGTTTACCGTTCTCGTATTTACAATTTGTTTCACCATAACCATTTGCCTGGATATTGGTTTCTGGAATTTTTGCTTTTATCAAAGCCGTTTTTACAGCCTCTGCCCGTTGTGTTGACAATCTCTGGTTATATGTCTCCGTTCCAGATGTATCTGTATAACCGTTAACCGTTATACAATAAATTTTATCATCCCCTTGGGCGTTTTTTACATCGCCAGCAAATTCACCAATTGCCAGTAATGCGCCGTCAGTTAACTGAGCGCTGTTTAAAGCGAATAAGTTTTCTGCTGGTAGAATGGCGCATTCTGGAATTGTGATTTGTTGGCCTGTTTTTTCTACACATACTCCGTTTTGGAGGATTTTATGTGTATCGTCGGGACATTCACATGTTTTGGCGTCTGTTAATATATAGCCATTTATACATAAACATTTGCCTGTGGCTAGATCTACTTTGATATTTGGGGTATCTGGATTACATTCTGGTGTTCTACCGGTTTGTCGTTCTATGCATGTATCGTCCGTGCTTGATATTGTACCGTCTGGACAACCACATGTTGTGCTGGTTATTGCGACTTTGTCACCCGTACATTCTTCGCATTTGTTGGCAGTACCATTATATACATGTTTCGTATCTGTACATTCGCAATCTGGATATGTGCCGGTTGCGTCGGATGGGCATTGGGCGCCAACGCTGTTATCTGGTAATTTTTCTGTATCATCGCGTAATTTCTTTAATGGTTCGTATTTCAGGTTTATTTCATCAGATTTTTCATCCGGTGCATCACGATTTATCAGTAAATTGCCAACCACACCACCAACAATACCCACGCCCGCCATAACCGCACCGGTTGTTAATTGTGATTTTGTGTCCGAACGCTGCTGTGCCCATTCGGCGGCATCGGCGCCGTCCGGGTCTGATAATGCACGCGACAGTGATGTATACGCACCGTCCGTTATGCCCAATGATTCATCGTCATACAGTCCCATGTTTGCGCTGTCTAATATTACCTCTGACTCAATACCGGGTGTCATTTCCAGTGCATCTTTACGAACCTTTAAATCCGCCGCCAGTTCCATAAATTGTTGTTTTAGTTCAATTAAATTATTCCCACCGGGTAATTGAACATCTGTTTCGCCGCCCATAATATTGCGACCCTGACCATAATCACAGCGGAATGTTGCCAGATATGCCGCCATATCGCGTTCAGCTGCGTCATCCGCACGATTTTCAGCAATTGCCGATGCCAATTGCATTCCACCAATACCCGTCGCCGCAATTGATGCACCACCCAATAATTTATTTGCGGTGGATTGTTCTGTTTCCCGCATTGCGTCCGCATTCTTTTGCAGTTCTTCTATCTTTTTCTGGGATTCTTCTTCGGTTAATGTTGGGCGGATACAGCTGCGCCGGTCATTGCTGGGGCGGTATTCGTCGCCGCATCTGTCAATTATGCAAATTTCAGTATTTGTTGTTGTGTCCCATTCGCGATGTGCCGCGGTGGCGTGTTCGGGCATTGGGTCGCAATCGCCAGAAATCGCAACACATTTTCCATCGGATGGTTCATATCCGCCATCGCATGCGGTGGCGTGGCAAATACCCTTCTTTAATTCGCCCGCGGTTGCGTGTTCAATCATTTTTAATTGTTCGTCGGAACATAGCCCCTCACTTTTTTCGCAGGCGGTGCCATTGTCGTTTGGTAAATAACCATCCACGCATTTCTGTATAACGCAAACCAGTTCTTTGTTTATCCATTTGTATTCAGACTTTTTTGCGTTTGTATCGCTGGATTTACATTCTTTGCCAACCTGGTCTTCACAGTCATCACCATCGGCATTTAATTTATAGCGCCCAGTGCAATTTAGTTCATCGCATCTATTTGTCTTTTTATTTACTTTATATCCAGAATCACATTCAGTAACATAGCATATTTTGTTTTTTAATTCACCAGCAGTTGCATGTTCAATTTTTTCCAGTTGGTCTGGGGTACAGGGACCCTCGCTAAGTTCGCATTTGGTGCCATCGTCACTGGGGACATAGTTTTTGTTGCATTTTGTTATTTTGCAATTTAAATCATTGCCGTCCCATTCATATTCTGCCTTTGTTGCATTTGAATCGTTATATTCGGTACATGCTTTGCCATCCTTATCTTCGCAATCGTCACCATCGGCATTTAATTTATAGCGCCCAGTGCAATTTAGTTTATCGCATGTTTTTTTGCGTCGATCATACTTGTATCCATATACGCATGAATCGGGGACGCAGTATATTTTGCCAGCCTCGTCAATTGCCGTTTTGCCGGACTTTGCATTGACTGCATTCAGTTGTTCTGCATTGCAGTCCTTACTGATAAAGTTTCCGACAATAACAGCCTCTTCTAAAGCTAGAGAAGTTGGAGTTAATTTTACATCACCCATGTTATTATTAGGGGGTACATTAACAGTTTCCGGCTCATATCCTATGTATGATATTATAATTTGTGTTGTTGTGTTTGGTGCCTCCAGGTGAAAAAATCCATTATGGTCAGATATTGCTCCGATGTTAAGATTATCTGTTGCCCTGATTGTTGCACCAATTAATATGTCGTTTGTATCAGCGTCAACAACCGTTCCCGTAATTGTTTTGTCTGCCAATGCGGGCAGGGTGAATAAAACGGCAAAGATTGTTGTAAATATTTTCTTCACTTTGTTTATTATTGTTGTGGTCTGGGGGCAACGCTGCGGTTTCCGGTATTTGTGTCAGATTCTATTTCTTTTTCTTGAGCTGGTTGTTCAGATTCTTCTTCTTCTTCAGATTCTGGGTCATCAGTGCCTTGGTCACTCACGCTTTCATTCCCAGGGGTGGCGGCAGCGGGTGTTGCGTCGTCCGCATCCTCATCGTCATCATCAGGGGTTGATTTATCTGTTGTTTCGGGGGCTGTATCGGCGGCGGATTTATCGCCAAAGTTTTCGTTGTGTTCTGCCTGGGCGTCTTTCAGGGCGTTTTCAGCCCGCTGCCGGTCGATTGCACGATCAATTGCGCCCGATGCAATTGCACCCGCCGCAACACCAACGCCCGAACCCAGCAATGATGCAGATGCGGATGTCTGGCTGCGTGTTAAACGATATGCATTTTCCATAAATGTTGTTATATCAATGCCAAACCAATTTGGGGTACAGTCAAATACACCACCGGCATATGCCTTTTTCGATGCGTACAGTGTTGAATCATCGCCCGCATAGAATTCGACCGTGAATACGCAATCCAAACTGCGTTCATCCAATGTTGCGCCCAACATGCGGCATTGTTCGCGCATCTGATCACGCAGATCGTACAGACGCTGTTCATCGCGTTGGACCTGAACCTCAGCATCCTGGCGCAGGGCGCCAAATACGGACATTGCGCGTGATGCCAGACCGCTGTCTTGCTGTGTACATTCGTCGGCAATTTTTTCGCATTTTGCAATCGCCGCGTCCCCGGCAGATTTGCCCAGGCATTTACTGAATGTTGTGCCGCATTCGGTTATAATACAATCGTTATACCGATTTCCGCAATCAATAACCGCGTTGTATGATGCCAGGCGCGCGTTCATATCACGATCAGCCTTGATTTCAGCTGAAAACAAACGGTATTCTTCGCCGGTACACGATGCATCAATATCATTGCGGCATGCGTCCATTTTATTGCCCCATGTGGTATCAGTATCGCCACGGCAATCGTAAAAATTTTGACCGCATTTTTGTATCATGCACTGACGCAGACCAATGTCACATGCACTTTGACCACTGGCAATCGATGCCGTTGCCGTTGTTATTGCACTTTGCGCGTCCAGTGCGGCGCGCTGGGCCTGGATCATTTGTGCCAATGAATCGGTGGATGAATCGGTTATTTGGTTTGTACTGGCGGTTGATAAAACCGAATCGAATTGTGACGATTTGTTTTCGATTTCGTAATCTGGTTCATCGGTATCGTCGCTGGTATCAGCCGTTGTGTCGGATTCTGATGTTGTCGAATTTGTTGTGCCAGATGTGCTGGTGCTGGGTGCCGTCATTGTTGGCATGCGTCCGGTTATGTTCATGCGTGTTGCCTTTGTCGGGCGCGCCGATACGGTTGCAGTGCCACGCGAAACCACCGCGGCATCAGCGGTCCCTGTTAAAATCGCAATAATTGCCGCGCATGTCGTTATGCCCGCCGCGCGGGATGATGGATTTTTATGGCAAAGATTTTCAAATGTATGTTTCATATGCGTTTGTATACATCCGGTTAGTCAAGTAATGCGCATGCGGTGTCATAGAATTCGCACAATTGTGTCGCACTGGCGCGTTCGGATTCATAACCATCACCACATTTGTTTGGCATATTATTTTCGCAAACAGTTTCAATGCATGCATCGCGCGCAGAATTATCAGTACATCCATTTTGCGCGCTGGTTAATTTCTGCGCGCGCGCAGTTTGATAATTTGCAACAATTGATGCCAAAACCCTGTCCGCGTTTTCAATTGCAGAATCGCGCGCGGCAATCAATTCACTGCGAATGTCGGATATATAGTCATCACAACCGGATGCCTGGACACTGCATGCGGCAAAAAAGTTATCAAAATCAGCATTTGTTTCACATGCGCTGTAATCGGCGCCACATCTGTTTGTCGCAACCAGGCATGCACGGATGTTGGTTTCGCATGTTGATTTGCTGACCGTTTTTTCGCGTTCGGATAATGTGGATGCGTATTGCGCACTGACCCCCGCGGCGCGGCATGATTGTTCAATTAATTTGTCGTAATTATCAGATACATCGTCCGGGGTACAGCCATCAACCTTTTTAATACATTGTACGGTTGCCCATGCATAACGCTGCCCCGGGTCGTTTGGGGCATCGTCCAGTTCATCTTCACTGAGTGTATAACGGGCGGATGCACCCAGCGACAAACTGCGCATGCCGGAATTGGTCGGTGGTGTGCCGGCACTGGATGTGCCGCAATACTGGCACCGTGCCGCCGGATTCGATGATACATTTATCGCACATGCAGAATCCAGGCATCGGGTCAAATTTGCCACAGAACACGATGCCGCGTTCGCAATTGCCGGGCATATCGATATTCCAAGTATAAAAAATAGTTTGGTTGGTTTCATTTCTCTCTTGTGCAAAATTATATCAAAAAACATTTGTGTATAAAAGAAAAAAAATTAATTTTGACTTTTGTACTTGACAAAATGTTTTGTTTTGTCTATATTGTAAATGTAAAATAACAAAGGGAAGCAAAATGAGTGAAGATAGAGAAGATATTATTGATCCTGTACCAGAACCAGAAGAGGGTGATGGTCGTGAATCATCAACGCCAGAAACACCGGCACCGTCGAAAAAAGGTAAATTCTTTTGGCCGGTTATGTGTGGAATGAGTGCGCTGTTGGCGGCGGCATTGGTGTTTGGTATGTCGCAATGCAGTCGTGCAGACAGGGCAGAAGAACAGAACGATGGCGCGTTGAACCGTATAAATCAAAATACTGAACAGATAATCAGCATCGCTGATTCAACAAATCGCGATGTTCGCGATGTGCGTGGCACAGTTGGTGCAATACGGGATACATTGGAAATCGTGCATGAAGATGTTCGTGATGTGCATGCCGATACGGATACTATAAAACAGTTAGTTCGTCAAAATGGGGAAAAATTGGACAGTATAAGAGACTGTGCATGTGGGGGACAAAATAATTCAGGTCAGCGTCCGCCGCGTCCAAATCCACAGCCACAGCCGCAACCACAGCCACAGCCGCAACCACCAGTAAGAGATACGGTCGTTGTTTATGTGTCTGATGACAAACCGGTGCAAAATAATACGGTTATTAATATAGATGATGGGTCTAGTAATAATGGTAATATTACCGTTATTAATGGTGATGTCCATTATTATGGCAATCGCGCGCCGGCAGATACTGTGCGTGTCCCGGCAAACAAATCGTACGGCGCCAGCACGGTTATTATCAGAAAAGTAAAAACATATCGTCGCGTGCGTTAATTCTTGATTGATATGTTTATGTATAAACAGTTCATCGTTTGATGGACTGTTTTTTTTTTCTAGACATAGATTTTAATTGTGTGTTAAGATTAGGTGTACAGAGAGAATTTTTATGAAATATATCAGAATTTTTTTGTTTGCATTGTTTTTGGTTCCGGCAACTGCGTTTGTGGCATCGGCAGCGACTGTGAATAATGAATTTATGGTGGCGGCACAGTTGTTGTCGGCGGCAAAAAATGCCGATATTCAACAGGTCCAGGCGCTGATTAACAGTGGGGCAAATGTTAACTATGTGGACAGCACGGGGTTGTCGCTGGTCTGTACGGCGCTGATGAATAATGATTTGCGGGCGGCGCAAATTTTACAGATGTATGGGGCAGATGCGTCCCAGTGTGATCGCCAGATAAAACAATATGAAGCCAGAAACAAGCCTGATACAGACAGTGGGGGTTTGTTCAGTGGGCTATCGTCCGCCCAGAATATTGCATTGGCGGCGGCAGGTGCCGCCGTTGTTGTAGGGGGGCTGTTCTTGCTGACCGATTGGCTGGATCCGGGAAATGAAAATGCTAATTCAGGCAGCGGTGGTGGCAACAGACCGGGACAGGGTGATGGCGGCGGTGGCGATGGAACAACCAGTTCAACGGAATCGATACCAATTGGTCCGGCGTATTTTACATCAGATGGTGAAATTGCGTATAGCCAGTCGGCATATCTGGCAAATCTGCAACAATGGAATCCATCGGCGGGCGGTATTCGTGAATTGGATTACAATTATTTCAGACCGATCGATCAGCCATCAAATAACTATGTTGTTGATGGATTGCCGTCAACAATGCAGAACTATTTATTATTAATGCATGGCTATTCATCGTTCGCAAATGGATATATGGGTCAGTATACTTTTCGTGACAGTTCCAGAAATCCGGTAAAGGTTGAAAATTTAACCGGTGGGGGGCAACCGATACGCACAGCATTAATTACGGCAAATGGTGTAAATCCATCAGGGTCAGCGGGACGCACCGCTGAAGGTATTTTGTGGGCAACATCAACATCTGTAAGTGCGGACCCCAGTTCTGCGGATAAATATGCAAATTATAACAAGCCATCGGGTGGTAATTTGGGGGCTGAAATAGATGGGTTTGATTTGTCGGGCAGTGGCACCGCCATGAATCCATTTGCAACGGTGTCTGATACGGCGTTGGCAAAAATTGTTGCCGGATGGGAAGCGGGTGAACGCGCATATGGGGATTTGTTTGGTTTTGCGCCAAACAGCCAATTGGCAATTTACAGAACTGGTAATGGTCAGGGGTGGGTTGATATAGAAAATCCAACCCAGGGTGCGGTCGTTGGAACGGTGTCTGATGACAGTGTGGCTGGGACAGCAAATTCAATAGATTCGGGTGATACAATTACAATAAATGGGAAAAAATATCTGATTTCGTCGGCGTTGGATAATGCGGGTGTTACAAATCCGACAATCGAAATAAATGGTACAACATATAAACTGGGCGCGGGCAGTACTTTATTAAAGGGAACATGCACCAGTGATACGCCGGCGGATTGCGAAGATGTTTCTGATATTGCGATATACAAGGGGACGGATGGATTTTATTATTTTAATACAAAGGGTGGAAATACGATTGATGCGGTATATGTTTTAAGTGATAATAATTTATATGCGCAAAAAGAATTAAAAGATATTGATATAAAAACATTTGAAACATTATATAAAATGCCAAAAAATTATGAAATTGGCACCAGTGGCAGTCTGGTGAATGGATTGTCATCAATTGCAATTACTGCATTAAATCCAGAATCACGCAAGATTTCATATGTAAATACCGGCGGGGTGGAATCGTATATTTCATTGGCAGGAAACGAATTAACGGCGTTTATTAATCTGGTAAATAATTATTATGAAAAAGATGAAACGGATCCCAAAACGCAAGGACAATATGCAAATGAGGTTTTGGGTAATTATGTGTCTGGAATGCCAATCTTAATTATGCCAGCCGGGGAATTTGAATATGGTTTGGGGGATGGAAAATCGTTGACTGTGTTGGATGCGACATTTGAAAATTACGCACCGGCAATATATAATAATTTGGAACATTTGTTTATGACGGTTGTTGCGGTTCAGCATGCGTCCAGTAATCCATTGAAAGATGGACCGGTTAATGCGGATACTATCGAAGATTATGGAAATGGTACAGAATATGGACCGCTGTATTTATCAATGTGGGTTGATAATAATGGTACCCCAGATGATACATCGGATGATATTCAATATTCATCACGTAAATGTGGTATCGCGGGGTTGGGTATAAATGGTGTTGACCCATGGTGTTTTTCGGCGGCGGGTCCAAATGCAGAAATGGCAACCGCGTCAGCCGCCGGGGCGGTTGCCGCATTAAAGGGCGCATTCCCGTACATGAGTAATCAAACAATATTTACATTGATGGCACTGACCGCGGATGGACCATATTTGGGTACAGACAGTGCGGGTAATGCATTCACGGTTGATGGTTTGGTTGCGTATTTGAAAGAAATGTTTTCTTTGCCGCCAGATTATCATGCAGATCAGTTGTTGGGGCAAGATTATTTAGACGCGTTTGCCGAAGTATATGGATATGGCTTGATTAATTTGGAACGCGCAATGACGCCAGGCAAAAAGATTTACTATTATGATGGAACCAATATTGTATCTGGCAATGGTAATGCATATTGGCGTGCCGCCAGTAATACGGTGTTCCGTCCATCTGCGGCATTTGGTTCGGGTACATCAACAATCAGTGCGCCGTTCTTTGATATTCTGGAAAGTATTGATGGGGAAATGAGTATGCCGCGTGTTTGGAAAAATGAATTCGCATTGGGCGCCACAGGTAAACGCGGGTTGTATATGGGTGATGTGTTGGGTGAATTTAAAACGCGTGATGAAAAACCGCAACGCGTACAATTTGGTAATTTTGGTTTTTCAATGGCTGTGTCTGAAAAGCCGTATGCAGATAATTTAAATGGATTGGATAATATGCGTTTGGATTATGCGCGCGGTGATTGGAATTTTGCCGCCGGGTATCAGCGTCATTTTACAGATGGGGCATCGCGGTTTGACGGGATGGCAAATCCGATACTGAATTTAGCATCAAATGCGATTACATCGGATATTGCGTATAATATGGGGCGTTGGTCTTTTGGTGCGCGCGCGTTTTCAGGTGCGATTACAGACGAAACCATGCTGGACAGTGATCCGACATTGGCGGCGCAATATTTGCCGGCGCGTTTGGGGTTGGTGCATGGTGCGCAATCTGATATTGCGTGGAATGGCGATAAATTCGGTTTTTCTGCATCTGTTGGTACAATGCGCGAAACAGATACTTTATTGGGTGCGATGTCGGGTGGATTGCTGGATATGGGCAATGGCGACACGATGTATGTTGATACGGAATTGCGCTGGGCGCCGATGGATGTGCTGGCATTTAAATTACGGTCGACATTTGCGCGTACAACGGCGGATGCATCGGGGCAATTTATATTGGGGATGACCGATATTGATTCAAATGCCTTTGCGTTTGGGATGGATGCCGGTAATTTCAGTTTTGCTGTTGCGGCGCCATTGGCAATCAGCAGCGGTTCAATACAGTATCCATATGCAAATTATGAAATTATTGAAACAGATGACGGTAAATATGATTTGAATATTACAGATATGTATGTCGCGGATTTAAATCTGCGCCCTGATACGCGTGAGGTTCGCTTTACCGGCACATATCGGCATAATTTTGGTGAATTTACCGATGGGGCGATTGGGTTTATATATCGGGTAAATCCAAACAATACATCTGAATTTGGTAATGAATCTATATTCATGATGAAAATGACGCACAGATTGGGGATATAAGTATTTTTAGTATTTTGTCCGGCAATGCGCCCCATGATAATATTATTGTGGGGCGTGTTTATATGCTTGCCAAATTATTTTTTTAGTATATTATATGGTGGCTAAACAAAAGGTTATTAAGATGGCTTGGTATGAAAGTATAGAAATTATAAAGAGTTTTTTTACACCGCGTATGAAAAATACAGAATCAACACCGGTATTAGATGCCCAGTTGTTGTCATCAATGGCGTCAGAGGCGGTATTTTTAAAGGCGCGTAATAATGTTTCGTATTTTTATTTTTTCCCATTAAATGAAGATTATTTAGATGTTGCCCAACATTTGTTCACAAGAAATGGGATAAAAGTAAGCATGCATAAATCACGTTATTACTATTCGCCGCGTATGTCGTTGCGTGCGTGGCGTCGGGATATTGAAATAGATGCGGGGCGACGCGATTTTGTTCGTTTAATAAAACCCATGGATAATGAACAAATTAGACGGACACTTGATGAAAAAATTCAATTTATAAAAAGTCAAATATGTTCAAAATCAGGAAAGCAGCGTTAATAAAAAATCCACCATTTGGTGGATTTTTTATTTATACACACTGACCATCGCGGTACGCAGAACTGTGTCGCCAAACATGTACCCGGTTTGCATTTCTGTGGCAATTGTATTTGGTTCAGGTTTTGGATTCGCATCTGCGGGGATTGGAACGACCTGGACCGCGTTATGAAACATTGGGTTTAATGGCTGACCAATTGATTCTATTTTTGTAATTCCGATTTGGGCAAATGCACTTTCCATTGCCAGTGCCATGGATTTTATTCCCGCATCATCAGGATTGTGTTTTTTTGCCGATTCGATTGCATCCATCACTGGCAGAAATTTTTTCGTAATTGATATCGCACGGTTCCGCGCCGCAGATTCAATATCCAATGCCGCACGACGACGCGTGTTTTCCAGTTCAGCGGCGGTACGCAGATATTTATCTGTTAATTCAGATACTTGGGCGGTCAGTTTTTCAATTTGTTCATCTGTATCCGTATTGATTTTATCAGTTGAATTTTGTTGGGTTTCTGTATCATCAGTGTTTGTATCACTGATTGAAACCGAATCTACTTTTACTTCTTTTTTATCATCCATGTCAAAATACCCATTGTTTTTATAGCGTGGGGGTGGCGGATATTCACCCCCGTTTAAACTATATATTTATTTCACACTGGTTATTATAGGTATGAAATCGTCTGGTTTCAAGGATGCACCGCCAACCAATACGCCATCAACATTTGGGATAGACATTATTTGCGCGGCGTTTGCGCCCTTGACACTGGCGCCGTATAATATTGGTGTGCCGCCCATGCCCATTGATTCCAGTGTGTCGGCAATTAATTTGTGGGCGTCGGCGATTTCGGTGTCTGTCGGGGTCAATCCCGCACCAATTGCCCAACGCGGTTCGTATGCAACAATTACATTTCGGGCATCTGTTGGAATTGATTCGCGAACCCCAGATTCAATAATCGCCATTGTTTTGCCAGCCTGTTTTTCGTCCATTGTTTCACCAACGCAAATTATTGGTGTTAATCCAAGCGCAATTGCGGCGGCAGATTTCTGGCGGACAATATCATTTGTTTCACCGTGATATTGGCGGCGTTCGCTGTGACCGACAATTACATATTTTGCGCCAGTTGCTGCAATCATTTGGGCAGAAACTTCGCCAGTGTATGCACCATGGTCATGTTGGCTGACATCTTGGGCGCCCATTGATACGCGCCCCCCGTCCAGCCCCAGCATTGTATATGGAACGCATAATATAATTGTATTTTCCGAATCGATGTCTTGCAGTGCGTTAATCATGTTTTTTAATGCATCGCGACTGCCGTTCATTTTCCAATTTCCAGCGATAATTTTCATGTATTTTCCCCTTTTTTTCGTTGATTTTTCTGATATCGTTTTGCTATGGTATCGCAAAAGGGGATTAAATGCTAGAATATTTACGAAATGCGGCGGATAAACCGGTTGCAAAAATTTTAATTGCTTTATTGGCATTTTCGTTTGTTGGCTGGGGTGTTGCAGAATGGATTTTTGGTGGCACCGCCAGTGATACAACATTGGTGCATGTTGGTGATGCTGAAATTACAATCCAGGATTTCAGTCTGGAAAAATCGCGTGAATTGGCAAATATGACACGTGAACAGCAGCGCGCAACATATGCAGATGCGGCTTTGTCAGATGCATTAAATCGCAATGTGCTGTCAACATTAACAACCCAGGCAATGGCGGAAAATCGTGCCAATGATTTGGGGTTCGTTGTAACAGATGCACAAATTGCGCGTGAAATTCGTGATTTTCCAGAATTTCAGATGAATGGGCAATTTTCGACTTATTTATTCGATACTGTTTTGGCAAACAGCGGATATAGCGAGGTAGCATTCGCAGATGTTCTGCGGCGCCAGGTGTTGCGTGGTTATGTATTGGGGGGGATTTCGGTGCCATTGCCAGTCCCAGAATTTGCAGTACGCGCGGCGTATGATGCCCGGTATGCACAGCGTCAGATTGATTATACAACTGTTAAATTTGATGATTTTAAAGTTGGTACGCCAACACAAGAAGATTTGCGTGCGTATTATGAACAAAATCCGCATACGGTCCCAGAACAGCGCACGGTTTCTTATGTATTGGTACCGGCGGATATGGACAAGCCAGATGAATATGACGCGGCGTATCAAAATGCGATATCGGTTGAAGACGATATTATCGGTGGCGAAACAATGGAAACAGCGGCGAAAAATCATGATGCCAAATTTGTTGCGCTGGGGACATTTGATGCAGACAGCCGTCCAGTCGATGTGATTTTGACAGATGCCATGATGAAAAATATTTTTGACATGGAAGAAGGACTGGAAAGCGAACTGATTGAAACAAAACATGGTTTTGTTATTGTTCGTGTTGATAAAATTATTCCGGCGCATAATGCGGAATTTGATGATGTCAAAGATAATTTAGTTGATGCATGGCGGCGCGCAGAACAACGCAAGCAAGCATATGTTCGTGCAAATGAATTGTTGGTTGATTTGAATCAAAATGGAACATTGGACGGCAAACAGACAAAAACTGTTTCGCGGGCATCGGGTGCGCCGGTGGATGTTTTAAATGCGGCATTTAATTCAGAAATTGGGTCTAATTCAATCGTATCAGGGGGCGATGCATTTTATGTATTGCATGTTGAAAAAGAAATTGCCCCAGATGTGGACGATAAAAAAATGGCAAATATTCGTACAGAATTGGAAAAAATGTCCGCCCAGGAAATAATGGATGATTATAATGCGTTTTTAATTCGGGAATATCCGGTCAAAATAAACGAGAAAGTTTATAATAGATTCTTTGCAAAATAAAAAATCCCGCAATGCGGGATTTTTTATTTTGTTATGACAGTTTATGTATTACCAAACCGCTGCGCAGTTTTGGTTCAAACCATGTTGTTTTTGGTGGCATGATATTTCCTGTGTCGGCAATATCAATAATCTGTTGCATTGTAACTGGGTACATTGCAAATGCCGCCATCATTTCACCAGAATCAACGCGTTTCTGTAATTCGCCCAGACCACGAATGCCGCCGACAAAGTCGATACGCTGGCTGGTGCGCAGATCGCCCAGGTTTAATATCTTGTCAAATACCAGATTTGATAATACTGTTACATCTAATACGCCAATTGGATCGTTGTCGTTGTATGTTCCGGGCAGGGCGGTTAATGAATACCAATGTCCATTTAAATACATACCAAAGTTATGCAATTTGTTTGGCTTGTAAATTTCGGTACCCATATCGACAACATCAAATGATTCGCGTAATTTTTCCAAGAATTCATTCGGGGTCAAACCATTTAAATCACGCACCACGCGATTGTAATCGATTACATGCAATTGACTGGCGGGGAAAATTACCGCCAAGAAATAGTTATATTCTTCATTGCCGGTATGATTTGGGTTTTGTGTGCGTTTTTCCGCACCAACGCGCGCAGCGGCGGCGGTTCTGTGATGACCATCGGCAACATATAGTGCGGGGATATCACGGAATATTTCTGTTATTCTGTTTATTATTTTATCATCATCAATTTTCCAAAATGTATGACCAAATCCATCGGGGGCAACAAAATCATATTCGGGTGTGTGTGATGCAACATATTCAGATATAATTTTGTTCATTTCATCAACATCAGGATATGCGAAAAATACAGGTTCTATATTTGCATTTTGAATACGAACATGGATCATGCGGTCGTCTTCTTTATCTTTGCGTGTTAATTCGTGCTTTTTGATTTTTCCGGTCATATAATCATCAACATTTGCCGCCGCAACCAGACCGTATTGTGTGCGCCCGTTCATTGTTTGGGCGTAGATATAGTACATTTCTTTATCATCTGGAACCAGCCATCCGCGTTCTTGCCATTTTTTAAAGTTTTCGACGGCTTTATCATATGCGGGCTGAGAATGTTCGTCGATTATTGGGTCAAAATCAATTTCTGGCTTTATTATGTGCAGTAATGATTTTTCACCGGCTTCGGATTTTGCCTCAACAGAATTCAAGACATCATATGGACGGGATGCGACCTGGTCTGCGATTTCACGCGGTGGGCGAATGCCGGCAAATGGTTTTATTTTCATGATATTTCCCCCTTGGTTTTTTAGATATAATTTAAATTATAGTCTGATTTAGGGAAAAGGCAAATTGTGCCGCAATAAATATTTTTATTGGTTTTGCTGGGCTGTATTTATTTGTGCCGGGATAATATTTTCTGTGCGTGTTATGTCTAAAGGGTGGGTTTGAAATTCCACAGTTTGGAAATCAATGTTGCTTAAATCAATCATGCGCAATGTGCGATTATACATTGTATGATAGTAAACAATTTTATTTTTTGTGTCGCTGGCAATTGTCCATTGGGTTGCAGATGGCATGTCGTCTGGTGCGGCGCCGGGTGCGAATTGCACACCCAATGGCACATCGAAATTATTTAAAATATGAA
Organism: uncultured Alphaproteobacteria bacterium; assembly: GCA_944392565.1. Classification (GTDB taxonomy): domain Bacteria; phylum Pseudomonadota; class Alphaproteobacteria; order Rs-D84; family Rs-D84; genus Enterousia. Next base: position 60,526 of record CALXWX010000001.1, on the reverse strand, counting down.
ATGCTGTGGCAATCGCATCGTATGCGGTATTTTGCTTTAATGCGTATGTTTGCAAAAATGCGGCGCGAACGAAACGTGATGGTGGGGTAAAATCCCCCGGTATCCCCAGCAGTCCAGACCCCGCGCCAAATGCGCGCAGTGTTATTGGACCAAATTGAACAGGACCCGCTGTTCCTGGTTTTAAATTTACATAATTATTTAAATTTTTTAAATGCCATGGGTAATTGGGGGCGTTTGTAAATACGCCCAGTTTGCTGTCGTAAAAATTTACATGTCCATTATCTGTTATTTCCATTATTACCTGGCGTCCTGATGGTTCGGTAATGCGCCAGTGCAGGGTGTCTATGCGTGGGTCAACATGAACAATTCGTATATTTTTTATTGCTTCTTTTAATTCATCTATGTTGGAAAATTGTGATAGTATCCATGAAACAACCTGGGCGTCGGACAATGTATGTGATTTGTAGGTCGGGTCGTATTGTTCATATTTACCGTATTCTGGAAAATAAAACAGGGCGGCGGACAGACCAGTTTCGTTTATGCCATCTATCACAAATTCAGACATTTCTAGTCCCAATCCAACATATCCGTATTTGCCGGCAAAAATCATGCCCCCTGAATCGCCATTTGGCAGCATGGACTGATGCATATAGTTCCGTGGGGCAATTAAATAAAAACTGTCCATTTCTTCGCGCGACCAATCCATTGTGCGTGCGACAATTATTGCATCATCGTTTGTGGTCAATGTTATGCCGGTACATGCGAATGCGGTATTAATGCATAATAATGCCAGCCCCGCAATTGCGGTAAAATAAATTTTTTGTGTTTTCATTGTATTATTCGTTTATTTGAACCGGTATAATTGTTTCTGATTTAATTGTGTCCAATGGATGCGATTGAAATGCGATATTTGCAAAGTCAATCTGGTTCAAATCAATTGAACGCAATGTTCGATTATACATTGTATTATAGTACACAATTTTATCATGCATATCGGTCGCCACGGTCCATTGTGTCGCAGATGGCATATTAACCGGTGCGCGTCCAACCGGGTATTCAGTACCCAATGGTACATCAAAATTATTCAGTATATGAAATGCCTGCATCGCGGATTCATATGATGTGTCTTGTTGAATAGAATAATTTTGTAAAAATGCGGCGCGAACGAATCGGGATGGCGGTGTAAAATCACCCGGCAATCCCAGAAATCCAGATCCCGCACCAAATGCGCGCAGTGTTATTGGACCAAATTGTACCGGACCCGCCGTACCAGGGATTAAGTTCACATAATTATTTAAATTTTTCAGTTGCCATGGATATTCTGGTGAATTTGTTAAAACCCCCAGTTCACTGTCGTATACCTGGGCGTGTCCATCAACAAATTCGATGATTATTTGTTTGCCGGATGGTTCACTGACACGCCAATGCGCGGTTGATGCGCGTGGATCAATGCTGACCACATCGATGTCTTGGATTGCATTGCGTACCTGGTCAACCGTGGAAAAGCGCGACAGTATCCATGATACCAGCTGAAAGTCAGAAATTGTTTTTGCACGGTTTTCAGGATTATATTCTGGGTATTCACCATAGCCCGGAAAATAGAACAGCCCCGCGGACAAGCCCGCTTCGTTCATGCCGTCAACGACCCAGCCCGGTTCAACAACCGCCAATCCGACATAACCATACATGCTGGAAAAAGCCATGCCGCCGGTTTCACCGTTTGGCAACATTGATTGCTGGATATATCCGCGTGGGACAATGGTGTACATATTTTCCATTTCTGATTCGCCCCATTCAATTGTGCGGGCGGTAACAACACCATCATCTTTGGATTTCAATGTTATGCCTGTACAGGCATATGCACTGTTTGCGCATGTAATGCCGATTAAAGCAACAATTGCGGAAAATTTAATTCTGCTCTCCATGTTTATTATTATTCAATATTTTTATCTTTTTTACCACAGGAAAGATTGCCACACGGGGGCAGGGAATAATAAAAAATCCCCCAATTGGGGGATTTTTTTCAGTCAGACTGTTTTTTTTAGAAATCATATCTGAACTTTAACATACCGGTCTGTGAAGTGTAATCTTCGTGCAGATCCAGTTCATAGTTCAACGATACATCCAGCCCACGATACTGTGCGGTCAATCCAATACCGAATTCACCACCGAACCGTGACAGGCGATCCGCATCGATGACATATGCAACATTACCCGGCGCGTTCACTGTTGCCACGGCTGCATCAGACATAAAGTCATATGTTGCCGCCGCACGCAGTTCCGGACGGAATTTCAGTTCAGACGCCGATTCGATTTCGAACGCATACTTTACGCCCGCGACACCGGTCAGATAGTCTGTATCCAACGCGTCAACGGTACCCAATGCGCTTTGATATGCATCCTGGCTGATGTGCAGGTAACGCATACCAACTTCTGGGGTCAGACCAGATGCAAAGTCATATCCAGTCATGATTTGACCACCGAACGAATCGACATCATATTCTGCATTGCGTTTGAATCCATATGGATCCGCAGATTCGTCATAGTTAGCCATTGTATAGTTCAATGCTGCATTAACATACCATTCGTTTGGCTTGTACTGGCCATACAGGAACAAGCTGTTCGATTCAATCGTTGTATCACGCGAATTCGAATCGACATCAGTGTCATTGTATGCATAACCGATACCCAGAGTATATTTACCGTCAATCAGTGTATCTGCACCGACAGAAATACCCCATGTATCGCCGCTGAACTTGCCATTATATTTCGAATGGTTGTACAGACCCTGGACCCACAGGCCATAATCCGCAGATGTTAAATCACCACCACTGCGACCGACCGATGCACCGGACATACGACCCGCAGCCAGCGACATCACCTGGTTCTGGACAGACGATGCGACCGATTGTGCGACCGGCTTGTCATCTGGGTTCAGTTTTGCCAGTTCTTTTTCAGCATTGCCAGTATTGCCCGCGACCAGGTCTTGTTGCGCCATCAGCGAAATCGTATTCAAGACATCGTCTTCGGATTTCAACAGTACATTAACTGCATTTGCTGAATTTGTTGTCAGACCTGTATCTGCGGCAATATCCGCAACTGCTTTTTCTGAAACAATAAATGCACCTGTGTCATTTTGGGTAACATCATAAACCCCGGCGTGTTTGATATTGACATCATCGTACGGTGTTTCGCCAAAGATATCATATTCTCCAACGCCGTTGATAATCAGTTGCAGAACGCCATTTCCACTGGTGGTTATATCCTTGGCAGCCAATGAGCCAAAGTTTTCACTGTCGGTCAATATTGTTTGCAACGCACCCTGGATGTCAATGGACGCCTGTTCAACAACTGTTGTACCGATATTCAGTGTTGCACCATCCGCAATGGTCAGTGTACCGTCACCGGTAATACCACCACCCAGCGTTGTTGTGCCAGACGCGATGGAAAATTTACCATCATTGTGGATGTCGTTTGCAACGTCACCCGCCATGTTGCCACTGAATGTGTTTTTACCGTTCAGAACAATTTCACCACGTTCATGGTTGTAAATGGCGCCACCCATTTCATCGGCGATATTTCCGGTAAAGTTGGTGTCTTTTAACGTGATGGTCGCAATGGCGGTGCCATCTCCATCACTTGGCGCAACGTTTGCAATTGCGCCACCCTTGACATCTGCGCGATTGTCTGAAAAATTAGAACCATCAATCAACGCAATCTTGCCAGCGTTCACAATTGCACCACCTTGACCGACGCCACCTGTGGCGACATTACCGATAAAATCAACATTCGTGACAGAATCAACCAAACTGCCCCATGTGCCGTTATTCAGCGCACCGCCGTTCCCAGCAATGTTTCCACTGAACAGTACATCTGTGATTTTGGCAATTCGACCCTGGTTGCGGATCGCGCCACCCATGGATGTGCCACCCTTGTTCCCAATAAACTGCGAATTGGAAATTTCACCAATATATCCACCCTGGTTTTCACCAATCAGGTTAGAATTATTGATTGCACCAGCCAAATAACCTTCGTTTTCTTTGAACAATACATTTGATATTTTGTCAATTACACCTGCACTGTAAATCGCACCGCCGGCATTGCCCGCAATATTTTTTTCAAACTTAATTTGTTCCGTATTAACAAAGGATAATATTGCGTCCCGGTCATTCCAGATTGCGCCACCATTGTGTGCATTGTTGTCTGTGAACGACATACCATTACCAATTGTGGTTTTCACAGTATTGTAAACGGCACCACCATTTGCACCGGCATGGTTCGATTCAAACACAGAATTCGACAATGTCAACGAAGACACCGCGGAATCTGCCCCCATACGCGTTGCGATTGCACCACCGTATGTGCCGGATGTATTACCGGTGAATGTGGAACCACTGATGGTTGTGTTGGATTCGTCGTACAAGAATATTGCACCGCCACCACCATTGGCATCCAATACGGGTTTACCTGCTTCTACAACCTTTGTACCGGTTGTTTTATTTCCGGTAAATGTTGAATTTTTTACAACTAACGTTGCATCAGAAACAACCGCACCACCTTCGGCACCGGTCTGGTTCTGGGCAAATGTGGAACCATCGATATTTATCGTTGCGGTTGAACCGTCCATCTGCAAAATGGCACCACCGGCAACTGTCGAATCATTCTTTTCAAACGTAGAATTCTTGATATCTACCGTACCCGTGACGCCATCGCTTACCAACAGGGCACCACCACCAGCTGTTTTATTTGTACTACCAATAGCGTGGTTTGTATCAAAAGTAAAGTTATCTAAACTTAACACCGCATCCGCATTTTTACCATTATATGCCAATGCACCACCCTGTGCGCCCGTATTGTTTTCAAACGTATACCCTGTACCCAACGTAGCGTCATTATTAGCAATATACAGCGCACCACCTACTTGCGTGGATGTGTTTTCAGAAAACTTTGCATTGTTCCCCATCACAAACTTATCCGCACCAACATTGATATTAATCGCGGCGCCACCTTTCTTGGAATTGTTCTTTGTAAATACAGCATTATCACCAATTTCCAAAGAACCTTTATTAAATGCCGATAAAGCAATTCCACCTGCATTTCCTGTAAATTCTGCACCATCGCCTATTTTAATTTCACCACCACCATAGACGGCCGCCCCGGTTAAATTACCAGAAAATTTAACATTATCACCAATCGTTAACTTACCTGCTTTATAGTCATTATAAATGGCTGAACCGTTCGCATTTGAATTTTCACTGAACACAGAACCATCTGCAATATTCAATGTGCCAGAATTCCAAACTGCACCACCTTGTTTGGTTGCTTTATTTCCTGTAAATGTTCCACCAACGTTCATGGTGCCAACATTATAAATCGCGCCACCGTTTTTCGCACTGTTGTTTTCGAATGTCGATGTCGCGATATTAACTGTATTATTAAATTCCGTCGGATTGTTATCACTGTTCAAATTTGCAATTGCACCACCACGATCCGCCGCCGTATTTCCGGTGAATTCTGATGTACCCAATGTCAGCGTACTGGGCGTTTTAACACCATTTTCCGAATCCGTCCAAATCGCAATCGCACCACCATCCGTTTCGGTTGTATTGCTTGTAAACTTTGCGTTATCGCCAATGGTTACATTACGTGCGGTTTCTATACCCAATGCACCGCCCAAATGCTTGGAACTGTTGCCTGTAAACGTGGTATTTTTACCGAATACAACATCACGGTTAATATTTTCCGGGTCAACACCAGTATATGATTCTGGAATCTTGACATACAAACCACCGGACATTTTATCAGAATGGTTATTTGTAAATGTCCAACCATCACCCGCGGTGAATCCATTTAACGCCTTCATCGCACCACCAGAATTCACAGACGAATTATTGTTGAATTTAACATTATTCGCACCATTGGTGGATAATTTATCCCCGTACGACAGCGTTAACCCCGCCGCGTTCTGGTTACTTCCATCCGAATTGGTTTGATTTTCGATAACAATATCATCACTGATATCTACCGTTGTCGCCATTGCGGGCATAATCGCCAACGCAGGCAGCACGGAACAGATCTTTAATAAATCTGTTAAATGCTTGTATGTCGCCATACCGTTCTCCTTTTGCTGTTTGTGAAATTTGATACCCTTCTGTCCTTTTAGCGTATCATACTTAGGGAAACTTGCAACATAATTTATTGTGATTTTTTTCCCTAAATAAATACGCCGCCAATCCATATGGATTTGGCGGTCGGGGAGTTAAGAAAATCAACCAAATTTGACCCCGCCAGCCTTTGGGAAACCTGAATCAGGTCCGCTTGCGTCCCTGTTGTATAACTGACGGCCCCCCGACCTGTGCGGGGTTGTGGATAATAAAAGGCGCACCCTTTGCGCCGCATACTATCCCCGTGCGGATTGCGACATACATATTTATATGCCGATTTGGTAAAGGTTTTCTTACGACCCCAAACCCAAATCCCTTTGGATTCAGGGTTAATTATAGTTTGTATTGCATTTAAATCAAATAAAAAAATTCATTGCAAATTATATAGATGCGTTATATAATGCGTCCCGCATTGGGGCATAGTTTAACGGTAGAACTCCGGACTCTGACTCCACATATGCTACATAACAAAAAATCCCAGATTTCCGCATAATACAGATTGAATCACGGGCAAAAATGGCCGTTTAACATTTGTGCATATCACTGCATACAGGCTGGTTTAAGCTGGTCCGTATATAGTTTCAGTTTTACATATTTTTTACACAGGAATTTTGGGGTATCTTTTCAGAAAAATCTGTAGGGATTCGATATTTGCTTTTCGCATACATTTTACACATTTTTTACATATTAGGCTGTGGAATTTTCTTTGTCAAATAAAAACCGCCCGGTTGGGCATTATTTGCTAACTGCCAGATTTTATGATAAAATATTACCCAATAATGTATGGGGGATTGAATGAGGCGCGCAATTAAATTCAAGTTAAAAAATGGCAAGGTTGTAACCATTCGCCGTATTCGTGGTACGGATTATGAAGACGTTATGAAATATTTAAGTAAATTTGCAAGCGGTCCTGGGGCTAAATGGACATGGCAGTATGCAGGTCAACCCAAAAAAGACAAAGAAAAATCTATTCAAATTTATGACAATCCAAATAATTTGTTTGTTGGTGCGTGGGATGGAAATAAACTTATTGGTATGGCTGACATAAATAAGAAACAAGTTGGTCATCCTTATTCCGGACGTGTGGCAAGCACAGCAACAACTATGTTAGAACAATATACATCAAATGGTCTGGGGACAAAATTTAAGCAAATTATTGAAAGGTGGGCCCGTGAAAATAATGTTCACGTACTACAAAGTGGTGTTCGACATAAAAACACGCGTTCGCTTGGTAATCTGTTAAAGCAAGGTTATGAAATTGTCGGTATTTTACACGACACCGCATTCATTGACGGCGAATGGCATCACGAATACATTCTGGAAAAGATTTTGGAACGGTGAGGTAATGCATGGAAAATAAATTTGCTGTTTTCAAGATTCATCCAGGCGCACAACCACAGAGTTTGCACAGAAAAGCCATTCCTGATTTTTCCAAATCAATTAAGGATATGGGTGAATTCGATTTTTCCCTGCTGGATGTGGATGTTTCTGATGTAAATTTATCAGATGCTGGCGAGGCTTTAAAGGTTATGAGTTTTGATAACAATGTTGTCTTCCCGGGGGCAGACAAGTTGCCAGATGGGTTCGTGCCAAATAAGATATTAGAGTCAGGGAAAGATCCTGGGCTTGGGGTGCGTGAATTGCATGAACGTGGTATAACGGGATGCGGTGTCACCATTGCTATAATTGATAATCCATTGGATACTGCGCATCAGGAAATTAAGGATAACTTGATTCATTATGAAAGTATTGGGTATCCATCTGATGTGCCATTGGTTGCAAATATGCATGCAACAGCAGTGTCTAGTCTGGCTTGCGGTAAAAGTATAGGGGTTGCCCCTGATGCAAAATTGGTTTATTTTGCAGCAAATTTTTATTCTGGTGCACCAGATGAAAAGCCGTTTGTTCAGTCAGATCATGCTGGCAAGCAATGGGAGATTTATTTTTCTAATTACGCCAAGGCGTTACGTAAAATTCTGTTTATGAATTTGCGCCTGCCAGAGGACAAACGTATTTCTGCGGTATCGATTAGTTGGGGAATGTTGGGTAAAAGCCCAGAATGTACTGAGTTGATAAATGAGCTTATTAACAGTGGGGTTTTAGTGTTGACCACTGATCCTTGGAATTTTTATGGAGAAAAGGCTTGCTTTAGCAGAATTCATCGAACTTTGAATTCTGATCCAAATAGTGTTGGGTCTTATGAATATGACCGTCTTCGCGGTACAGGTGATTCTAACAGGATTTTAGTGCCGGCCGGGGGACGTACGTTGGCAGGTTTTTGTGGGCATGATAACTACGTCTATACGGGAACTGGTGGTTTGTCTTGGTCAACACCTTATCTGGTTGGTGTCTATGCCATGGCCAAGCAAGTGTATCCGAATTTGACGCCAGATCATTTTTTTGATGTTGTTCGTTCTACGGGCCAGCGTAAAGATGCTGATTCTGAAACCAATTATGATATAGTGATACAGCCCCAAAAGGTAATTGCGCATTTGCAAAATGAGTTATTGTTGCAGCGGCAGTCTGCACGGGATATGGAATAACTATATTGTTTGACTAATAAAATACCGCCCGGTTGGGCGGTGTTTTATTCGTATTGGTTGTCGGGGGTGATGGTATCCTTTGCTTGTTTCTTGGATTCTGCCATCTGGGTCATTGCCTTGACAACTTTAGTTCCGGCATGGAACTTTTCTGGGGTGACTTCGCCACGTCTTGTTAAACCGGATAAACGCGTAAATTCATCCAGTGCATCGATATGCAGGCATAGGGGCGTGTGGGATCCATTTTGTTTTTTTTGTATTTTGTCTGGCATCGTTGTTTTTAATTCATCAAGTTTTTTTAATATTTTATCTCTGCCCCCTATAAAGTATTTGGCTAGCTCTGTTGCATTTAACCAGTCATTGGTCTTTGCTTGTAGTTTTATTTGTCTTTTTAGTTTTGATAATTTAGCAAATTTGTCCAGAGCACTAATATGCAGACAAAGAACTTGCCGAGAGCCGGACTGCATAATTTGAATTTCATTTGTCATTTTAGCGGCCAGTTCTCGTAGTTTTCCTAAAATCTTACCTGCGCCACCAATAAAATGGTTGGTCAATTCATCAGCAGTTAACCATTCGGTTGTCTTTTTAGAAATAGTGGTTCTTTTTTCCAATCCGGAAAGCTGTATAAACTTATCTAACCCACTAATGTGTAGACATAAAGGAGACTGGCCGTTGAAGATTTCTCTTTGTTGGATTTTATCAGGCATCATATTTGCAAATTCTTTGAGTTTTTCTAGAATTTTATCGGCTTTTGCTCTGATGTGCATGTGTAATTCGTTTGCTGTCAGCCAATCGTTTGTTTTGGCTGGGAATTTCCCTTTTCTTTCTAATCCCGAATATTTTGCCAGGTCATCGATTGCACCGATGTGTACACATAGTGGTGTCAGAGAACCAGATTGTCTTTTCTGAATCTTGTCTGGCATCTTTTCAGCTAATTCATTCATTTTTTGCAAAACGATCATTTGTTTTGCTTTAAAATATTGGCTTGCCTCTTTTGAGTTTAACCAGTCTTTGGTCTTTGGTTGGATTTCCGTTCTTCTTTCAAGGCCTGATAAAAGTCTAAATTCTTCAATTCCGCTAATATGTAGACATAGTGGAGTTGCACCTCCGGATTTTCTTTGTTGAATTTTGTCTGGCATTTTTTCTGCTAGTTCTCGCAGTTTTGCTAATATTTTTTCTGATTGACCTACAAAATATTTTCGAAGTTCGTCTGCGGTCAACCAGTCTTTCGACTTTGGCTGTATACTGCCAACCATTTTTAATTCTGATAGTTGGCAAAATTCTTCAATCGCACTGATATGCAGACACAGAGGGGTGTTGCTGCCAGATTGTCTTGTTTCAATCTTGCCTGGCATATCTTTGGTCAAAGCGATTAGTTTTTGTAAAATTTTATCCTTGCCACCCAAAATATATTTCATAAGTTCTGTAGCAGTCAACCATTCATCGGTTTTTTCTGGTATTTCTTCTTCCTTGGCGCGTTCTGTATCGACACGATTCAAATCCAGCAGTGTTTCCGTTGATGTAATGATTTCATATGGTTTTACGGTTTTGTGGTTGCCACGGGTGTGTGGATGGTGTTTGTCATGTGTGATGCCATCCTTGAAATTTTCTGGGAATAATACCATTCCGCCGGCGATGTCTTTGAACAAAACTTGTTTTGCGTGTCGTGCGGTTTGCAGAGCGGTGTCGCTGGTTTCACTGTCGTGCTTTCTGAAAATTGTATCGATTACAAATGCGATTTTATGCGGATCAGATTCATTCAGACGAATTGCACGTCCGGCGGCCTGTTCGGCACGAACGGCGGAACGTGTTGGATAGTTTATGCACAGGCTGACTGTGGTGTCGTCAAAGCCCTCGGTCATGGTGTTAACCTGGCATGCAACCTGGTATTTGCCGGCAATGAATTTTGCTTTTTCAATCTCGAAATCTTTCATGTCTGATGAAAATGCGCGTGCGATGATGTGGCCGGCCCGTTGGTTAATTGCATCGGCCTGACGTTTTGCCATTTCAATGTTGGGACAGTTTATCATTGCCTTGGCATCAATAAATCGGCGACCGGTGTCTTCGTCAACGCCATTGATGTATATGTCTGCAATTTCGCTGGTCAGTGTGTCTGTATCAATCTGACCGGTTATACTGTTATAATCATATTCGCCTTGACTGGTTGCAGGTGTGTTTTCCAGGTCATATACAATACTGGAACAATACAGGGTGTTTTTTACCGGTGATAACATTCCGCCACGCACGCCATCGGCAATCGTCATTGCAAATATTTCTGTCCTCAGTACATTGCCAACCGATTTGTCAGCATCGTATGATGGGGTGGCGGTAAAACCAATTGTAGGCACCGATTTCATCAAATTGGTCATTGTTTGGGAAATTTTGTCGCCGGTGACATGGTGGGCCTCGTCCGCAAAGATTAGGCCGATATTTTCAATCCCAATGGTTTCCACCAGTTTATCCAGTGAACGGTATGTTGAAATGATGATGTCTGCATCGGTGTCCTTGGTGCGGCCGCTAAATTCCGATGCACTAAATCCGGCAAAGCTGTCCAGTTTGTCGCTGGTTTGGTTAATCAAATTCAAACGTGGCACCAATATAACCAGTTTCTTTGTGTCACCATTGGCGCGTGCCTGGAGCAGATACGCCTGGGCCATGTATGAAAACATTACGGTTTTACCAAACCCAGTGGGCAGTTTGTAATAACTGGCCGCAATTTGGGTGTCGGACAGCTTGGTCAATGCGCCCAGCGCAAAGTACTGTTCGCCACGCAGGCGCGGTGCGCCATTGGTGATATGTTTGTCTTCATCGGCCAGGAATTGTTCCATCCCATGGCGTAAATATTGAACCTGTTTGTGTGCATCTGCTTTCATAAATTTGTCCTGTATTTTAATTTTGTCTCAGCAATTATGCCATATTTTGTGGAAAATTCAAAAATAAATATTGACAAATGATGTATTGTTGTCAATAATCGTTGCTATGGCAACTTTAGAAAAAATCTTGAATTTTTTTAAACCAAAGACGACAAATCAGTCGTCTGTTCTTGATGCGCCACAAAACAAACCCGAAAAACAGGTTAAAATTATATATGTGAATAGGACGATAAATAGTTTAAATATCGATGCGTATCGTTCTGGAAGGCAGCCAATGATTGGTGGGGACACTTGTTATGGCAGCAATGATGTTATAGTTTACCGTTATGAAATCGCACCGGATTTAATTCTGGGGCCAGATGATGTTATTCGGGAAACTGCAGAATTATTGAGATTGGAAGAACCAAAGACGATTGCACATGAAACAAAGCATCTGGAAAATGCTAAATATGGCAACCCTTTGTTTACCATGAAAAACTATTATGAAATATCGGGACTGTATGCTCTTGATGAGGTTTCCGCATATGCAACCGCATATCTTGGCACAGGTGTTCCAACATTTGATGAGGTTTGTATGGCGGTTTCGTACGGCATTGACGATTTGTTGAACAGAAAAAATTGGTACATTGCCCAACACATGCAACAGATTCAACGCCGTATAGTGCTTGCTTGTGCCGGTCAGAATGACGATACAATAAAACAACATTTGTTAGGCAATTTGTCGCCCCAGTATTCCAAGAATTTTAATTCTGTTGGGGGTGCATATTTAACTTTTAATGGTCGTGGATTGTACAGTTCTGGCTATGATGTGCCTGAAAAGTTAAAACAAAAATTGAAATTGTTGCGTTATGAATACGAAAATGCAACACGACAGACACTACAAATGATGGCGCAGCAAATGATAGAAAAGGGAAAGTAAAATTGCCCCCCCGATTGGGGGCTTTTTATTTGGGAATATGGGATTTTTATGATAAAATTGTCAGGATAATCAAAGGAAAAAGTAGATGGAAAAATTTTATGAAATATTTAGACGGGATCTGAAAACCAAACGTCTGGAATTGCGTGTTTTGCAACCGACCCCAGAAAATGCCCGGTTGGTTTGGGATGCCATCCAGAATGAAAACCCTGGTGATTTTAAGTATGTGAATTGGACGCCCGACTATAAAAAACCGTTGCCGGAATCTTTGGATGAAACATTAAAGCAAATGCAGCAAGAGCAGGAACGTGATGTCAATCCAAATGGCGCGGTGTGGTACGTGTTTCATAACGGCAAATTGATTGGCCATCATGGAATATTTTATTTTAGTAATAATAAATCTGTGCAGTCTGGCAATGTATGGTTTGTGAAGTCTGCTCAGGGCCAGGGTTTTAATCAAGAAATTTGGGCCTTGATAATGAAAAAGGCATTTGAGGAATTGGGGGCAAACAGAATTATGCGCCAATGTATGGGGGATAATGTACAATCGCAAAAGTCTATCAGTGGCAGTGGTTTCCATTTGGATGGTCGTATTCGTGCATCAACTATGCTAAGTGATGGCACATTTATGGACCAGTTGGTCTTTACAAAACTGAAGTCGGAATATAAGGGTAAGTAATGGTTTCGTTTCCACGCATTATTGATATGGGTGATTTCCGGCTGGTAAAACTTGAGCCAACGGCACAAAATGCCGAACGGTTGTTGTCGGTTATAAACGCCAATCGTGAATTCCTGGGCGAATTCTTGGAATGGGTTGATGGTTATACCACAACCGATAAAACACTGGCAAATATTGAAAAATCATACGGCGATGATAAATGCGCTTACTTTATCATGGTGGCGGATGATATTGTGGGCAAGATTGGCTTTGTGGATACAGACGACAACATGGGTGAAATCAGTTATTGGCTGGCGCATGGCTTTAATGGCCGTGGCATTATGACACGCGCATTAAATAAACTGACCGAAATGGGGTTTGCTGACATGGGATTACAACGTGTGCAATTGACCCTTGATAAACAGAATATTCGTTCGGCTGCGGTTGCACTGCGTTGTGGTTATGAGTGTGAGGGTGTCTTGCGTAAGTACTTTGTTCTGCGTGGCGAACCACGTGATATGAAAATGTTTTCAAAGGTGGCGGAATAATGCGATTGAATATTTCGGAAATCTTGTCCGCAATTTCACAAAAACCGATTGGTTCGGGGACCGAGGCCACCACATACGATGCCGGTCGTTATGTTGTGCGTGTGCCGCATACTGTCAAGATTGATAAAGCGTTTCGGGACAGGTTGTCATCCGGTGCATATCGGTATATGCGTGCCGACAATGTACACGGTCGCCGCAATTTTGGCCAGCCATTGTATAATCTAACAGACCCAATGTCCGGGACTGTGGTGTTGTCTGTCTGTAAAAAGGTTGATGGCATCCCAACAAATGATTTGGTCGAAGAACCATTGACCGCCCAACAACGGGCCAATGCGGTATCTGTGGCGATTGAAAAGATGCACATAATGGCATCTGCGCCACAAAGTGCGTATAACAAACTGGTTGATGATTTGAACCACCTGGCCACGACCAATTTCACAATTGATCCATCCGAAGGCAATATGCTGTTTGATGCTGGGGCTGGGCGGTTTCATATTATTGACCTGCGCCCGGTTAAAAACATCCGTAACATTGGTGATTTAATTTTGTTGTTGCTGACAGATATTCCAGACATGCCAGATAATGCAGAATACTATAAATTGGAATTGAAAATTATGGGCAAATTGATGCGTGCCGCCCGGTCGCGTGGTGTGAAATGCGCGGAACAATTAAAACTGAAACCGCGTGCCTTAGAGGTCTTAAAATCCGATGCCGCGCGCAAATTGTACGAAAGCAATTATCAAAACATTGCACTGCAATCGCATTCAAAATAATAACCGCCCGATTGGGCAGTATTTTATAGCTGTTCTTTTTTTTTGTATGTTTTCTGGCACGTGTTCCAACGCAATTTTTATTTTCTTGCGCAGGAAAGATATATATTCTTCTGCCTCGTCCAGGTTTGTGTGGGCGTATTTTGCATCGCCACGTGCGGAATCTGGCATGCCGCCGTCTTTATGAATGCCACGACACATTGTTTTTGCAATATGAACCACATCTTCCAGTTCTTGCAGAGTTTCCAGCATGCTCATTTCTTGGGTGGTAAAGTTTCCGCCTTTGGTGTATTTCATTTCTTTCTCCGTAGTGTATGTTAAATAAATCGGTTCAGGTTAAACTCAAAGACTGTTTCTGATACATTGTCGCGCTTTTCGTTGATGTATTCTTTTATCTTTTTACCGCCCAGTAATTCGTACAGCCGGCAAACACGACTGCCGGTCAGGGTGCCGGTTGTAAATGTTGTTGCACCGGCATCTTTGATGCGTTTGGCAAATTCTTGAACCAGTGATAATGCAAATTTGGTGTCGCCAATTACATTTTCATCTACATATAATGCAATCAGTTCCCAGTTGTTGTTTTCGTCCCTCATACCGCCGACTGAGCCAACAACATCGCCATCCGCGTTTTCTGCAACGATATTTACAGAATTTTCATTGCGGATTATGTTTGCCATTTTTTCAATTCTGGCTGGACTAAGGTATTCCTGAATCTTCTGTTCCAAGTATTCTGGACTGTGCAGACCGGCAAAAGACCGGCGGTATCCGGCTGCAATAATTTTTTGGATTGCGGCCGCATCGTCTGGCACTGCATTTCTGATTTTTACATTCATATTTGTACCTTTTTGTCTGTTTGTACCTAATCTTTTTGCCAATTAAATAGTTTGTGGAATATACTTTTTGATTTTTGCTGTCTAATTAAATTTGCAATATCTACGCGATGATATGCGCCGTTTTCAATTGCCTGGTGCATTTCAGAGTGAACGCGTGAATTGTCACTGGCTTGTTTGCTTGTTTTATTTTTTAACGGTTCGTTCAGCACGTATATTTCATACCCCAACTTTTCTATTTCTTCAACCGTATTACATGTTTGCCTTTTAGATATCTTGATTGGTGTGGGTGAATAATATTCTGTGCCTTTGTCGTGAATAAATTTTTCGCCTGGTTTTTCGACAACTGTATACAAATTGAATTCTGGCTTTATACTGTCGGATATTCTCTCAAAAAATATTTTTTTACCATGTAATTTACATTGACCGCGCCCCGATATGCATTTTACCAAGGCAAAAAATTTTGCATAATCTGCATCTGATGTAACAAATGCGCCGACGACACGTTTGTTTTGAACACTGTTAAATTGTTCTTTGGGTTCTAAAAAGTCGCCATCTATTTTTGTTGCAGAACCATGATAAAACGTGCGTGATTCTATCTGTTGTGTGGCTTGTTCAAAAGTATTCTTTTTCATGCTCAATCCCTGTTTTATCTATCCATACCATTGTTAAGAAATGTCGTAATTTGATTTGATTCTTCTGGAAGATAGCGTTTGAAGTTGCCTGTTTTGCATGTTTTGCGCCATAAAGCCAGACCTTCCTCTTCTGTCAGGTCATCAAAATTTACCTTATCTTGCAGGACATATACTTTAATATTTTCGTTTCTGATTTCCTGCATAACGTCAATTTCATAGGTTTTCAAGATTGGCACATCGTTCAGACAATAATAATCATCGCCATCTGGGATAAAGCCGTCCGATGAAACTTCATATACATACGCCTTGGAGTTGCTAATATTTGGGCTTATGCGCTCTACATACAGTGTATCTATCCCCTTGGGCCATTTTCAACCATTAGAAATTATTCGCATGGCCGCATACAGTCGTGCATGTCTATAACTGGGGGTTGCGAATGCGGCAGTTATCGGTGTCTGCATGCCGTTGATGTGTCCAGGTCGCATCCTGATGAAGCCATCTGTGATTTCGCTTTGCGAGCCATGATAAAGTGTTTTTGGTTTGTCTGTCATGTCTATGCCTTTATATCTACAAATGTTGGTTTGCCGAATGCCTGTTCCAGAATCCGTATTTGCTTGTTCAGGTGGCCTGCGCCAAATGTTGCCAGAACGCAATCGTGTGAATTTACTGCATCAAAAATGCATTTTACCATATATGGGTCGCGTGAAATCATGCCAATATCTGACCACATTTTATTCAACAGACTGCCATTGTTGTCTGGGCAGTGCCATTCAGGGTGTGTGATGTAAATATCACTGATGTTATCATCGGTGATTTCAATGCCGAATTGTTCCAGAAAGTATTCTTGAAATTCTTCCCGGGTCATTGGTGGGGGCAGTGTGTCGTCCCAGTATTTGTGAATTGTATTTTTCAGCGCGCGTTCAATTGAATAGTTTTCTTTGAAGTGTTGTTTGTATGTGTACGCATCGTCCAGCATGAAAAACACCTGTAATGGTTTTAGGTAATTGCTATCAACCTTTAATAAATCTGTGAACCAATCGTACTTGCTGGGATCGGCCAGTATGACTGGAATATCACGCTTGTACCCCAGTCGTGCAGAATATGTCAATTCATTGCGGCTGCGTGTATGTGTTTGGATTTTGACAGGTTCTGCGTTTCTGTGTACTTCGGTTACTACGCAATCTATGTCATAGTCATTAAAACATTTATCAATCAGTTGAAATGACACGTCTGCGGAATGTTTGGTGCCACAGTAAATCAGTTTTTTATTGTCAAATTCAAACACTGCCAGTGTCGGTGCCGGCAGGCGATCTGTAACATCAGAATAAGAACGCAATAAATTCATATCTGGTACGTATTTCATATCTATGCCTTTACCTTTTTGATTTTGGTGCGTTTTGGGATTTTCTTTAATATTACTGGTAATGTATCACTGTCATAGTTCCATGTCCATTTTATTCCGCCCCACAGACCGCGTAATGTTTCGCGGTATGTTGTCTGCTCGATACCAAATTTCCGGCGGATATACCGTTTAATCTGTCGCCAAACGCGTATCGTGCGTGATGGGGATACAATGTGTATTTCGGTTGCACGTTTTAAGATTGGATTTACCCAGTCGGAAAATGATGCGCCCTCGGATATCCAGTCTTTGCCCTGGGCAAATTCAGCCGCCATTTCTGTGCGTTCGGATTCGGTGCGTTTGCGTGGAGTGGTGCCAGAATTGTCATGAAAAATCTCATCTAAATGGCACAGGGGTAAATTGCGTGCGGCCGCCAACCGCCGCGCGTATGTTGTTTTACCAGACCCTGGCGCACCAATGACATGAATTCGCGACATTATATATCCTTTGTGTCATATTTTATATTGTAACGTAAAGCGGCTGCAACTGTGTCGTGCATATAGTACGAACTTTGTTCTGTGGCAAATTTCTTGTATAATTCAACACCTATTTCATTATCATTCAGATAATTGTCTTCCACAAATTTCATAAGTTGTGTGCCAATCATTCCGTATTCTGCATTATAGTAGTCTATTCTGTGTGCATCTTCGTGTGCTAAATCTTTTAGAAAAAGTGCCAGAGGATAACGTTCAAGAATTTCTGCTCTGAATAAAAATTCTTTCTCTTTGTGTGCGTATCCTGCGGTTTGGTTCCCTTTCAGTGCGTGTGGTCCAAGTATGGCGTCATCTTGAGTCACTTTGCCTGTTGGCGTACCGGTAATTTCTGCGCTTTTGTTTAATATCATACGGGCTAAATCAATTTTTTGTACGGCGGATAAATTATCAAAATTTTTTGCCTGTTCTAATATTTGTTGGTCTTGTAATATAATTTTACGATACAATTCTATGCGTTCGCCAATAACAAAATTGCCATTGGTCAAATCAATGTATTCATCAAATTTTTTTTATATATTCTACAACTAAATCTATCTTGGCTTTTTTGTCGTTTTTATCTATCGTTTTTGCTTTTTTCTCGAATTCTTGTTCTAATTTTGCAACCTGCGGATTAAATGTAGAATAATTTTGATGTGTGCTATTGTACACTTTGCGATATTCTTCACACACTGCCACTAAATCTGGATATTGTTCAAATTCTTCTGGCTTTGTTACATCGATAGTTTCTAACTTATACTTGTCTATTAACCTTTTTATTTCTGGTATTAAATTGTATGCTTGTGATAATGCATCATTTATTTCGTCCCATGTCCTCCAATGTTTTACTGTTTTCTGCATGGTTGCAATATCGCCATTAAACATTGCTTTGAAATCTTGCCAAGTGTGATTTCTGTTGCCGTATTTTTTGTATGCCTCATAGAAAACTCGGTCTTCTGGCGACATTTTATCGACCTGCATAATACCATCCAGTGTTGGCAACTGATTCATAACCAGTTCCTTTACTCGGCTATGTATGTCGTTTATTGCGTTTTCGAACTGTTCTGTTTTCATTATCTGTCCTTTGTGACTTGGGCTTGTTTTAGTGCTGTATAGTCCGTCATCATTTTTTTAACTGCAGATTCCAGGTCTGTGCGAATAACCGCTGGTGTGATATATGAATTAGCAAATGAATTCTCATACATTTGTTGGATTGGCTTGTTAAACAATTCCAGACCGATAATATCAACAATGCGTTCTTTCAGGTCTTGTGGAACATTATACTTGCCTATAATCTGTTCTTCTATCAAGATGTGTACAAATTCATGCATCAGTAACAGGTATATACCATAATCATTTCGCTTGTCGCGACTCATGCGGAACAGAATGGTTGCGTTCCTGCCTGATGAGTATCCGCCACCGTATCCATATGTGCATTTGATGCTTAATGTTTCTGGCATTGTTGCATTCCATGCTGGCAATAATGGTGCAATAAGTGTTTTAATTCTGTTTTGGAATCTCTGTATTGCGCTGTTTATATCAGCATCTTTGTGCGTTAAATCTGACAGTTTGTATATTTCCTTAACAAAAATATCGTGATAGTGCTGGATCTGTTGTTCGGTCAGTTTTGGCTGCTCAAACATTTCGCGCATTCTGTCATCGTTAGGGATGAACATCTCGTAACTATATTTATAGTTTTTAAGGTTTGTATGATATCTTTCGTGGGCGCGAATAATGCGTTGCCATGCACTTTCTGCATCAAGATGTTCTAACTTTATCTGCATGCTTTATCCTTTATCTTTCGGGTGTCTGCGATTGTAATGTCTTGGCTTTTTTCAATCTCGGTCATTGCAACGGCAAATGCATCGGTGCCATCAAGGCATTTGATGTCGGGTGTATAACCGTTCAGTTCGAAATTTTCTGTAAATAATTCACGATATACACAGCCGACATTAAACTGCATGTGTGAATGTGGTAATAATATGTACGCATAGTTATAGCCATACACTTCGCCACCACGTGTGTTTGTTCCAACAAACTTTGCCTTTGGGTGGTTGTGCAACAGGGTGCATATCAGTTCCCCTGATGACATTACACCACCGTCTATCAGGATATAAATTGGCCCATTAAAACCTGCACGTGTTGCATCAAATTTTGGTAATGTATCACTGTTGCTGTTGTCTTCGTAAATAATGGGATCTGTCGTTGATTTAATATTGAACTTGGTGCCGTTTACATGTTCGTATATTTTTTTGACAGCATTGGCATCTGGGTTGTTGCGAATATATTGTCTGCGTGCAAATGGGAAGTTTTCATCGCCTAAAATATAATCTGCCATGTCGGACAATGGTTTGTTGTTGCCACCACCATTGTCGCGCAGGTCAATGATAAGTATTTCTGACTGTGGCAGAATTGTGCGCCACTGTTTCTCAAACATTTTCCGTTCATCGTCTGTCCAGCCTGATAGCGTTGGAACCGCAATAATTCCAATGTTGCCATGTTGTGTGGTATGAAATTTTTTATTACCTGCAATATTTGTTCCGACATTTGGTCTTGGCTTGCGCAGGGCCGTACGCACCCCCATGCCATACCCCATCATTCGCAGTTTAATGTGATTGTCTGGTATTATCTCAATCGCAGGGCGCAGCCGCTTCAGCAGTTCTGCCGCCGTCATATCGTGTGCATTTTTGTGAATATCAACCAACGTCTTCAAGATTTTGCGTTTCAGCACCTCATTATGAAAAGGCCAACCACAATATATATTTATTAACACTCGCGCAAAGACTGATACTTCATGTCGAACTTGGTCTGCGGTCAATTTTGTGTCTGGTGATTTTGATTTGGCACTACGTCCATCAACCAAATCTGCCGTTTTGGAATCACGCAGTAATAATTCTTCCATTTCACTGATCGTTGGTATCTTGGTCATTGTCTTTCCTTTGTGTCAATCTGGGCCATTGCAACGGCAAATGGATCGGTGCCGTCTGGGCATTTGATGTCGGGGGTAAACCCGTGCGTTTCAAAGTGTTTTATTCCAAAGAATTCGGCATATACACTGGCTAATTGAATCAGAATACCAGAATGCTCCAATTTCAATGTTTGATAGTTGGTATATTGCATACACCCCGATGAGTTTGAGCCAACGATTTGCATTTGTGGATGATATCGTAATTGCGCCTGCAAGTGTTCCGCCGATGATGCGGTTTTGTTATTTTGTAAAATATAAATTGGGCGGTCATACAACGGTTTGTAATCGGTTGGCAATTTGAATTTGGTGTTATCTGCCACAATTGTTGGGTCAACTGTTTTGTCTATATGGTCGCGCGACAGTGTGGAATATTGGTATAATTCTTGTGCCTGGGGTGTGGTGCGCGACCACATACGCTTTGTGCGCGGAATGCCAACCGGCCCCATAATTTCATCGCAAATCATTGACATAATCAGCGGACTGCCACCACCATTATCACGCAAATCTATGATTATTGCGCGTGTGCCAGCCATAACATCACGAATGCGATTGCGGAACTGTTCCATGTTTTCTTTGTCGTCTGGTGCAAAGCATTTTGAAAAAGCAATCACACCAATGCTGCCGATTTTATCAATCCAATATTTTTTGCCACCACCATGCGTTATAGCTAAATTTGTGCCAACATCAATTCGTGGTTTGCGTGGATATTTTGCCAAATTATCACCCAGTTTAATCCACAGATGATTATCCGGCATAATTTCAATTATTGGTTTTAATTGCGCAAACAATTCAGATGCGGTTATTGGTTGTGTGATTTTGTCATAGATTCTGTTCAGTTTATTCAATATGCGCAACCGCAATAATTTCGGATAAAAAGGCCAGCCCCCATACGTGTTTATCAACATCTGTACCAATACTGCAATGTCTTGCTTTGCCTGTTCGACTGTCAGTTGTTTATCTGAGTCTGTGGTTGCACGCACATCACCCAATTCAAATGGTTTTATTGGTATAATCGATAAAAATTTCCGTTCCAGGTTTTCTAGTGTTTGCATATCTTTTATCGTTGCAATTTGAAATTGTCTGCCAGCCATTCTCCGACTTTGTTAGCATCATCTGTTGGTAATTCCGCCATTTTATTTTCTTGCTGAAATTTATACGCCCGTTGTTGTTGTGGTGGTAACAATGCCAGCATGCCATCAATATCGCCATTTTGGTAAAGATTAAAGAATCTTTCCAGCTCTTGATCGTTTTGCAATTTTCTAATTGACCAGTTTTGTATCTGGCGGACACGACTTTCTGTTAATAAATAGGCATCCGCTATCGCACGAGGGTGTAGGCCTTCTGCAAAATACCCCATTCTATATGCCTGTGTTTTTTGTACGAAGGCAGGTTTTTCTAATTCTTTTCTCATATAATCTGTAACGCCAATACCAACCCCCAGTTCCAAAAATTCAATATCACGTTTAGAAAAATTTTCATTAAGAACCGTGTCAAAATATTCTGCAAAGATTTTTGCTGCCATATCATTTTTCTGTGCTGTTATGTGTTGGTATGCAGGTTCGCCAAATATTACACGCACCAATTTTGCACGTGGAAAGACACGTTCAATGCCAACGGCATTTTTTTCTGCTTTGCGTATGCTAATTTCTTTGCCTGCATCACGAATTTTCTTTCTGCCGTATGATGTAAATGCTCTTGCTCTATGTAGTTTATCCGCATACATTTCGTCATTTTCATTTTTATCATAATGTCTTTTAGAATGGTCATAGGCATAAATAGCCGCGTATAACGTTCCCAACATACTTTCTGGATTAGGTTGATGACCGTTCGTTTCGCAAAACTCTAATACTGCATCCAATACCGATGCAGCAATTTTCCCCTCAGCTGGGGTGGTCTTTATTTTGTCAGAATCTTTTTGCGCCATTTGTTACTCCTTATTTATTCCTGTAAGAATCCACCAGACTGCATTTTCCACAGGCGGGCATATTCTCCACGTTTGCGCAACAGCGATTGGTGACTGCCTTGTTCAATTACGTGGCAATCTTTGATTACAATAATGCGGTCCATATTGCGCAGGGTCGACAGTCGGTGGGCAATCGCAACCGTTGTGCGCCCGGTTGCCAGTTCTTCAAATGATTCCTGAATTGCGACTTCGGTTTCGCTGTCCAGGGCAGATGTAGCCTCGTCCAGGACCAGGATAGGTGCATCTTTCAAGAATGCACGTGCAATGGCGATGCGCTGTCTTTGACCGCCTGATAATTTGATGCCACGGTCACCAACCAGGGAATCATATTTCTTGTCGGTTTCCATAATGAAATCGTGGGCGGCAGCACGCTTGGCTGCACGGCGGATTTCCGCATCCGTTGCATTTACTTTGCCATATCCGATGTTTTCACGCAGGGTGCGGTTAAACATTGTTGGGTCTTGTGGAATAAATGCGATATTTTCGCGCAGTGAATCCTGGGTGTATTCTTTGATATCCTGTCCATCAATCAGGATTTGGCCGTGCGTTGGATCCCAGAAACGCATCAACAGGTGTACCAATGTTGTCTTACCCGCACCCGATGGGCCAACGATACCGACACGTTCGCCACATTTGATTTTCAGGTTCAGGTCTTTTAGAACCCATTTGCGTTTGTATTTGAATGATACATTGCGGAATTCAATTGTGCCACATGTGACCTGCATATCTGGGGCATTTGGCGCATCCATAACATCGATTGGTGATACCAGTTCTTCATAGGCGCGTGCAGCTGCACCTGTTTTTTCTATAATTGTTGGAACCATATCAATTACTGCGGCAATAGTGCCAAACACGCCGATATAGATACTTGTCGCAAGGACTGCACCTGCGATTGTTAATTCGCCTTTGGAATACAGATATACGCACAGTAATATATTTATTCCTGTTGTGATATCCCATAAAACAGCTGGGACACCATTAAACAGTCGTTGTAAGAATCCTGTGTTAATTGTGGCCTGAACTCGTTCTGTGCGAATAGGGGCCAAGTGTTCTTCTTCCTGCTTAGAACGTGCAAACAGTTTTACCAGCGAGTAGTTTGACACACTGTCCAGAACCTTGCCCTGTAATTTGCTGATAACCGTTGCTCGGTGCTTGGTTGCATCTTTCAGTTTCTTTGATAATCGCCATGAGTAAAGAACTCTAAATACTATGATTGCAAAAAACATGTATGCAACATATCTGTTTACTGAAAACAGCAATGTTGCATTAACAACAATTGTCGCCAAACGACAAAAGGCATCTATCAGTGTTCCCAATACGTCAAACCCGGTGGATATTTGGCCCATTTGGCTGCTTGTCTGTCCGGCCATACGACCTGTCCAAAATGACATAGATTGTCTATGGACATAGGCTGTCAGAACCTCTGATATTTGACGATATGCTCTGGGAGCCCAATGTGTGCCAAGCCATCCCCTGATTTGCCCCAGGACTGTCATAGTAAGGTTTAATCCGATTATCATCAATACGGTCGGCAATGCATGTTCCATCAATGTCATGCCGGCTGGTACCGGTGTTTCGAATATTGCCACTGTCCAGCTTTGAATAAGTGGCTGTAATACGCGGTCAAATGCGACAATAAATGATAAGATTGCACCCGCCAGAATCATCCAGCCATTACCATGAATTGCATGTTTAAAATAAAATCCCCACAATGTCTTGGGCAGGGGGGGGGGGTTGTTGGCTGTTTGTTTCTGTTTGGTCATGCTGCTCTCCGTCTAATTCCACACAGGCATAATTTAGGTGGTTGGAGGTTTACAACTATAACATTAGGAAATAGCGGGCTTATTCAATATATTCGCCGCCCTCCAACCAAAGGTTAGAGGTTTTTTGTGTCCCCACGGACACCTAATGTTATGGGTTGTAACGCCCAGCACAGTCGCCTGTGTCGGGTGATATTTTATCATAAAATAGGGCTAAAAACAAATAATATGTGAATAAAAGCCGTGGTTTTATTGGGAAAAATAGAATGGGGGCGATGAAGGGCAAGGTCGTACTTTTAATCGTTCCAGCTCTGTTCTTGCTGGGGTTCTATGCCGGCAGACGTGAACCGGTGCGACATGTTGTTACTGGGGGCGAAGCCTATTTCGCACCAGGTATTCAATGTGAAAATCGTGTAAAATTTGTTGTGTTGGTGTAGTTGAGTGGATTTCCGTGAAAAGTGTTAAACTTGTGCTTGCAAATTGAGATTGATATGCATATAATAGCCAGGCATTGGGGCATAGTTTAACGGTAGAACTCCGGACTCTGACTCCGTCAGTGTTGGTTCGAATCCAGCTGCCCCAACCAAGAATTCAACCCGCGTGTCGCGGGTTTAATTATTGGTTTTGGGTCGCGCAGTTCAATCATGCGATGAATATCGCCTGGTTCGAAAACAAGTAGATTTGACAAGTATTTACGCAGTCAAATCGTCACGGTTTCCCCGCAGGCGCCAGCCGAGGGAATCAGCTGCCCCAACCACCCTTCG
Organism: uncultured Alphaproteobacteria bacterium; assembly: GCA_944392565.1. Classification (GTDB taxonomy): domain Bacteria; phylum Pseudomonadota; class Alphaproteobacteria; order Rs-D84; family Rs-D84; genus Enterousia. The sequence continues at coordinate 35,268 of CALXWX010000001.1, read as the reverse complement.
CGTCTGTGACGATGCGCTGGCAAGCCAGAGCGGAACAGTTCACGCGAAGAAGTGCCACACGAAGTTTTAACGAAGTGTGGCAGACGCACTTGATATTAAACATTATTAAAATACCCGCGTGTCGCGGGTTTTATATTTATGTATATAAATTTATTGCAACAATTCTGGTTTGTTTTTAATATTGTATTAATAACAGGAAAGGGGGATAAATGTCTGTTCATACATGTTGGGAATTTTTATTAAGATATTGTTCTGTATTGTCTGTTTTGATTGCCGTGCCAGCCGCAGCGGCAGATAAAATTATTATTAATACGGGGGAAACAGAAACATTAGAAAATTCAAAATACAGTGAATATAGTACGACAGATTCAAACGGCGGTGTTGTGTTTAATGCCGGTGATTTAAATATTGGTGCGGGTGTTATTATGTCTGGAAACCAGGCGGTGTTTGGTGGCGCTGTTTGGAATGAGGGGAATTTAACACAAATTGCAGATACAGGGCAATTATCTTTTTATAAAAATCAGGCAAACAGTGCCGGTGGTGCAATATATAATAATGGTGTAATTGACAGTTTAACGCATGTATTGTTCCAAGAAAATTCTGCGGCGATGGGTGGGGCGATTAATAATTCTAATTTAATTGGTGCTGGCGCGGGCGGGGTGATAAAATTAATTGCAAATTCCAGTTTTATTGGGAACTATGCCGGTTCTTCCCAGGGTGGGGCGATTCGCAACCAGGGTAAAATCGAAGATATAAAAGATTCTTTGTTTATGCAGAATGCGTCTGGTAATGGTGGGGCAATAAATAATGGTTCATGGGGCAGTGTTGTTAATGGGATTGTAAATACGCAATTTGTGAATAATACGGCATTAAATGGCGATGTTCAGCAGGGTGGGGCGATTACAAATGCTGGCACAATCGGCATAATAGATAAATCGGTGTTCAGTGGAAACCAGGCGGGAAAAATTGGTGGCGCAATTGCAAATGTTGAAAATCAGGCGGACGCACAGCCAACAATTACAATAAAAGATACACAATTTTTAAATAATCGTGCCGGTGAAAATGGTGGGGCGATATATAATGCGCTGGGTGGGAAAATCACTTTGCGTGGTGATAATATTTTTTCTGGTAATACCGCGGGTGATTTTGCAAATGACATTCATAATATGGGGGAATTGGTTATTGCGGATGGTACAACTAAAATAGGTGGCGGTATTTCTGGTGATGGGCAAATGATAATTACGGATGGGGCAACACTGGATATTGGTGCCACAACAGTTGAACAGGGGACTGTAAATTTAAATGGCACAGTATCAATGTCAATTATTAATTCAAATTCGTATGGTCGACTGTTGGCAGATAATTATAATATTGGGGAAAATGGCGCTGTGGATATTTCGCTGGGGACGGCGGGGGAATATGATTTGTTTTCTACAGATGCAGATATAAATATTAATTATAATGATGCGTTATATAATATGACGCAAAATGGTGGGACGGTTATTTTCGAAACAAAATCAGTTGATGAAATTGCAAAGTCAAATAATTTAACAACGAATGCGGCAGCGGTATTGTCGGGTTTGGCAAATACAGATAATTATTCGATTGGCGTTGCATCGCTGAACGCGCAACAAGCATTGGCAGATGGAAATATTGGGTATGTAGAAGATGAGGCGGCAAAGTTGCGTGCCGAAGACAAGCCTGTGGTGCAATCTGTTGCGGCATCTGTTCAGAATCAAGTTCTGTCATTAGTGTCTGGGCGTATGTCTGGTGGAACGATTGGGCGAAATGGTGGCGATGCGGTTACAACGGATTATGGTGTTTGGGGGCATGGGATATTTAATAAAACCAAGTATTCTGATGTGTTCAGTGGATATACGCGCGGATTGGCGGTTGGTGCAGATGCGCTGATAAATAAAAAATATACAATTGGTGCGGGATATTCATATAGTAATTCGGATATTGATTCTGTGTCGCGCGATACAGATATAGAAAGTAATACACTGTTTATATATGGACAATATCAACCGAATAAGTGGTTTATAAATGCTGCATTGAATTATACGATGGCAAAGTATACAGAAACAGCCAGCGCATTTGGGGTTTTATTTGAATCTGAATATGATGTTAATTCATTTGGCGGACAAATAATGACGGGATATGATTTTGCGTCTGGATTAACGCCGGAAATTGGTGCGCGATATTTGCATATTTCCCATGATGATTATAACAATGGTGTTGCAGATATAAGTGTCGATGATACAAACTTTTTAACCGGGGTCGCAGGATTAGATTATTCATTTATCGTTGGGGCAGATTGGAAAATGAAATTGCGTCCACAGCTGCATGCGGCGGCAACATATGACTTCTTGTCTGATTCTGTGGCAGCAAATGTTATGATTCCGGGGGCGGCATCATACGTGGTTAATGGTGATGCGTTATCCCGTATGGGGGGTGAATTCGGTATCGGATTGGGCATTTTGTATGACGGATGGGATATTACATTAGATTATAATTTAAACTTGCGTGAAAGTTATACATCACATACGGGAATGTTAAAATTCAGGTATGATTTCTGATATAAAAAATCCCCAAAATGGGGATTTTTTATTTTTAATTAATTTTTAAAATATTTTTCACGCTGGGTCTGGGAAACAGATTCCATTTTATCAAATATGTCGTTGGCAGCGTCCTTGTCCGCCGGTGCATTACCCGATGACATTGTATAATCAGCGCCATTTAATACAATTAAACGACTGGGCATTATATCATTACCATTACATTCGATATAATATTTTGCCATATCATAATATTTGCCATAGCATCGATTGTTTTCAACCGCAATATAACCATATTCTGCCAGGTCAGAACATGTTGGTTGGGCGCCATATGTTATTTCGCCATTTGGTAAATATTCATCCGCATTATCCAGAATTCCATTGCACCAAACACGAACATATTCGCCATTAACAGATGCCATCGTTCCATTTGATGTTGTTTTGCGTACGCCAAAACAATCACCATTTAAAATATCTGGGTCAAAATCTTCTTTGATTTTGTTGCCACTGGCAATTTCTGTGCGCCCGATTGCAACAGGTTGATATTCTTCGGCGACCAATGCATCTGGACAGATTAATTTCATGCCCCAACACTGGCTGGTTGAATCCCATAATTCTGCATCATATCCCGCACCCATTTTGGAATAACAATCAGTTGGATCCAGCCGGCAAACCGTTGGTTGTTGCCACCATGGCGTTGCAGCAAATGCAACCGGTGAAAACATTAAACAATATATTGAAAATGCGAATGTTTTTTTCATCTCTTTCTCTTGGATTATATTTTAACAAATTTTTTTATTTATGGCAAGATGTTATAATCCTGTTGTTGCGGTTTCTACACTGCTTTTATCAGCGCAATATCCCCATTTTGTGTTTGCACCTGTTTCATCATAGAAATATTTCCACAGTGTATGTTTGGTTTTGTCGTGTATATCATCGTCGCCAACATCGTCGACCCATTGGGTATCAACCCATGTGCCGCCCAATCGGTCACATTCATTAGATAATTCGTTTGCCATGTCAACCTTTATCGAATCCATGACGCTGTTAATATCGCCCATGACTTCTGTTGGTATTGACATGGCGCCAGATGCAATAGATTCTGAATCTGATGGTCGTACACATACCTGGGTTGCGTATCTGACAACCTTTTGATATAAACTGCCGGCATAGTCTGTGCCACACATACTTTCTTTTGTGGCTGGCACTTCTGTGCCGCCGGGACATTCTTCGATGTCCAGTCCCAGTGTCGTACAGCTGCGGCATTGATTCCCAACAAAATCTTTGGCGGCGATGCCATAATAGTCGTTTTGTGTTGCTGTATCAATGTAATATAAAAAGTATCCTGGCTTGCACGATTGGTATTGTTTTAATGTCGGGCATGTGTATCCGTTGTCATCAAATTCGGGGTTTGAACCGCCGGTATCGCCGCTGTCGGTATTAGAAGATGAGTTTGATGTCAGTGATTGATTACAAATCGGAATTGCGGCAAATCGTTGATCGCCGGGGGCATATGCACGGCAACCGTATGGGTACGAATGCAATGTGTCGTTGCTGGGGACGGCGCATGTGTCTTGGGCAAATGCTTCCAATAATGCGCGACATTCTTTGGCAATTTTTTGGTCTGTGATTTCGTGCATTGCAGTTATTAATAATTCCAGTCCATTGCCATTTGGATCGCCGTATAAATTACTGCATGCATATAGTTTTTCTTCGCATAGTTCTTCGGATAATTCCAGACGTGAACCCAACAGTAGTTCTTCTTTAATATTACTAAAATCTTTTAACGAATTACTCTGTTCGTCATAGCATGTGTTAACGACATCCAGGCATTCATTTTTTACATCGCGGATTTTTTCTTGTTGACCCTGGTATATTTCAACAATTGCCTGGCGAACGAATTCATCCCAAACCTCGTCTGCGATATCGCGACAGGTTTCCAGACCGCGGGCGGCATAAATGCGTTTGCTGTTTAATTCGGCGACAATTAATCTGTTTGTTGCATTGGTTAATACATCGCCATCCAGCGAGATTTGATTTTCCAATTGGTAAAAGTCAGGTGAATATATCGGTTCACCAGTGTCGCGATTTAAATATCGCCCCGTTATGTCCAGGCAATGTACATAATCGGCACCACATGCCGTATCGGCGGTGATGTCGGTGCGAACCTGGGCGATGCAATCATTTATGGATGTTGAATTGTGTGCATTATAATTTTCCAGTCGGGCAACATTCATTTCGCGTTCTGTTTCACGAATGGATTGATTGGCTTGGACCTTTTGACTGTTCAGGGCGTTCATTAATAATGTGCAATCGTTTTCAATATACATCCCATATGCAGATATGACCATGTTCAGGGTTGATTGTGATGGACAACTGGATGCCACCAGGTCAACACATTGCGCATGTACCGCGTTATATAACGGTTCGCCCGTTAAATTTGCAATATTTTCCCCAGATGCTAAATCTGTTGTTGCCCATATTTGATTTATGTCGCCGGCAATGTCCAGTGTCCCCAGTGTTGTTAATGCTTGTGATTTTGATGATGTTAATACTTCGCTGATGCCAGCCAGTTTTTGTGCGGATGCGGAATTATCTTCGGTTATTGCCAGTTCGCCTTCGCTGGCGTTTAACATTGCGTTAACTTCTTCGGCGGTTTTTGGTATAACTTCTATATTTAAATTTTTAAAATCAGCCAATTGGTCAGCGGTTTGTCCCAGTGCGCGTTCGCGTTCTTGGATATCTGTTAATCTGGACGAACATACACAGCGGCGATATGAATCGTTCATATTTGCGCAAAATTGATCCATGCATGTGAAATATGCCAATCTGCATTCATTATATTCTGTGCCAAATGTGTTTGTAACCGATGCGGGTGCAATTGTTGTCGCACGTGCGGTGCGTGCCGTTTGGGCAGAATTTGCAACAGATTGGCGTGGTTTGGCACTGCGTACAACGGTTTTATTGTTTGCGTTGCGTGCGGTTGTTGCGGATGTATTGGTTGCGTTTCTGGTACTGCGTGATGCGTTATTAACCGTTGTCGCACTGCGTACAGTTGTTGATTGATTTATTGTGTTGTTTGATGTTCGGGCAACAATGTTGTTGGTGCGGTGGACAGTGCTTTTAGCGTTGCGCGAATTTGTGGTGGATGCATTGCTGCGATTTGATATCGATGTATTTTGCAATGTTGGTGTGGTGGTTGTTCGCGCAATTACGGATGCGGAATTGTTTCCAGATGATGTTTGCCGCGATATTGATTCAGAATCACGAACAGCAGCATCAGCATGCATGATGCCAATGCAACACATCAATGTAAAAAGCAAAATTCTTTTCATTCCCGTATTTATATTTAAATGATAACAAAAATATATTTTTATGGAAAGAATTTATTTAAATATAAATTTATTTTTAACAAGAAAAAATCCCGCATCGCGGGATTGTGTATTTATTTTGTTGGGGCATCTGTGCCAGGGCGATTGCGTTCAACAAATGTTATGCGACCCTTGTCCAGATCATATGGCGTCATTTCAACGCGTACGCGTTCGCCAACATTTACCCATATGCGTGCCTTGCGCATTTTGCCGCATACGGTTGCCAATATTTCATGACCGTTTTCTAATTTTACGCGAAACATCGTATTTGGTAATTTATCTTCGACAGTACCACTGAAAACGATTACATCATCTTTTGCCATTAATTATCCTCTGTATTTACTAAAAAACATACTGGAAATATAATATTATTTTGTGGTGTTGAATGCAAGATGTTTTTATATGCTTGCACAGGTGGGTGTGTTTTGATAAAATTATATGTAAATATTGTAGGATGGGATACATGAAACTGAACTTCTTTCTTGCTGTTTTAATGATGATTCCGGGGGTTGCAGTGGCGGCAACGCGTGACAGTGCCAGTGTGCGCGTTGGCGTCAGTCGTGCAAACCAGGTTGGTGCGCGTATGCCCAGTATGGTTGCCGGGACAACGCAAATGGTGACAAATACCAGTGTGTCGACATCTAATCCGACATTGTCCAAGAATCCAAATACAGGCAGCAATTCGTCAAGTGGATCAAGTAATTCTGGTAATTCAACATCTGATGATAATACATCCAGTGAAAGCTGTCGTGATGCATATCGGGCATGTATGGATGATTTTTGTTTGCTGGATGAATCAGAGGGATATCGTTGTGCATGTTCGTCAAATATTGAACAGTCGAAATCATTAATTCAAGAAATCCAAGAAATCCAAGAAGAAGCAGATTTGTTATATACAGAAGGTGTTGAACGCGAACAGTTGGGCGCCCAGGCGAAATTAGTATTTGGCGAAAGCGAGGCAGCGCAAAAAAGTTCGCGTATATCGGGTATCAGTTTTGCAGATTGGATAAATTCTGATTCAGAAGATGCCAGTTTGGGTGCTGACAGTGATATTGGTGATCCACTGTATGCAATGGCGGCAGAATTTTGTGCAGACAGGCTGGCGGCGTGTGGTGATGATGCGGAAATGGAAGAAATGCTGTATATGCGCCAGATTGTTCAAGATTGCAAATCATATGAAACATATTTGGCAGATCAAAAATCAATTGCGGAACAAAATAAACGCACGGCAGAGGCAGCAGTGCGCCAGGCGCGCTTGCAAATGCTGGATACAACAAATAAATATAATCGTGGTGAATGTTTATTGGCGTATCGTTCGTGTATTTCTGATAAAGGCGGATGTGGTGTAAATTTTGAAAACTGTTTGGATGCAGATTTATTACAGCGTCGTGCAAATGCGTGTGAAAATGTTTTGGATCAATGCATGGCGGTGCGTGATTATGTGTTGGAAGATTGGGAAGACGAGGCGGTTAGTATATTGACAGAGGCGGCAAAATATGCCGATAAAAATGCGCGTGGGACGTGTTTGGCACGAATTCAGTTGTGTCTGGAAGACAGTTGTTCCACAGAAACAAATTCAGCGTGTTTAACAGATGTTAATGTTGCGGCGGGTATTTGCCCGGTTATTACGGAATGTGAAAAATTGATTCCGGGAATACAGGCGGTTGTTAATGACAAGTTGGGATATTTGCGTACACAGTTCTGTCAAAATGATATTGATGCGTGTTTGCGTGACAGATGTGGCGAAAACTTTACGGCACCAGAATGCTTGGGGAAAAGTGCCAATGAAATTGCAGGTCTGTGTCCCCAGGATATGTTCCCGTCGTGTAAAAATGAAACACAATTTGATATTATCGTTCAAGCCGTGTTGTTGCAGATGGATTATCAAATGTTACAGGGATGCTTGAATTATTTTGGTGAACAATTGGGTGCGGTTTGTGGAACGGATATGTCTTGTTTGCCAACCGATACATTGGTGGCATCACTGGTAGAGGTTCCAGAAACGCAAGAAGAGTTAGCCACATTGCGTGAAACTGTTCGTGCAAATACAGAAAATGCGGTTAATGAATTCTTTGTTCAATTCGAACAGGATAAAACAGTTGCCGCATGCCAGGACAGTCAAAAACCGGCAGATCGTGAAAGCCTGGGGGACAGTGTGTTTAACAGTGCGAAAATGATTGCGCAAGTTGGTGCAGAAAATCGTGCGATGCGCGAATTGGAATCAAAAATTGCAGAATTATCACGCCAGCAAGACTTAGAAGAAGCGGAACAAAACTGTTATAACACATACCAGGTTGAAACTCCAGATGAATCCAGCAAAAATTACAGCTATATCCGCAGTGTATCGTGGGAACCATCATTGCGTAATTGCCATGTTTGCCGTATGCAACAGGTTTGCGAGGTTGGTGGTCAGTCCAAGGGTGCCGCCGGTGTTCAGGGATTAGCAGGTGGGCTGTCTGCGGGGGCGGCGGCTGGTACCATGGTGACACCAGGTTGGGGTACTGCAATTGGTGCGGTTGTTGGTGGTTTGGGTGGGTTCTTTGCCGGTCGGTCCGCGGGTGGTGAACAAGAATTCTGCCAGGAAATTGAATCTTGTGAAGATATTAATATGTAATTTTGGGCATTTGCCCAGAATTGCATTATTCTTTTTATGCGTTATGCAAAAGAGGCATTATAAATGAAACTAAAATATGTTTTTGCATCTGTAATTGGTTTGTCGGCGTTATTGGTCGCGTTGGATTCTTATGGTTTGACCAGAACAACCAAGCAATCGGCAATACAATTGGGGACGACCGTTCGTACAAAGGTAGAGGCAACCGGATTGTACGACCAGGCATGTTATGATGCATATTTTGGTTGTATGGATCAGTTTTGTATAACTGATAATGCCAGTGGTGGTGCATGTACATGCAGCGATGATATTACAGAATATGATAACGAATTAGCAGAAATTCAAGATATTTTGGATGAAGCAAATCGACTGCGTACCGAAGAAGTTGAACGGGTCAAGGCGGGCGCGGATGCAGATATTATATTTACGGGTGAACGCAGGTATGATGCAGATGGAAATATACTGGCAGAAGGTGAATTAACAGCAGAAGAACAAAAAGAACAACGGCGTGCTGATTTATTGGCACTGTTTAATACAAACAGTATATATGAAGATGATGAAGATGTGTTTGATGGCTCGGTTGCCAGTATGGCGGATATGACGGGTGCAGAATTATATCGTGCGGCAGATAATTTATGTTATGCCCAGGTTCCAGATTCATGCGCAGATGATATAGAATTTTTGCGGCAATTATATTCGCGCCAGATTACATCAGATTGTTTGGGATATAAAAATTCTTTGACCCAACAGCGGGCAGAGGCAGAAGCTGATTTAGCCGCCGCCCAGTCTGAGGTTCGTGTTGCATTACAAGAAAGCTTTGAAAGTGCAAATAAATATGATTTGGGTCAATGCATGGTCGAATTTAAAAAATGTATGCAAACCGAAGATGCATGTGGTGAAGATTGGGAAAATTGTGTTGCAACAATCGCGTCTGAAAATATGCAAAATAATGAAGCGACCAGTACGGCGGGTACAACGGTTGATACGGTTGATACATATGATATAACCGCGTCAACAATGGAAATACTTAGTGCGAAGCGACCAATTTGTGAAAATGTGTTGGATCAATGTGTCGCAGTGCGGGACCAGGTTTGGCCAAATTTCTTGCGCGAATCGGCACCAACGATAAAAGTTGCGGAAAGTATTGTGGAATCTAAATTCCGCCAATCTTGTTTGGGGGATATTTCGGACTGTATTCAGACCGCATGTCGTGATGATATTGCCGGAAAAGGCGTTGCAACAATGGATGCATGTTTGGCACGACCAGATATGGCACGCAGTTTTTGCAAGGTTGAAATTGATCCGTGTGAAAGAATGGAACCGCAAATTTGGGATTATGTAAAAGATAAATTGGCGGCAATGCGTGTTGATGCATGTACCCAGGAAGTAAAAGATTGCTTTACCGCGGATACGCGTTGTGGTGAAAATTTCCAGAATTGTATCGGTATGGATTATGAATATATCCATAACATATGTCCAATTGACAGCTTGGTTGTTTGCAAGCAAGATAATCCAAACTTTTCAATGGATGATTTGGATGATATGTTGATGGGGCTGTATCTGAATATTGATAATGCAATGATGGAACAATGCCAGAATTTGGTTGATACAAGAATGGCAGAAGTTTGTGGCAGCACCACTGATTGTAATCGTTTCGCATCTGATGATACAATTGGTACCGGGTCATTGCGTTCACAGAAAGATGGAACGGTATATCGTGTGACGGGCATGATTTCATTTGGCAGCATCAAGATGGGTAACGCGGATGGCGAAACAACAATTGACAGCGATGGTGATGAAATAACATTAGAACCCGGAGAAATTGCTGTTGAAGAATATTTGGCAAAGATTCGTGAAACCAATAAAAATGTTGAAAATGCAGATGGTATTATATCGGCAATCGAAGAAGAATTGAATAATATCGCCGGGACGATTAATCGCACGATTGAAATGATTGAACAAGATCCAGAAATACAATATTGTGTTAATGGACGCAGTTTGGATCAAATTACTGGTGATGTGGGGGCATCAACCACAGGGCGCTTCCCGAATCTGTTGAACCAGGTAAAAATGCAAATCGCAGTTGCCGCATTACGTCAGGCACAGGATAATTATAATGCAAAATTAAATACAGAAATTGCAGAGGCAACTAAAAATGCATCAACAGATTTGGCGCAATATATGTGTCAAAAGATTGCGGAAAATGGTGGTGCCGGTGGCGGTGATATAAATGCGTCAACCCCATTAACCCCGCCGTATGCAATCAGTTATGATGTTGGTTCAGGTTTGACAACCGAAGATTTAGCCAAGGGGGGCGCCGGTGTTTTACAGACAGATGGTGTTACATTTACGAACAAAGGGTATCTGGGGGGCAGCAGTTTGAGTGGTGGTGGTATGACGCGCCAGGTCACAGCGATATTCAGTCGCGATACCAGAACATGTCATATTTGCACAACAACAATTACGCAAGATTGTAAAACCACGGGCAGCAGCAGCTGGTTCCATAACAGTCGAAATACAGAATGTACAACAAATGCGTCAGAACCAGTATGTGAAGATATTGTTATGTAAATATAAAAACGGGATTTTTCCCGTTTTTATATGGAATAATTTTCCTAGACTTTTTTATTGATAAATGTGATATTATATAACAGGGTAAATGAACAAAAGGGGGTAATACATGAAAAAAATGTCAATTATGGCGGTTGTATGCGCAATGGTTGGTGGTGCGGCATATGCGGATTTTCAACCAAATACACCACAGGCACCATCGCCAATGGGTGGGTTTGTCGGTGGAACAGAAAATATTGTAACGGTCAGCCAGGTAAAAGAAATGCGCGATGATACACCGGTTATTATCCAGGGTAATATTGTTCAGCGCATGGGTGATGAAAAGTATTTGTTCCAAGATTCAACAGGTTCAATTACGATTGAAATTGATCGCAAAGATTGGCGTGGGCAAACGGTCAGCCCGTCTGATACAGTAAAATTGTATGGCGAAGTTGATTCTGGTTTATTTAAAACCGAAGTCGATGTTGACTATGTTGAAAAATTGTAATTAAAAAACGCCCCAACGGGGCGTTTTTTAATGCGCAATGTGTAATTTGATGTGTCGCGTGCGGGCATATTTACTGGATTGCCACGCCATCTGCGATGGCTCGCAATGAATCCGAGTATGTGAAAACAAGCGGCAGCGCAATTTGAACAAATACGAGGATACGCACAGGGCGCATAAGCGCCCGAGCGACACAACAACAAAAAAGAGATTGCCACGCCATCTGCGATGGCTCGCAATGACAAGAGAGAGTGGCAGTGTACCGGGGGACAGAATGGGAACGCGTTCTTGAACTCTCTGACCACCCCGCCGCTGCGCGGCACCCCTCCAACGGAGGGGAACTTGGTGTGGTGCTTTAAATGTCGGGTATGATTTATAATACCGAATTTTACATTAAAAAATCCCGCATTTGCGGGATTTTTTATTAAACAAATTAATACCGACCGTAATAATCACAGTATTTACCAGGCCCCCAAAGACCGCCGCCACCACCGGTTGCCCCCTCTATTTCATATGTGCCGGTATTGTCGGTTACAACACTGGTATTTGCCAAATAGCATTGACCAATATCGGTTGCGCCTGTTGGACCATTCACTATTATACCGCCTGATTGACCGACTTGATAACTGCTGCCAACAGTCCAATTTTTTTTATCACCTGTACCCGTATCTGGTGGCGGACATTGCGAACACCCATTACCGGCGGTATTTTCATACCATCCTGAATTACAATCAAAACCTGTTCCACGCGTACATGTTGCATTTGCCGGGCATTTTGTACACCCAGATGTTGCACTGGTGGCGTTACCATAATATCCCAGACCGCATTTATAGCGTTCATTTGATACTAAAAAACATTGACCAAGCGCACCCATTTGTGTTCCGGGGTTCCATGTTCCACATATTTCACCGTATGTATACACATTGTATACATATACGCCGTATTCATTTGGTTCGCCGGTCGTGTTGTCTTCCCTAAAGGTTTGATACGCCCGGCATAATGCATTGCAATTCGAATATGTTTTGCCATCGGCGGCGGTGAAATTTTTTGGCATTGAATGTTCCAATACATCATCGCTGCATTCAGAACAATTTAAGCTGGGAATAACAGCGGATGTTGCATTTGCAGAATGGCTGAATAATATAATTACGGTAAGTATTGCTGTAAATAAACCACCGTTTAATATCGGCATTTTTATTTTAGAAATTATCCCAGAAATCTGCATGTTTTATCCCCCTTGTTGTGCCGAACCTAAACGGTGGTTTATTTTCGGCATTTTTTCTATGTAATATTTTGTCATATTTTTTGTAAATATGTCAATTAAAATCCTGTTATCTGTTTGTTAATTGTAATTCTATGCGGCGATTTTGCTGCAAACTGGCGGCATCGCGTCCCAATGCAACTGGATGCAAATCGCCAAATCCACTGGGGATCAGGCGCCGCCGCGATACGCCATTGCGCGCCAATTCATCAACGACGGCATTCGCACGCAATAATGATAATTCCATATTATTTGAATATCCGCGTGTGCCGGGGACAACCTGTTTTTTATCGGTGTGACCATCAACACGAATTATCCAATCAATGTTTGTTGGAATCTTGTTTTCCAAATCTTTGATTACATTTGCAATCAGGCGCAGTTGATTTTTCCCCTCAGGCGACAGGGTGTATGAACCACTGCTGAATAAAATATCGCTGGATACAATAAATCTGTCGCCGGCGGTTTCGATAAAACTGTCATCGCCCAATGCGTCTTTGATTGCACGATAAAATGCAGATTGATATTTTGCAACATTGTTCAGTTCGGCGACTTTATCCGCCAATGCCTTGTTCAATCGATTCGACATTTCAACATATTTTATGTCTTTTTCGTGTGATTCCGCTTCGGCGGCATCCAGTGCCGCCTGTAATTTTTGTAATTGCGTTGCCAGTTCCGCACGTTGCTGGGTCATTTGATCTTGTAATGCGCGACGTTCTTGTTCCAGTTCGGCGGTGCGCTGTTTATCCAGTGTTGCCTGGTTCAATTGTGTTGTTAATTCTGCAACCTGGGTCTGTAATTCTGTTCCCTGGGATTGCAGTTCGGCAACCCGTTGTTCGTATTGGGTAACCAGTTCATCAAAACTGGTATTTACCGCATCCAATTCGGTGGATAATTTTTCATTGTTTGCAGACAGACTTTCCAGTTCATTGCGCGCCATTATCAATAATTGTTTTGCCGTTGCTTCATCGGCGGTCATTTGCTGGATTTTTTCTGCCTGTTCGGAATTTAATTGTTTCAGGTCAGCAACCGTCTTGGCGCCGGTGTTTTTATTAAATACACTGGTTGTTGTCCACAAAAATACAAATACAATCAGCAGAAATATCAATATGATAACCAGATTGGAAAACAAGTCCACAAATGCCGGCCATGTATTTACTTTTTCACGAAAACGAAAGTTTATCATTTGTCCCCCCGCATTAATATTTTATGCCAATTCAGAAAATGTTTGTTTTAATTCTTGGACACTTTTATTTAATTCTTTGGTTGCGTTGCATACAACAGATGCGTCATCAATTGGTGCCACGCTGGTATGTGCCGCCAGATAATCTTCGACATCGCGGAATATACCATTTTGTGCCAATTGCACTTGCAGTCCCAGAAATCCGACCGCCAAACTGCCCGCCAGTCCCATCAGTGAACTGGTAAATGCGGTTGCCATGCCGGATAATGGGCGGGTTAAGCCACTTTGCATTGCGGTTAAAACATTTTCATCGGCAAAGTTTAAGTTGCCAATTAAATCAGCGAATCCGCCAACGGTTATAATTAATCCCCAAAAAGTACCCAACAATCCCAAGAATATTAATGTGTTTGTTATATATCGCACCGATTCGCGCGAATCGTCAAAACGAATTTGAATCATATCCAGCATGCCATTTAATGTCGATGCCGGTATGCGCAATGGACGCGCACGCAGCATTAATGCCACCGGTCGCAACAGCCGCGGGGGCAGGGCGGCATTCTTGCGCCCGGCAAAATATGCCCGCGCCCATTTATATTCAGGCAGCAATTTGAACATTTCGACAAAGCACAATCCAATTCCAAATAATGTTGTGCCGATAATAATTCCATTTAAAACAATGTTTGCCGATGCCACACGCAAAAACGGTTCGTAAAACAAAATCAGTCCCGCCACCAGCAATGCGGTAAAAAATGCCATTCTGTTCAGTGCGCGATGAAATTGGTTGGTCATGCAATCTCTCTTTACTATATTTATATTTTGATAATAGTAAATTTTGTAAATCGAAGTCAATAGTGATTATTTGCATGAATTTCGGAATGTCTGATGGAAAAAGTCATTGTAATAAATGTGTAAATTTGATATAATTACTGGGAAAGGGTGTTGAAAATAAACCAACCTTTTTTTTTCGGCAACCACACAACACCCAAAAGTGGCAGAAAACAGAAAAAAATTAAAACAATCATCGCCGAATTAAAAGGTTCGTTTTTTATATGGATGCAGAGAATGAAATTACCGCGGATTTTGGTTTATATTTTAATGGTTGTGGCGCCAAATGTTGCATTGGGGGCGGTGGTGAGTTTGTCGGAAATTGGACATGAGCCCGGCGATCATTGGCTGTCTGCGTGTCTGGGTATTTATGATTATAAGTTGAGTGCGGAAGATAATTATGATGCCGCCCAAGTTAAAAAACTGAAACCAATTATGTATGCGGCGTGTACATATATTAAGAATTATGAGGGAGATGAAGCGAGGACGCCTTTTTATGTTTCTGATTTTATTTGTACCATTGATGGGGATCGGTGTAAATTAGCCAACGAAGTTGAATGTTGGATAAATGGAGATATAGATAACGCGGCAAGGCAATATAGTTGGAATGACGATGACGATGACGGAAACTTAATAGTTTATTGTAGTGGTGGTAATGATTTTTTGCCGACAGAATACGAAGGTTGTGTTCTGATCGGACCGGGGCAGAAAAGCAGGAAGGTTGCGGCGGATGACGACGAAAAGGATTTATGTAATGGTGAGAATTACGGGAAAGCAAGGACAAGTGGTAATGAAAGTGTTGATTTAAAAGAGGCAGATAAGGCAGTTGCCTTGGATGGGGCGGCTGGTACTGATTTGGGAACCCCAGGTGGGGATACAACAGATTCAGAAAAGCCAGATGCATCAGATTCATCAGAAGATTCATCAGATAATGATGCAGGTTCCGCGTCAGATGAAATCATAGATGCAGATTCAGAATCAGAATTGTCGGAACAAAAAATTGCTGATTTGGCGAAAAATGCAAGTGCCATGACAAAAACAGAACAATCCACCGCAAATAAATTATTGGGTGGTGCATCAATTGCGGCGACTGGGATTGGTGGGATGCAATTGGCATCGGCAATTGCCGAAAATCGTGCGGATGACGCCGCTGAACGCGATATGGCGGCATATCTGGCAACATTCCGCTGTGATTATGGTCAGGGTCGCAATATTATGGGTGGCGAAACAGATGTTCAATTACCCGGTGGGAATAATTTAATTGAACTAAAACAACAATTTATGGAACTGGCGGCGGATTTAAAAACGCGTAAAGATGCACTGGAAATGACACCCGGCATAGAATCCGAAGTTATTTTGGACAGTGCCACTATGGGGCTGTATGACGATGAATCATTGGGCATAACGGACGGGGCATATACATCACTGTCGCGTGCATTATCAGACCCAGACGGCGCCGATGCCGCCGAATGGGCGCAGCAGCGTTCGGACACAAAATCACAATTAACAACCGGTGCGGTTATGGCGGGCGTGGGCATTGTTGGTGGTGTGGTTGGTAATTTGCTGATAAATCGTGATGCGCCGGATGAAAAATCTGATGAAATTATTGCAGAATATGAAGAAAAACGCCGGGAATTGCGTCGCAGATTAAAAGAAATAGAAGACCAAACCCGTGAAGAAGTGACCGAAAACCCACCGGAACATGAGCCAGAAAAAGAGACGGTTGAAGAGCAACCATCAGATGAAGATATTTGTGTGGAAGAGGACGGAACATGGGATGATGAGGGGGGGAGCTGTGTTTGCCCAAACGGGAAAACTTGGAATAAAGATACAAAAAAATGCGAAGACGATGGAAGTGTTGTTGTTGAAGCAATTGTTGACCAGGTACAACCAGTGGTCGAAGAACCAAGGCCTTTTGTTAAATTGTATGGTGATGCATTGTTCGACAGTGGTGAAACGACAATAAAAGATAAAGCAAAAGAAACGTTGGATAGAACCATCAATGAAATGAAAACAGAAATAGGTACCAATACTGATTTTACAATAGTTGTGTTTGGGTATACTGATAGTGACAGAATTATTCGCGGTGGTACTTTATGTAAAAACGGGTCTGGGATTTGTACGAATGATGCACTGGGGCGGGCGCGTGCGGAGTCTGTCGTTAATTATATTAAAGAGAGTTGGACAGGACTTACTGACGACAAAATAGAGGCGCGCAGTGCAGGGGATACATGTGCAACAAAGGTAAAACCAACCCCGGACCAAAAAGCAATGGACAGAAAAGTTCAGTTCTGGGTGTTCTTTGGCAATGAAAAGACGAAAATAAGTAATTTCTGTGTTGAACCTGATGACGATAAATAAAAATACTTGATTTTATTAATAAAAACGGCATAATATGCGGTGTTCCTGCTGGCGGCATGGGGTCGTCGGCTGTATAAGACCAAAGGAAATAAAATGGCTTACTATGAAAGTGTTCTGGTTTTCCGCCAGGATCTGACCGAACCGCAGGTCAAAGAAAAAGCGGCAAAATACACAGATGTTATCAAAGAACTGGGCGGGGATGTAAAATCCACAGAATTCTGGGGATTGAAAAATCTGGCATATATCATTCGTAAAAATCGCAAGGCACATTATGTTATGTTAAATATCGAATTGCCGGGTGAACAGATTGCGGAATATGAACGCCGTATGCGTATTGATGAAGATATTATTCGTTTCTTGAATGTACGCGTTCATGCGTTATCAAAAACACCGTCAATCATGATGAAAAAATCTAACGAAGAGGCAGAATAATGGCAGTCCGTGCAGCAATTTATCGTAAAAAATCAAACCCATTAAAGGGCAAGGTTATTGATTATAAAGATATCAAGACTTTGTCGCACTATATAACCGAACGCGGCAAAATCGTTCCATCGCGTATCAGCGGTGTTTCCCAAAAAGACCAGCGTGAATTGGCAACCGCCATCAAGCGCGCGCGGCATTTGGGGTTAATGCCATTCGTTCGCAACAATCTTGGTTAATTCTGTGGGGATTGGTCGTGTTCACAGTCCCTCGTGTATGTCTAATACACGTCGGGACTGGGGTGAACACTTCCCACCCCCGCACATAATTAACCAATCTGTATGCATGGGTATTATGTATAAATTTTAATTTGGGATTTATCCCTAACTTTTGAATAAAAAAAGGACAGATAAAATGAAAGTTATTTTAACAGAAAAAATTACAAAATTGGGTAATATTGGCGATACGGTCGAAGTAAAGACGGGATTTGCGCGTAACTATCTGTTGCCAAATGGCAAGGCAATGCGCTGGACCCGCGAAAATGTTGCATTGTTCGAAGCGAAAAAGGCTGAATTACAGGCGCGCCAAGATGCCGCACGCAAGACTGCGGAATCAAATGTTGATGCGGTCAAGAATGCAAAACTGCACATGATTCGCCAGGCTGGTGATACTGGTCAATTGTATGGTTCGGTTTCAACACGCGATATTGCGCGTATGTTGAAAGAACTGACTGGGGTTAATGTTGAATCAGCCCAGGTGTTGTTGGGTGCGCCGATTAAATCCATTGGTGCGTTTGATACACAAATCGCGCTGCATCCGGATGTTATTGTTCCGGTCAAGGTTTATGTTGCCCAGACCCAAGATGAAATTGATGCATTGGTTGCGGGCAAGGTTCTGACATTCGGTACCAAGAAAGTTGAAGAAGGGGCAGACGCTGAAAAAGCAGCAGATGTATCCGATGCGGCAGAAAAGTCAGCCGAAGAACCAGCAGAAAAAACAGAAGATGCAGAATAATAAAAATCGCCCATTTGGGCGATTTTTAATTTGCAGTAAATAATGTGTCGCATTCGTGACGGGTTTTATTTACTGGATTGCTTCGTTTCACTCGCAATGACAGAGGTGTGTGGGTGGGGGCGTACCCGGGGACAGAGAGGAAAGGCATTCTTGAACCCTCTGACCACCCCGCCGCTGCGCGGCACCCCTCCATAGAGGGGAACTGGGTGTGGTGCTTTTTGTTATCGCGCGGGAGCATCGCGACCGTGGCGATCCAGTCATAATAAAGTCGCACGCAGTTGCGTGCGTGCATAATTTTATGATATCGTTGTTGATATGAAAGAAAGTCCGACATTTGATATTGAAAATAATTATGGATTTGATTTAATCGCCGGCGTGGACGAGGTTGGACGTGGTCCGCTGTGCGGACCGGTGGTTGCGGCGGCGGTTATTTTCCCACGGCGTGATATTGAAATTCCCGTTATTATTCGCGATTCAAAACAAATGACATCGCATATGCGTGCCGCGGCGTATGATTGGATAACGCATAATACGATTTGGGCGGTGGCGCAATGCAGTGCGGGGGAAATTGATGAATTAAATATTTTAAATGCATCATTATTGGCAATGCGGCGGGCGGTTGAAAAATTGTCGTGTGTGCCGCAATTTTGTTTAATTGACGGGAACAAATTGCCGCCGGATTTGAATGGTATGACGGTTGTAAAGGGCGATGCAAAATCGCTGTCTATTGCGGCGGCATCAATTATTGCCAAAGAAACGCGTGATAAAATTATGCGTGATTTGGCGGCGCAATACCCAATGTATGCGTGGGATAAAAATGCGGGCTATCCAACCCCAGAACATTTGCGCGCCATTGAAAAATATGGTATAAACCAGCATTATCGAAAAAGTTTTAAACCAATAAAAGAAAGGATTGAAAATGAAACTGCGGGGAATTGAAAATCTGGATGTGCGTGGAAAGTATGTTTTGCTGCGCGATGATTTTAATGTTCAGATTGTTGATGGAAAAATTACAGATGCATTCAGAATTCAGCAAAGTATGCCGACGATTAATGCATTGCGTAATGCCGGGGCGCGAATCGCAATTTGTGCGCACCTGGGGCGTCCAAAGGGCGCGCGTAATATGGCGTATTCGTTGGCGCCGGTCGCAGATTATATGAAAATACCATTAATTCCGGATTGTTTGGATAAAGATTTTATGGCAAAAATGCATGATGGTGATGTTGTACTGTTGGAAAATGTTCGGTTCTATCCAGGGGAAGAAGCGAATGATCCTGGGTTTGCCGCAAAATTGGCAGATGGTTTTGATATATTTGTAAATGATGCATTTGCTGTGTCGCATCGAGCACATGCCAGTACGGTTGGCGTCGCAGAAATACTGCCATCATATGCGGGTAAACTGTTAGCATCAGAAATTGAACATCTGTCCGCAGTTATGGAAAATCCACGCCGTCCATTGTTGTCAATTGTCGCCGGCAGCAAGGTTTCAACAAAAATCGGTGTATTAAAAGCATTGGCGAAATTGTCTGATAAATTAATTATTGGCGGTGCGTTGGGGACAACATTTAACTATGCCATGGGGGGGCGCGTTGGAAATTCGCTGTATGAAGCAGACCAGAAAGATACAGCGCTGGAAATTTTGGAATATGCAAAACAGAATAATTGTGAAGTTTTATTGCCGCTGGACAAGGGGGTTGCCAAAGAGTTTAAAGCGGATGCCGCCCGCACAAATAAAGATTTTACGGAAATCGAAGATGATGACATTATAATTGATGCTGGCGAAAAAACAACACAGCGTGATGTGGCGGCGATTCGTTCGGCGGCAACAGTTATATGGAATGGAACTGTTGGTATGGCAGAATGGCAACCAACATGGTCGTATGGTTCATTTGCAATCGCGCGTGCCATTGCAGAACAGACGCGTGCCGGAAAATTGGAAAGTATTGTTGGCGGTGGGGACACCGTTGCCGCATTAGAGGCATGTGGTGTAAAATCTGATATTACATATGTTTCAACGGGTGGTGGCGCGTTCTTGGAATTTATTGAGGGACGCGTTCTGCCGGGGATTGCAATATTGGAAAGCAAGTAAAAATGGGGCATTTGCCCCATTTTTTTTGATAGAATAAAAAAATCCCACCAGTTGGTGGGATTTTATCATGTTCAGGCGAATTATTATTCCGCTTCATCCAATGCAGATTCGATTTGATCCGCCGGGATTGCGCCAGGGAATGCCTGTTCGCCAATGATTAAGAATGGTGTTCCGCTGATTTCAAAGCGTTGTGCCAGGTCGCGAACATTTCTTAATTCACGGGCAACTGTTTCGCTGTCCATGTCTTTTTTCAATTGTTCTGTATCCAGACCAGCTTCTTTGGCGAATTTCATAACATTTTCTTCGACTTTATCAGCCAATGTTGATTGGTCTTTCAGGTCATCTTGTGTATAGAATTCGCGTGTCATTAACATGTTTGTTAATTCGGCTGCTTTTGCTGGGTCTTGCATATTTGCAGCAATAACAGCGCGTGCCGGACCGTCAGATAATGGACCATGGATAGAGAAGTTCTTTATCACGACGCGTGTGTCATTACGATCCGCCAATACGCGTTCGATTTCACCGTGTACGCGGCGGCAATATGGGCAAGAGAAGTCTGTCCAAACATAGATTGTCTTTTTCGCGTCACGATTACCCAAAACCGGTGCATCACGCATCATTTTGTCGCCTTCGGAACGAACATATTTGCGAATCTGTTTGTTTTTTTCAGCCTGTTGTTGTTCTTGCATGCCGTTGACCATTTCCTGAACGATTAACGGATTTACCGCCGTCAGGTAATATGGCATGTACAGGCGGCATACACTGCCCGCAATCAGGATAATGGCAATTAAATTAATGCATTTGCCCATAACAATATTTCCAGCCGAAGGTTTTTTCCCATCACCCTTTGGCAGCAGCATGCCACCAAACAGGAACAGAAGAATACCAACCACCAGAACCAAGATTGTCCAAGTCATAGTTTTCTCCTTTGTCTGTTGAACAAAAAAAGAATACTGAAAAAAAATAATTGGCGCAAGGAATAAATAAATATTTTTATAATTATTGTATGCCAGATAACATGCGGCGGGCAAGGGGAATTTCGGCGCCCTGGGACATGCATATGTGTTCAATAAATTTGCGTGTTATATCCAGATTAAGCGGCATTTTGTACAGTCGTGGGGCATATGGGGCGCCACATGTTGCGCAGACCGCACGCCCTGTGCGTGGCGATATATATTCCAGATTTTCATGTGTGCCGCACCCAGAACATGCAGATAAGTTCAATCCGTATCCCATTTCACGCAATAATTTTGTTTCCCAATCCAGGTATGTTTGTACATTGTTTTGGGTGGGCAGCGTGTTCATTAAATCAATTGTTGCGTTGTACATGCCGGTATATTGTTCGCGTTCTGGTAATAATGTTGATACAAGCGCAAATGCGCTGTTCATCATGCCCAATGCGCGCGGAATTGGCATTAATGCAGATGCCATATTCTTTTCTGGTTCCCAATGAAATGTACCCAGCTGTGTATCCAGACGGGCATTCCATGTCATTGTGCCAAATTGCCCAACCAGTGGGCGATTTTTCTTTGCAATTTGGGCGGCGCGCATTACACCACATATAACGCCAAAATCGGGGGTAAATATTCGGGCAATCGAATCGCGTTCGCCAATTGGGCGCATGTTTATTAAAATTCCAACAGATTCCAGTTTCATATTCCCATGAATTATATATTTATATGCATAAAAAGTTTATGAAAAAATGTAAAACTAAATTGCCATGCGATTTGCAATTTGCTGTTGGACATATTCATCTTCGCTGTTATACAGCGGCCACTGTGATTCTGCCAGTTCACGCATTATTGTTAAAGGTTGATCTAATCTGGCGCGGTACAACCACATGTTTGACATAACGCGTTTTATATAACTGCGGGTTTCGTATGTTGGAAAGCTTTCGATATATAGCAATGGGTCATATGTTTGGAACATTTTTTCAAATTCAACCATTGTTCCCATGCCGGCATTATATGCCGCCAACATTTTTATTATATTATTCTTTATATTTGGGTGTGCCAATAAATCGACAATGTATTGTTGACCCAAGAACATATTGTGTTCTGGATTTTGCATGTCGATTTCAGACATATCAACCTTATTCTCGCGGGCAACGCGTTTTGCGGTTCCTGGCATAATTTGCATTAATCCATTTGCGCCTGCGCCAGATTTTGCATTTGTGCGGAATCCGCTTTCTTGTTTCGTGATTGCCAGTAATAACGCGCGGTCAATTGACCACCCACCCATTGGTTCCCAGTCTGGCAATGGGTATTGCGCAGAATAAATAATATCATCATCAATTTCCAAAATGCCACGATCTTGGATTAAACTGGATGCCTGGATTGATACACGGGGCAGACCGTATGCGGTTGCCACAGAATTAATTGCATGCAGTGTGCGGTCAGATACTTTTGGTGTTATCATATATTTCAGGTATAATTCAGCGCGATCTTTTTGACCAACCTGTAACAGTCCCAGGGCAATTTTGCCATATTTTGTTTCGCGCAGTTCATCAATATCTTCATCTGTGCAATCTTGTTCAAAAAATTCATATCGTGGTGTATGTCCCAGCATTACAGATGCCAATGCACCATAAAATGCCATTGGGTGCGTCGCCGCAATTTGCCAGTATTTTTTTGCCGCGCTGCGGTCGCCATCGGCATCGGCGGCGCGACCTGCCCAGAATGCAGCCTCGGTCTTGCGGGCATTATTTATTTGATCCAAATCCAATATTGCACTGAAATATTTTTCGCTTTCGTCAAATTTTTCTTCTTTGTAATACAGCAATCCCATTGCCCACAGACCGTATTCTGATTTTGCGTCCGCGGCAACAAATCCCCATTTCTTTGCCAGTTCAAATTCACCATTTGTATAGTATATAAATGACAAGCGACCCGCCAGGCGACCATAATCAGATTCGGTTAATTTGCGTTTAAATGATGAATCTTCCAGTATTAATCGGGCGCGTTTTGTCGAACCACTGCGTATGGCGCGTTTGAATTGTGTTATCTTTTTTTCTGTATCGCCGGTATATTTTTTTGCGGTCCATGTTTCTGATTGGGCGGTTTCAATTGATGCGCCACCACTGATTATGCGTGGAACAGATGCTTTGCGGACCGTGGCTTGTTTAATTTTTGCCAATTTTACCATTCTGTCGGCACCCGGCATGTCGTAATATTTTTCCATCCATGCGGTCAGTTCTTTGCCACGGGTGCGATATGTGTCAGAGATGTATCGTTGATATAAAACTTCGTTCATTAACAGTGGGTCATTTAATTGTTTTTCCAGTTTTTGTGCCGCACTGATTTCTTCTTCGTTTTGTAGTAAGAATATTTGTTCGTACAGGCTGGCATCACCGTCAGCCAGTATATCGATTGTTGGGGCGTCTGATGCGAATGCACCAAACGGCAACAAGATTGCTATTAAAAATGTGAATATTTTTTTCATGATTGTTGTCAAAATAGTGATGTTTTAGGCAGCTGGCATGTGGTTGAATTGTCGTCTGTGTCTGATTCTGGAATTTGGGCAATTATCTTTTTAAAATCAGAAATGTGCGAAAATTTGCGATATACTGATACAAATCGCACGAATGCAATCGGATCCAGATTTAATAATGAATCAGATACCATTTGTCCAACCAATGCACTGCTGACCGTGTCGTCGGCAGTTTCTGTTTCCAGTCTGCGGTGAATAGATGTTACCAGTTTTTCAATTTGTTCGTCCCCGACATCGCGATTGCGGCATGCCAGTTTTATACTGCGCCGTAATTTTTCGCGGTCAAATGGTTCCAGTTTCCCACTGTTTTTACGCACCATTAAATCGCGCATTTGAACGCGTTCAACCGTTGTGAATTTTGCGCCACATTGATTGCATACCCGACGACGCCGAATAATTGCGTCTTCGGTATCGGGGCGGGAATCTGTTACCCGGCTGTCGGTTGAATTACAATACGGACATCTCATAGTTATATACGGTAGCAGTCAAAAATCCAACTGTAAAGCAGAATTTGCAAATGGGCGCCAGGGTAAAAAATTGCTTTTTTATAAAAATCAAGTGTTTTATTTGCGTCCAATGTTGCGACCGCGGCTTTTTAATGGGGGGATTTTATGATAAAATATGTTCTGAGATTCAGAGAGAGATGGAAAAATATTTAAACCAGATTTTGACCGGTGATTGCATAGATGTAATGCGTAATATCCCAGATGCATCAGTTGATGCGGTATTTGCGGATTCACCATATAATTTACAGTTGGGGGCAAAAACATTATACAGACCCGAAGATCAAACTGCCGCGCGTGCCGTGCGTGATGCATGGGATGCATTTGATAGTCCGGCGGCATATGATGAATTTACGCGCCAGTGGTTGACAGAATGTAAACGCGTCTTGAAGCCGGATGGCGCAATGTGGGTCATTGGCAGTTATCATAATATTTTCCGTGTGGGTGCGATATTACAAGATTTAGGCTTTTGGATACTGAATGATATTGTTTGGGTGAAAACAAATCCGATGCCTAATTTTCGTGGCACGCGTTTTACAAATGCGCATGAAACATTAATTTGGGCAACGCCGCGCAAGACAGGTAAATATACATTTAATTATGAAACGATGAAGCGTCTGAATGGTGGAAAGCAGATGCGTTCAGATTGGAATATTAATATTTGCCTGGGCGAAGAACGGGTAAAAGACAAAAATGGCAAAAGTTTGCATAATACGCAAAAGCCAATGGATTTGTTGCGTCGTGTGATTTTGGCATCGACCAAGGCGGGTGATGTTATTCTGGATCCGTTCTTGGGCAGTGGTACAACCGCCGCCGCTGCCAAAGAATTGGGACGCAATTTTATTGGTATTGAACGCGAAGAATCATATGTCGCCGCGGCGCGTGCGCGTGTGGATGCGGTTCAACCAATTGATTTGTCGGAAATAGAGGTCGCAAACCCAAAACGGGATGAAGTTCGTGTTGCATTCAAAGAATTAATAGAGGCGGGATTATTATATGTTGGTCAAACATTGGTCAGTCCGCGTGGTGAACGCGTTATGATTACCCGTGATGGGCAATTGGCACATTCGCTGCATGGCAAGGCGTCAATTCATGTTATGGCGGCACGGTTACAGCATTGCGTCAGCTTTAACGGTTGGGATTATTGGTCGGCAGAAAAGCGTGATGGAACGCTGGTGCCAATTGATGAACTGCGCAGTTATGTTCGTAATGTTAAACGCAGTATAAAGCAGGCTGCATAAAAAATGCCGATATGGCATTTTTTATTTTGTTTTTTGAAATAATGCGGCAATTCGTGAACGGATTGTTGGAATAATCTGGTTGCTTCTGCGGTTTTGGGCGGTATATGCCAGATTTTCGGCGACATCGACAACATATCGTTCATAATCGTAAGAAAAATAATCTTCGTCTGATGTTAAATCATACAAATATGCCGCAATTTCTGTTAATAATTGTTCGTTTCGGATGTGGTTAAATTGCATTTTTATTTTCAGCGCGTCAGATTTGCCATTGTATTTAGATAACAGTTTTAACAGATTTGCATGGTATTGTGTTTGGGCATTTGATGCGCGGTATGCCATCATAATAATTTTTATGTTCGCAATTATTCGTTCGCGTTCAATAATACGAAATCCTGGTGTCATTCATTGTTCCTGTGTTTTTTAGCCGCCAGATAGTATCATACGGTTATTTATTGTCAAATATCTTTTACATCTTGTTTTTTGTGGATGTATACCTATATACATGATAAATTCGCGAATCGGGTTTTTGTATGATATAGTTTTATTTGTAAAAATATGAGGTTTTAATTATGGCATTAATACCAATGGTTATAGAAGAATCGCCGCGCGGGGAACGATCTTTTGATATTTATTCCAGGTTATTACGCGACAGAATTGTTATGGTAAATGGGCAAATTGAACCAACAATGGCAAATTCGATTGTTGCACAATTATTATTTTTGGAATCCGAAAATCCAAATGCGGATATTTCTATGTATATTAATTCGCCGGGTGGGGATGTTTCAGCAGGTTGGGCGATTATGGATACTATGCAATATATAAAATCGCCAGTGTCAACAATTGGTATGGGATTGGTTGCGTCAATGGGGTCTGTATTATTGGCGGCGGGTGAAAAGGGTAAACGCTTTGTTTTGCCAAATACACAAATCATGATACATCAACCAATGGCGGGTGCCGAAGGGCAAATTACAGATATGGAAATCCGCATGGCGCAATATCAAAAAAATAAAAAAACATTGATTAAGCAAATGGCAGAATTTACCGGACGCAAAGAAAAAGAATTGTTCGAGGCAATGGAACGGGATAACTGGATGTGTCCAGATGAAGCGAAAAAATTCGGTTTGATTGATGGCATTTTGACAAGAAAATAATTTTATCCAATTGTTTTAATTCAGGGATGGTATTATGAGCAACGATAAAATAAATTCATCGGATGAAAAACAAGAAAATGTGACAACCCCACAGTTTTGCAGTTTTTGCGGCAAGGCTGTATATGAAGTAAAAAAACTGGTCAGTGGTCGTAATGTTTGCATTTGTGATGAATGCATAAATTTGTGTAATGATATTATGGCGGATGATATGCGCCGTGATGTTGATGGTGCGCGGGCAAAATTACCGACACCGCATCAAATATATAACTTTTTAAACGAATATATCGTTGGTCAGGATTATGCAAAGCGTACATTATCTGTTGCGGTTTATAATCATTATAAACGGCACAGTGTCGCAGATACAACCAAGGTCGAAATTCAAAAATCAAATGTATTATTAATTGGACCAACGGGAACAGGAAAAACACTGTTTGCCCAGACATTAGCACGAATTTTGGATGTACCATTTGCAATTGCAGATGCCACCACATTGACCGAGGCTGGATATGTCGGCGATGATGTGGAAAGTGTATTAACGCGCTTATTACAGAATGCAAATTTTGATGTTGAACGCGCAGGACGCGGAATTATATATATCGATGAAATTGATAAAATTGCGCGCAAATCGGAAAATCCGTCGCTGACGCGTGATGTATCTGGCGAAGGTGTGCAACAGGCACTATTAAAACTGGTCGAAGGCACGGTTGCAAATGTTCCCGCCGGTGGGGCAGGGCGTAAACACCCGGGCGAAGCGACAGTTCAATTGGATACATCCAAAATCTTGTTTATATGCGGTGGGGCATTTGATGGTTTGAACAAGATTATCGGTTCGCGTAAAAATGCGCGTGCGGGTATCGGATTTGGCGCAAATGTTGAATCAAAGAAAGATCGCGAATCAAAAAATTATTTGGATGATGTACAACCCGAAGATTTGGTAAAATTTGGCATTATTCCGGAATTGGTTGGTCGTTTGCCTGTTATTACAACATTACAGGATTTGGATGAAGATGCGCTGGTCAAAATATTGACAGAACCAAAAAATGCAATTGTAAAGCAATATGCGGCAATGTTGGAATTGGATGGGGTGAAATTAACAATTACTGATGATGGGTTGCGTGAAATTGCCAAAATGGCGGTTGCGCGCAAGACGGGTGCGCGTGGATTGCGCAGCATACTGGAAAAAATATTGTTGCAACCAATGTTTGATGCACCGGATAATAATGAACTGGCGGAAATTGTTATTGATAAAGATGTTGTTGTTGGGAAAAAGCCACCGGTTGAAATATTGCGTGATGCGAAAAAGGTCGCATAAAAAATCCCCCAATCGGGGGATTTTTTTAATTCTTATTAAATTTATGATATGGATTATCTGTTTCTTTGGTTGGTAATACAAAAAATACCAAGAATACAATACTAACAATAAAATTCACCACTGGGATAATTGCCAAAATCCACAACATTAACCACCACGCACTTAATCCCGCATCGTGCAAACGCCGCACCATCATCGATAAAGATGGCACAACACTCGCCAAACCGTATCCTGCCAACAACAATGTTAAAAACATAACCGCTGGTGTATTACTAAGTGGTATACTTGGTTCAATCATACCTGGACCAGCCGCTATCACAAACAATACCCACCATGCGATAACTATTAAAAGATTCACCAAATATGTCCACCAATATTCTGACAGCGACGAAGTACCCGCCCATTCAGTAAAACCACGCCGCCAAAACGCACCATACGCCTGGAACATATTAGTATATTTTTTGCTGGTAACCGGTTCGCGCTGTTTCTTTACAGATTTTTTTGCTGGCATATTATTTCCCTTTTATTATACATGAATAATATCATAAATCGCCGCAAAATACAAATTGATACGACAACGACCCGATAAAAATGCGGGATTTAATCCCGCATTTTTTTATCGTTGTATTTGCGCAGATTGCATTAAATATTTTTGTATCAGTGCATTTTTTTGATGTTTTTTATTAATCCCTGTATCGGGTATGTTGATTTTTTGCATTCCATATTTAATATTTTGTTTTGGTTGCAATGAATATGGTGCATTTAATGTGGCATGTAATGCCGATTTTTTTGGTCTTGGTTTTGCAATGCGCGCATTTTTTCGTGTTGTACGAATACGCTTTGCACGGGCGCGTAATTTTTTACGATTACGCGGTTTGCGTTTACGGATTGGGCGCATAATTGTATTTATTGCAATCCCATTTGTATTTATATCAATTGTTTGTAATGCGGTTGGGTTTTGTAATAAACGCTGCATCAATGCTGCATCAATTTGATTTTGCATCAACAACCACAATAACAACACATTTGATGTCAATGTTTGTGCGTTATTTTTCACTGGTTCATTTAAAAAATAAAATTGCCGGTCAATTGGATTGTATGAAATGGATGCAACACCATTAGCCGTGCGTTCATCAATCATGCCGGTCGTTGTATTTACCAGATATAAACGCGCCACCAGACCGCGTGGTGTCATAATACTGCGGCGTACAGCAATCATCGGGGTATTTTGAAATTGCGCGACGATTTCAAATGGCTGTGATGAAAAACCAATGGATTTAATCCGATGCATACGACCATTGGTATTGCGTATATTCAAAGTATATTGACCACTTGGTGTACGCACACATTGCAAATTATTATTCTGTATCAAAGAAATGTTTTGTTTGTTCATTTATTTTTTTTCTGTTTTTGTTCTTCGGGTTTGAACTGAATATCGCGTAATTTTTTATATTCGCCGTTCAACGCAACCAGTTCCGCATCTGTTCCGCGTTCAATAATATGACCATCTTTGATTACGCATATTATATCAGCATCCAGTATCGTTGACAAGCGGTGTGCAATAACAAATGTTGTGCGCCCACGCATCAGGTCTTTTAATGCCGCCTGGATTAATTTTTCACTTTGCGTATCCAGTGCAGATGTCGCCTCGTCCAACAGTAAAATTGGCGCATCTTTTAATATTGCGCGTGCAATCGCGATTCGTTGTTTTTGTCCACCGGACAATAATGCGCCACCTTCACCAACCTTGGATTTATATTTCTTGGGGAATTTCATAATGAAATCATGGGCATTTGCCGCGCGTGCAGCAGCTTGGACCTGGTCTGGTGTGGCATTTGGGGAACCATATTTAATGTTTTCTTCGATTGTGCCATTGAACAAAAATACATCTTGTGAAACCTCTGCAATATTTTGGCGCAGTGAATGCAGGGTAATATCTTTTATATTTTTGCGGTTAATTTCTACTTGACCTTTTTGTGGGTCATAAAAGCGTTCAATTAAATTAAACATTGTGGTTTTTCCACCGCCCGATGGACCAACCAGTGCACATACTTTGCCCGCAGGAACATGCAAGTTTATATCGCGTAACACTGGTTCGCCAGGATTATATTCAAAATATACATGATTGAATCCAACAGACATTTTACCAGGTTTCAATTCAACTGCATTTGGTGCATCTTGGATATCTGGTTTGCTGTCCAAGAAGTCAAATAAAACTTCTGCTGCCAGCAATCCATGTTGAACCGTATTGCTGGTGCTGGTAATGCTGCGCGCGGGTTTATATGCCGCGGTCAATGCCAGCAGGAATGCAGTAAAATCACCGGTGGTTATTGCACCACTGACAATAAAATGACCACCAATAATCAGTGCCAAACACAATCCAATCGATATCATTAATTCCAGTAATGGCGATTGCAGTGCGAATGCCTGGGTTCCCTTGTACGAATTGCACATTGATGAATCCAATACACGGGCAAATTTTTGGGTTTCGACATCTTCGGTGCCGAATGCCTGGATTGTTTTAATACCATGCAATGTTTGATTTAAATGCTGGGACACATCATTCGCGATGCCAAATGATTCGCGTGATAATTTTCTGCGCTTGCGCATAATTAAAACCATTGGAACCATGATTGCCGGGACCAAGAATAATAACACTGCACACATTTGTGGTGCATAGTATACCATTAATCCCAATGTCATTGCTAATGTTGCAATTTGCTGTATCGTGCTGATTAATGTGCCAGTTACCAGGTTTAATACAGCGCCCGCCTGGACACCAAAATAATTTAAGTGTTTCCCAATTCCATCGCCATAGAATTTAGAAATATTCATTTTCACCATATGGTTATAAATGCGTTGCTGTAAATCAGCACTGGCATTTAATCCAGCCTTTGCCATGATAAGTGATTTGGCATAGCTGAATACCCCCTTGGCACCAAATGCGGCGATTATTTGCAGACCAAACATATAAATATGTGTCATGCTTTTTTCGATAAATGCCTTGTCCACGACCTGTTGAACCAGGGTGATGGTATATGCCTCAGCCCCGGCGGCGCCAATTGTTGCAATTACACCAAACAGCAACCATTTCCATTGTGGTTTTCCAATTTCGCGCCATACGCGCCCATACAATGACCATTTAATGCGACCGTTGGATTCGTCGCCCTTGATAATTTTTTTAATTTTCTTTTTAATATTTTTTAACATAGCAATTTATTATATGTTGTATAAAGAAAACTGTCCAGTGAAAGATTGTGTACATGATAAAATGTTTTTTTGCATTTTTAAATTGACAATCATTGCAAATAAGTATAAAATCTGTGGGCTTTTATAGTAATATAAGGCAAAGTTTTGGGGTCATAGCTCAGTTGGTAGAGGGCGGGTTGCTTTGCAACGCTGTGGGTCTGTCAAATGAGATGTGGCAATAACAGGGCAAAGTTTTGGGGTCATAGCTCAGTTGGTAGAGCACCTGCTTTGCAAGCAGGGGGTCGTCAGTTCGAGTCTGATTGGCTCCACCAAAATATAGTAAGTGTTTTGTAAAGGGGGTGAATATACGATGGTAAAGGTTCTGGTTCGCGATAATAATGTCGAACAGGCACTGCGTGTTGCAAAACGCAAATCACAAAAAGAAGGTCTGTATCGCGAAATGAAAGAGCGCCAGCGTTATGAAAAACCAACCACAAAACGCAAGCGTATGAAAGAAGAAGCCGTGCGCAATGAAAAAAAGCGCCAGTCAAAACAAAGAATGGTTTTTGGTTTCTAGTTAATAAAAAATCGCCCTTTTGGGCGATTTTTTTATTTATTATCGTTGATGTCCTCTTTGTTATCGCGAGGGAGCGGTGCGACCGTGGCGATCCAGTGAGATTCTTTTATGTCAAATGCGGGAATAAATAAAAAAAAAACCACCTGGTGGTGGTTTATATTTTTGGTGGCCCTGGTCGGACTCGAACCGACACTCCTTGCAGAACTTGATTTTGAGTCAAGCGCGTCTACCAATTCCGCCACGGGGCCAAAATGCAATACGGTCGGTTTTTATTTCGCCGCTGCTTTCTTGGCATCAACCTTTTTTACCAGACGCGCACTGCGATTCGCCTTGTGTGCTGGTTTTTTTGCTGGCTTTTCTGGTTTGCCAATTTTTTTGTTAATCGCCTTTTTAATTGCCGCCATTTCTGGGGTTAAACGGGACGGTGATTTTGACATCACATATGCGTCCAGACCACCATGTTTGGTCAATGTACGCAAACCCGCCGTTGAAATACGCAATGAAAAATCGCGATTCAAAATATCACTGTGAAATTTTAATTTTTGCAAATTAGGCAGAAAAGTACGCTTTGTATGGCGATCCGAATGGGATACATTCATCCCAACCTGGGTTTTCTTGCCTGTAACTTTACATACGCGTGGCATATTATAATCCTTTAATAACTGCGGCATAATTTATACCAAAATTCGCCAAAAGTCAAGAATTGTTTTATTGTTTCCTAAAATTTGGCTTAACTGTATTATTATATCATAAAAATTTACAATATCCAGTTATATAAAAAAATCAATGTTTTGATTCCTGTACCTTGAAAATGCATATTTTGATACTATATATAGGGAAAATTAAATATAACAAGGGGGATTTTTAAACATGAATCCAGATGAAATGCAAGAAACGCCCGAACAGGCGATTGCAAAATATACGACTGATTTTACTAAATTGGCGGCTGATGGCAAGCTGGACCCAGTTATTGGTCGTGATGAAGAAATTCGTCGCACAATTCAGGTATTATCACGCCGTACAAAAAATAACCCGGTGTTAATCGGTAATCCGGGGGTTGGAAAAACCGCAATTGTCGAAGGGCTGGCACAGCGTATCGTGTCAGGTGATGTACCGGAAAACTTATTAAAAAAGAAATTATTATCGCTGGATATGGGGGCGCTGATGGCGGGCGCAATGTTTCGCGGTCAATTCGAAGGACGCCTGAAAGCGATATTAAAGGCGGTCAAAGATTCAGACGGGCAAATTATTTTGTTCATTGATGAACTGCACACATTGGTTGGCGCCGGTAAAGGCGAAGGATCTATGGATGCCGGTAATTTGTTAAAGCCCATGTTGGCGCGCGGTGAATTACACTGTTTGGGGGCGACAACACTGGACGAATATCGTCAATATATTGAAAAAGATCCCGCGTTGGCACGCCGGTTCCAGCCGGTCTATGTCGATGAACCAACAGTTGATGATACAATATCAATTCTGCGCGGATTAAAAGAAAAATACGAGGGTCATCACGGTGTGCGTATTTCTGATGCGGCGTTGGTGTCGGCGGTGCGGTTATCGAATCGATATATCACAGACAGATTCTTGCCAGACAAGGCGATTGACCTGATTGATGAAGCCGCCGCCCGTGTTCGTATTGAAATTGCGTCAAAGCCAGAAAAACTGGATGAAGTTGACAGACATTTAATGCAATTAAAAATCGAACAACAGGCATTAAAGAAAGAAAAAGATGAAGATTCAAAAAAACGCTTAAAAGAACTGGATGCGATTATCAAAGAAACCCAGGCGGAATCAGAAAAATTAACCGCCGCGTGGCGTGCAGAACAATCAAAGATGCGGGCGCTGTCGGATGCGATGGCGGCACTGGATGCCGCCAAAGCCGAAGTTGCCACCGCAATGCGTAATGGTGATTATGAAAAGGCGTCTGCATTACAGTATGGAAAAATTCCAGAACTGGAAGAAGAAATTCGCAAAATGAATGCGGATGCGCGCGAATATAAAACAGTGTTGCCAGAACATATCGCTGCTGTGGTCAGTAAATGGACCGGTGTGCCGGCGGATAAATTGAGTATCGAAGAACAATCAAAACTGTTGAATATCGAAGACGAATTGCGCAAACGCGTTGTTGGTCAGGATCATGCATTAACTGTCGTTGCACGTGCGATTCGGCGCAGTCGGGCGGGATTGTCTGATCCGCATCGCCCAGCAGGCAGTTTTATGTTCTTGGGGCCGACCGGTGTCGGTAAAACCGAAGTTGCCAAGGCATTGGCAGAATATCTGTTTAATGACGATACCGCAATGACCCGTATTGATATGAGTGAATATATGGAACCGCATTCGGTGTCGCGTCTGATTGGCAGTCCCCCGGGATATGTTGGTTATGAACAGGGCGGCGTGTTGACCGAAAGTGTACGCCGGCGTCCATATCAAGTTTTGCTGTTTGACGAAATAGAAAAGGCAAACCCAGATGTGTTTAATGTTTTCTTGCAAATATTGGATGATGGGCGCTTAACAGATGGTCAGGGTCATGTTGTGAACTTTACAAACACAATCATAATAATGACCAGCAATTTGCCAGACATGGACGCGGTAAAAAAACAATTCCGTCCAGAATTCATCAATCGTATTGATGAAATCGTGTTCTTTAACCCATTGGGCAAAGATGTCATGGCGGGTATTGTGAAAATCCAATTGCGCAATTTAGAAAAGCGTCTGGCAGAACGCCGTATTAGTTTAGAAGTATCGGACAAGGCAATTAAATGGCTGGGCGATAATGGATATGACCCAGTGTTTGGTGCGCGCCCGTTAAAGCGACTGATTACATCGGCGGTCGAAGACAAAATTGCGGATTTAATTTTGTCGGGACAAGTTGGTGAAGGCAGCACCGTATATGTTGATGTTCATGGTAAAGAATTAACGGTAAAATAAAACAATCCCCCCCCCATAATTTTGGGGGGAATTGTTATTAAAAAACAAATAAAAATGGGATTGACAATTGCGCGGGAAATATGCCAAAATTAAGGCATAGAATGAAAAAATAAATGCCGAAAATAAACCACCG